>NZ_JARRSA010000020.1 GCF_029624655.1 Roseicyclus salinarum
TGGTCGGAGTGAGAGGATTCGAACCTCCGGCCCCTGCCTCCCGAAGACAGTGCTCTACCAGGCTGAGCTACACTCCGACCGTGCCGCGCGGGATAGCGCCGGTTGCGCGGCAATGCAAGAGCGTCAATGGGCCGGATGCGTTGCGTCCGGGGCGCTTCGGTGCTGCGCTCCGCGCTGGCTGTCCGGGAGGAAGGGGGCGACCCTCGGCGCTGACGGGGATCCGATCCGCGACCGGGTGCGAAGGACGGGCGTGGTGCGCGACCGGCCGCCGCGATCCTCGCGAATGACGATGTAGATCCCCGAGGCGACGATGATCGCGGTCCCGATCACGGTCGGCGTGGAAAGCCCTTCGTCGAAGAAGACGATCCCGAAGACCGACGCCCAGATGATCTGCGAATACTGCATGGGGGCCACGGTCGCGGCGGCGGCCGCACGATAGGCGAAGATCAGGAGGTTCGTGGCCACAAGCGCGAGCGCCGCGATGACCGCCAGAAGCGCGAGGTCCTGCCCGGACATCGGCCGGTAGACGAAGGGCAACGCGAGGCCCATGACCACGAAATTCGCCATCATCGGATAGAGGATGAGGACGACCGTCCGTTCCTCCCGCCCGATCCGGCGCATGATGACGGCCCCGAATGCGCCACAGACCGCCGCCACCAGCGCCGCGACATGCCCGGGCGTGAGGGCGGTCGCGCCGGGCTGCAGAACGACGAGGACGCCGCCCAGCCCCACGAGGACCGCACCGGCGCGGCGGATGCCGACGCGCTCGCCGAGGACGGGAACGGCGATCACCGTGATCAGGAGCGGGGCGGCGAAGAGGATCGCGTAGACCTGCGCCAGGGGCAGCGCGCTGAAGGCATAGAAGGCGGAGGCGCCCGTGACGACGACCAGCGCCGTTCGGAACGCGGTCCACCACGGATGGACCGGCCGAAGGTTGCCGTGCGACGGGTCGCGCATCAGGGTGAACGTGACCATCGGAAAGCCGAAGAGAACGCTGAAGAACACGATCTGGAACGGCGACAGGCTGCCGCCCAGATACTTGATGATCACGTCATGCGTCGCGAACACGCCGAAGGCTGCAAGCGCAAGCAGGACGCCGCGAAGGTTCGCGTTCTCTCTGAGGGGCATCGGCTTTCCGGTCCTTCGAGTGTGGGCCGTTCCGGTTTCGCGGCGAAGTTAGCCGAGAATTCCTTGAGCGAACACGTCGCGCGGGCGTCCCGTGGCGCGGCTCAGCCCGCGGCGAGCTTGGCCACGATCGCGTCTCCCATCTCGGCGGTCGAGACCGGGGTCATGCCTTCCTCGCCGAGCAGGTCCGCGGTCCGCAGACCGTCGGCAAGCACCGCCTCCACCGCCTTCTCGAGGCGGTCGGCCTCGGCGCCGAGGTCGAAGGAATAGCGCAGCGCCATGGCGAAGGAGAGGATGCAGGCGATCGGGTTGGCCTTGCCCTGCCCCGCGATGTCGGGGGCCGAGCCGTGCACGGGCTCGTAGAGCGCCTTGGGGCGCCCGTTCTCCATCGGCGCGCCGAGCGAGGCCGAGGGCAGCATCCCGAGCGATCCGGTCAGCATCGCGGCGAGGTCCGAAAGCAGGTCCCCGAAGAGGTTGTCGGTCACGATCACGTCGAACTGCTTGGGCCAGCGCGTCAGCTGCATGGCGCCCGCGTCGGCATACATGTGGCTGAGTTCCACGTCGGGATACTCGGCGTCGTGCACCTCCTGGACCACCTCGCGCCAAAGGACGCCCGATTCCATGACATTGGCCTTCTCCATCGAGCAGACCTTGTTCGACCGCTTGCGCGCCAGCTCGAAAGCCGAGCGCGCGACCCGGGCGATCTCGCTTTCGGTGTAGCGCTGCGTGTTCACGCCCACGCGCTCGTTGCCTTCGGTATGGATGCCGCGCGGCTCGCCGAAGTAGACGCCCGAGGTCAGCTCGCGGATGATCATGATGTCGAGGCCGGCCACGACGTCCTTCTTCAGCGAGGAGAAATCGGCCAGCGCGTCGAAGCACTGCGCCGGGCGGAGGTTGGCATAGAGGTCCATCTCCTTGCGCAGGCGCAGAAGTCCGCGCTCGGGCTTCACCGAGAAATCGAGCACGTCGTATTTCGGGCCGCCCACGGCCCCGAGCAGGACGGCGTCGACGGCTTGCGCCCTGGCCATCGTCTCGTCCGTCAGCGGCGTGCCGTGCGCGTCGTAGGCGGCCCCGCCCACGAGGTCCTCGCTCACGTCGAAGGCGATCCCCTGCGTGCCGAACCAGTCGATGACCTTGCGCACCTCGGCCATGACCTCGGGGCCGATCCCGTCACCGGGCAGGATGAGCAGTGAACGATCGGTCATGGTCTTGGTCCCTCGCGTTGAACGGAATCTTCAACGGATCGCCTAGTCCGCCGCCCCGGAAGGGTCAAGGTCGCGTCGTTGCGCCATCCGCAAGCGACAGGTCCATCCAGACCAGCCGGTGATCCGACGCGGCGGCCGCGGTCGCCGGGGAGACGCCCATCAAGGTCCCGCCATCGGACGGCCACAGCACCCCGGAGGCGAGGACGCGCATCGTGCGAGAGGGCAGGATGTAGTCGACACGCAGATCGCCGGGCCACGGATCCTGCCAGTCGGCCGTGGCCGGGCTGCCCGACGCCCCGGCGGGGACGGCGTCCCGCAGCGCCGGGTGTCCCAGAAGCGCGCGCAGGGAGTCGCGCCGCCCCTCGCCGCGCGAGGGGTCCACGTTGAACGTCCCTGCGACCGCGAACCGCGCCGCGGTGAAAGGCGCTCCGCCCGGCGTCCAGCCGTCGAGGTAGAGCGTCCAGAACCGAAGCTCGTCCGCGTTGCGCCTGCCGTTGCGATCCTCGGGGCCGTCGAAGACCGGGGGCGAGGCGTGGCTGCCAAGCAGGTGGACCGGCCCACCCGGCGCCAGGATCTCGACATCCCACGCCCCGACCGAATGCAGCGCCAGCACGTCAAGGGCCTCGGGGGGCGTGACCTCGGCCGCAGAGGCTTCGGGAAGCGCCACCCACGGCAGGTCGGTGAAGTCCCGCACCGCGCCGACGGGATGCCGGGACAGAAGCGCCATGCCGCCGTCACCCCGGAACAGCCCGTAGCCCTGCGCGTCCCGTGCCCTGTAACTTCTTCCGTCGCCATCGAGGTCGATGCCCGTCGGACGCCCGGTGTTGGGCGCCGCCGCGAAACGGTGCGGGTAGTCGAGGCCCGCCTCAGCGAGCGCCCCGGCAAGAGCCTGCAGCGCGGCGAGGCCCACGTCGTGGTCCATGTCGAGCAGAAGGAGCACATCCGCCCTCGCCGCCACGATCACGTCGCGGGCCGCGAGCACCTGCGGATCGTCGCCCGACACGATGTCCGCCAGCAGCAGGCCGGGCCCGTCGCGGGAAAACGCGGTGTGATAGACGGCAAGGCGCAGGGTCTCTGCGAAGGCCGGGAAGGCTGGAAGCGTTACCGCGACAAGGCCGGCGAGGGCGGCCCGTCCGAGGCGATGCCGGCCGTCAGACGCGCGCGGCGCTGGCCGATCATGTCGGCGATCCGCCCCATTGCGAGGCCACGCATCAACATGCTCAGCGGGATGAACATCCACAGCGTGATTCCCCAGACCTGCGCATGTGGCGATGCAAGCAGCGCGATCTCGATGTGGTTCGCCGCCACGACGGCGACGACCGGAAGCACGAATGGCGCGAAAACCCCTAAGATCACGTTAACGAGGGAGTCGCGCCGCAACCTTTTGACGACATCTCCTCCGGTGGTCGGGTCGAAGGTCGGCAGGTTGATCCAGACGTTGAACGAGCTTCCCCGGTTCGGCCATTGGTGCAGACGGATCAGGAGCGCGAAGATGAAGATCGAGGCAAGCATCACGACGGTCGCGATGCCCGTCATGGCCTGGATCCTGTTCACGAGGGACGGGTCGAGGCCGGCCGGCAGGTGAACCTCGATCATCTGGACAGGGCTGAACGGGAAGTCGAGCGCCGTTGCCGCGAGGATGCCGAAGGCGCTGACGACGAGCGACAGGCTGGACCCGGAGGTGGGTTCGGCGTTGCCAACAAGGCTCAGCAGGAACAGCGTGACGAACAGGGTCAGGATGCGGACGCGGTTGAACGGTGGCGCGTCGCGGAATTCCACGAGACCGGGGTAGGTCGCCGCGTATTCGATGCCGACGAACAGGCCGAGTGCGAGCGCGACAAGCGTCACGACCTGCGTTCCCTCGGGACTGGTCCCTGGTATCAGAAGCGACGGCGTCGCGATCACCACGACGACGATCAGCGCACGCGCAATGGCACCTACGAGCTGGGTCAGCACAGACTCTACCTCAATCTCGAAGCCGGTTGTCCCGACTCCTTTAGTTTTTGAATCAGTCCGCCGAGTGTCCCGCTCGGTCCAAAATTACGAAAATTGGCACCGTTGCGGACGATCCGCGCCCGATTTTTGCCACAAAGCTGCCCAGATTGCCCCAGCCGCGCAAGCGTTGGGGCCGCGTGTCCGGGCACGGGGCAGCATATTGGGCACACAGGTGTGCCGCAATTGCATCAGTTGGTGAAGCCCGAGTGGAGGGCGGTCAGACCCAGGGACGCGCCTGGTCGGCCTGCGCCTCGAAACTGTCGATGGCGGCGGCCTTTTCCAGCGTCAGCCCGATATCGTCGAGCCCGTTCAGCAGGCAGTGCTTGCGGAACGGGTCGACGTCGAACGTGATCTCTCCGCCGTCCGGGCCGGTGATCATCTGGTTCTCGAGGTCGATGGTGACGACGGCGTTCGCCCCGCGCTCGGCATCGTCCATCAGCTTGTCCACGTCTTCCTGCGGGAGGACGATGGGCAGGATGCCGTTCTTGAAGCAATTGTTGAAGAAGATGTCGGCGAAGGACGGCGCGATCACGCAGCGGATGCCGAAGTCCAGAAGCGCCCACGGCGCGTGCTCGCGCGACGAGCCGCAGCCGAAGTTCTCGCCCGCCACGAGGATCTGCGCATCGCGATAGGCGGGCTTGTTCAGCACGAAATCGGCGATCTCGTTGCCATCGTCGTCATAGCGCATCTCGTCGAACAGGTTCTTGCCAAGTCCCGATCGCTTGATCGTCTTCAGGAACTGCTTGGGTATGATCATGTCGGTATCGACGTTGATCAGGGGCAGCGGCGCGGCGACGCCCGTAAGCCTGTTGAACTTTTCCATCGCGGCACTCCTTCGTCCGGCCTTCCGATAGCGCGGAGGCGCGCCGGGGGCAAGCCGCTCAGGGCGTGGTCTCGGGACGCGGGACCTCGAAGGTGAGACTGGCCCGAAGCGTGCGCCAGTGCGACCCCGGCGCTGCGCCCTCCGCCGCAGGCTCGAGGATGACGGAGGTCACGAGATACTCCATTCCCGCAGCCACCGGCAGCACGACGATGCCGTTGCCGTCGGTCTCGTAGCGCTCGAATACGGCGTCTCCGCCCTCGACCGGACGCGCGGTGACGTCGACCTGCACCGCGCGGCGCGGCGCGTCGTCCAGCCAGAACTGCACCGGAAGCACGCTGGCGAGACTGTCCGTATAGGGATTTGCGAGGGCGAGGAATTCCGCGCGCATCCCGACGCGCACGTCGGCGCCGCGCGCATGGCCGACAGCGACGAGCGACTTGGCGTAGCGCACGCAATCCTCGCGCACCGGGGCATCGGCGGGCTGCGCCGCCTCCGTCGTCTCGGCCAGGATCGCGGCCAGCCCGTTCTCCTCGGCGAAGGCGACGAAGCTCGGCCAGTCGTCCCATGTCAATCCGTATGACGTCGTCTCGTGGACGATCACCGCCAGGCCCTCGGGCAGACCCGTAGCGCTGAGCGCGGGGATGTCGCCGTTCTCGCCCTCGATATCGAACGCGCCCTCGGGGGTGATGATCTCGAAGCGCTCGATCTCCTGGCGGGCGAATTCCTGCGAGGCGCCCATGAAGCGCTGGCCCAGCCTCAGATCGGCGCGCAAGGTTTCTTCCGCCGGCCACCTGTAGGCGTGCGGCGAGATCCAGAATTCGTTCGCGAGGACGGGCCCCGCCGCAATGGACAGTGCGAGCGTCGCCGCGACCGCGAAACGAGGCATGAGACGTGTCCTTTTCCTTCCCTGAACACTCCTCTGTCCGATGGCTGGCCATGTCAATGGCATTGCGGCTCGGGTTCGCCCTTGTGCGGCCAGCGAAAAAAGCGGCCGGGCACCTGTCCGGGCGCACTGGCCAACGCCTTGAAGGGGGCATATGGGAGGGGTCAACGCGCGTCTTCGGTGGCTTCCGCAATGCTCCGTTTCCTTGCCGACAACCGGCGCTGGCTCGCCACGGGCCTGCTGCTCGCGTTCGGCTCCTCCTTCGGACAAACGTGGTTCATCTCGCTCTTCGCCGGCGAGATCCGGGCGGAATACGGCCTGAGCGACGGCGACTGGGGCCTGATCTACACCGTCGCGACACTGTCCTCGGCCGCCCTGCTGCTTGGGCGCGGCTCGTGGGCGGATACCGTGAAGCTGTCGCGCCTCGCCCCGCTGATCGCGGCCACCTTCGCGGGCGCCGCGCTGCTGATGGCGTTCGGAACCTCGGTCTGGATGCTCGGTGTCGCGGTGTTCCTGCTGCGCTTCTGCGGCCAGGGCATGTTCAGCCACATCAAGATGACGGCGATGGCGCGCTGGTTCGTCGCGACGCGTGGCCGTGCGATGGCTCTCACCAACCTCGGCTATCCGCTGGGCGAGGTGCTGCTGCCCCTGCCCGCGGTCCTCGTTCTCGGGGCGATCGGGTGGCGGGCGTCGTGGCTGGTGGTGGCGGCGGTGATCGCGCTGGTGGTGCTGCCGTCGCTGGTGCGCCTTCTGGCGCAGGACCGCGCGCCCCAGGGTACGACCGGGACCACGGGCGCGCCGGGGATCGGCGGGCTGCACTGGACCCGCCGCGAGGCCCTGCGGCACTGGCTGTTCTGGGCGTTGGCGCCGCTCATGCTGACGCCGGGTTTCATCGGAACGGTGATCTTCTTCCACCAGGTCCACATCGCCGAGGTGAAGGGCTGGAGCCTCGTGTCGATGGCGCCGGGATACCCGGCATATGCGGCCAGCACGGTCGGCATGGCCTTCGTGACGGGATGGGCGGCGGACCGGTTCGGCCCCGCCCGCCTCCTGCCGGTCATGGTCCTGCCGATGGCGCTTGGCATCGCTTTGATCGGCCCTGCGGAAACGCCGCTTGGCTGGATCGTGGCGCTGGCCATCATCGGCGTCACGCAGGGCATGAGCACGACCACATGGGGCACCTTGCTTCCGGCGATCTACGGCACGAACCACCTCGGGTCGGTGCGGTCGCTGGCCACGGCGCTGATGGTGGTCTCAACGGCGATCGGCCCGGGGCTGACCGGCGTGGCGATCGACTGGGGCATTCCGTTCCCCGATCAGGGCATCGTCATGGCGATATGGTGCGTCGCGCTCAGCGCGGGAATGGTCGCGGTCCTGCGCAAGCTGGCGCGCGAGGCGTAGCGGCGGCATCTAGCGAAGGCGATGTCGTGGGGTCAGTCGGCGCGCGACTGGCGGCGGCGCATCATCGCGAGGCCGCCGAGGCCGGCCAAGAGCATCCATCCGGCGGCAGGCAGCGGAACCGGCGTCATCGTGATCGACCCCAGAATGTCGATGCCGTTCCGCGTTCCTTCGGCCGAAAGAAACGACCCGTCCTCGAGCACGAACCCGTTGAGGATGTCGAAGTCGTCGACCGCGATCGTGTATCGCGTGTCGCCGACGCGGATCGTCTCGGTCAGGCCGCTCGCCGCGGTGACCGTGATCACGTCGGGGCAGCCAGGAGTGCAGAGGGAGTTGATCGTCTCGTCGTGGGTCAGGGAGAAGCGGGGCGCGAATGAAAAGCTGACACCGCCGATCTCGCCCGAAATCGAAATGCTGAGGTCGGTGGAGGAAAGGGCGTCGCCGCGAATGGGGGTGTTGTCGTGATAGAACGTGCCGACGCGGAACGTTCCCGGCGCCGTCGCGGTATCCCCGCCCTCGAACGCGTATCCGGCGCTGGTGTCGAATTCGCCCCAGGTGATCGTGTCGGTCCCGGCACCGGCGGCGACACTGCCGCCTTCCAGAGCCGGGTTCAGCCAGACGCCGTCCACCGTAAGGCCGTTGACCGTGATGGCGCTTGCAGCGCCTGCGCAGAACATTCCGGCCGCGACGGCGGCAGCTGCCGCGATGTTCCTCGATCTGATCGCCATCGGTTCTGCGCCCCCAATCGGTACTATACGCCCGGCACGGCACCGCCGTTCCGGTTGATTCCCGAGACGTAACACATATCCGACAAGATTTTGCCACGTTTTTCGAAGCCCGCGCCAATTGGCGGCTTCACTCCGAAACAGTTTCCGGCTCCATTCCGATCTGTTCGGAAATAGGCGACAAATGCGCGAACAGCCGCTCCGTGACGCCGGAAGCCTGCCCCGGCATCGCGGCGCGGCCGCCCGATCACATCAGTTCGCGCACATCGGTCAGGCGTCCGGTCACCGCCGCCGCCGCCGCCATCGCGGGGCTCATCAGGTGAGTGCGCCCGCCCCGTCCCTGCCGCCCCTCGAAGTTGCGGTTCGAGGTCGCCGCGCAGCGCTCGCCGGGGCTCAGCTGGTCGGGATTCATGGCGAGGCACATGGAACAACCCGCGAGGCGCCACTCGAAGCCCGCCTCCTTGAAGATGTCGGCCAGCCCCTCTTCCTCGGCCTGCGCGCGCACCAGGCCCGATCCCGGAACGACCATCGCGCGGAGGCCTTCCTTGATCTTGCGGCCCTTGAGGATCGCGGCCGCGGCGCGCAGGTCCTCGATCCGGCCGTTGGTGCAGGAACCGATGAAGACGGTGTCGATCTCGATCTCGCTGAGCGGGGTTCCCGGCTTCAGGCCCATGTAGTCGAGCGAGCGGGTCGCAGCCGAGACCTTGCCACCCTTGAAGTCCTCGGGCGCGGGCACGACCGCCGTGATCGGCAGGACGTCCTCGGGCGAGGTGCCCCAGGTCACGACCGGCGCGATGTCCTCGCCGCGAAGGGTCACGACCTTGTCCCAATGGGCGTCATCGTCGGATTGGAGCGTCTTCCACCAGTCCATCGCTGCCTCCCACTGCGCGCCCTTCGGCGCGTGGGGGCGGCCCTTGACGTAGTCGAAGGTCGTCTGGTCCGGCGCGATCAGGCCCGCGCGCGCGCCGCCCTCGATCGCCATGTTGCAGACCGTCATCCGGCCTTCCATGGACAGCGAGCGGATCGCCTCGCCGCAATACTCGATGACGTAGCCGGTTCCGCCGGCGGTGCCGGTGGCGCCGATCACCGAAAGCGTGATGTCCTTGGCGGTGACGCCGGGCGCGAGCTGGCCCGTGATCTCCACCTTCATGTTCTTCGACTTCTTCTGGATCAGCGTCTGGGTCGCCAGGACATGTTCGACCTCGGACGTGCCTATGCCGTGGGCCAGCGCCCCGAAGGCGCCGTGCGTGGCGGTGTGGCTGTCGCCGCAGACGACGGTCATGCCGGGCAGCGTCCAGCCCTGCTCGGGGCCGACGATGTGCACGATCCCCTGCCGAACGTCGCTGACCGGGTAGTAGTGGATGCCGAATTCCCGCGCGTTCGTGTCCAGCGCGGCGACCTGGATGCGGCTGTCCTCGGTCATGTTCGCGGGGTCCTCGCGGCCCGGCGTCGTCGGCACGTTGTGGTCGGGGACGGCGATCGTGCGATCCGGCGCGCGCACCGTGCGCCCGGCCATGCGCAGCCCCTCGAAGGCCTGCGGGCTTGTGACCTCGTGCACGAGATGGCGGTCGATGTAGAGAAGGCTGGTGCCGTCCTCGGCCTCGTGGACGAGGTGGGCGTCCCATATCTTGTCGTAGAGCGTCTTGCCGGTCATGGGGGTCTCTTTCGGTTCGGTCGTGTTCGGGAAACGGGACTGGTCGCGCCGCCTAGCCGAGCGGCGGCGCTGCGCGCAGCCGCCCATGGAACCTCCAGGGCAGGCGCGCGGGATCCCCGATGTCGAAAACGCCGGTCATGCCCGTGCCATATATCAACGCGGCAGGCCTTGCCAAGAAGGTGCGGCTAGAGGCTGCGGGTGGTCGAGAGCATATGCGGGTCGAGCACCAGCTCGATCAGGTGCAGGCCGCCCCTGCGCGCGGCCTCGAAGGCCTCCGCGAATTGCGCGGTCCCTGTGACGCGGTGCCCGGTGCCGCCATAGGCCGCCGCAAGCTGGACATAGTCGGGATTGAACAGGTCGGTCCCCGACACCCGGCCCGGATACTCGCGTTCCTGGTGCATCCGGATGGTGCCGTAGCGTCCGTTGTTGGCGATCACCACGCAGATGTCCGCGCCATGCTGCCGGGCGGTCGAAAGCTCCTGCAGGGTCATCTGCAGGCAGCCGTCGCCGGCAAGACAGACGACCATGCGGTCGGGGTGGCGCAGCTTCGCGGCCACGGCGGCGGGAAGGCCATAGCCCATGGAGCCCGAGGTGGGCGCAAGCTGCGTGCCGTGGCGGTGCCAGCGAAAGTAGCGGTGCAGGAAGGCCGCGTAGTTCCCGGCGCCGTTGGTCACGATCGTGTCGGGCCCGGCATTCTCGCGCATCCACGCCACGACCTGTTCCAGCTTCACCGCGCCCGGCGTTTCCTGCGGGATCTGCCATCGTTCGTAGTCGGCCCGCGCCTCGCGGGCGCCACGGTCCGGCCAGTCCTCCTCGGGGAGGACGTCGAGCAGGCGGCGCAGCACCTTGGACGGGCGCGCGGTCAGTGCGAGCGTCGCGGGATAGACCCGCGAGGCGTCGTCGTGATCGGGTCCGACCTGAACGATCGCGGGCGGACGCGCGGTATCCACCAGCGCGAAGTCCTGCGTTGTGATGTCGTTCAGCTCGGCGCCCAGAAGCAGGATGGCGTCGGCCTGCGACAGCCGGCGGCCCAGCGCGGGGTTCATGCCCACGCCAAGATCGCCCGCGTAGTTCGGGTGGTCGTTGTCCACGAAGTCCTGCCGCCGGAACGTGACGGCAAGCGGCGCGCCGAGCGCGTGGGCAAGCTCGCCCGCCCGCGCACCGTCCTCCGCTCCCCAGAGGGACCCGCCTGCCACGATCATCGGGCGCTCGGCCTCGGCCATGATGTCGAGGATGCGCGACAGCGCGGTGTCGTCGACGCCGGCCTCGGCGATGGCGGCGACGGCCGGCCCCGGCTCGGGCGCCTCGGCCGACAGCACGTCCTCGGGCAGCGCAAGCACCACGGGACCGGGCCGCCCGCTCCGCGCGAGTAGAAAGGCGCGGTCGACGTATTCCGCGATCCTGTCGGTGCGCTCGACCTCGGCGACCCACTTCACCAGCGGCCCGAACAGCGCGCGATAGTCCACTTCCTGGAACACGCCACGGTCGCGGTGCCGGAGCGGCACCTGTCCCACGAAGACGACCATGGGCGTCGCATCGTGCATCGCGACGTGCAGCCCCGAGCTTGCGTTCGTGGCCCCCGGCCCGCGCGTCACGAACAGGACGCCTGGGCGGCCCGTCAGCTTGCCATCGGCCTCGGCCATCATCGCCGCGCCGCCTTCCTGCCTGCAGACGACGTTCTGGATGTCGTGGTCATAAAGACCGTCCAGCGCGGCGAGGAAACTTTCCCCCGGAACCGAGAACACACGGTCCACGCCATGCAGCGCCAGCCTGTCCGCCAGGATTTTTCCACCATGCCGTGTGGCCATCCGATCCTCCCGCCTTACGTCCGCGTGGACGGTTTTGCTTGGAGGCTAGGGACATGTCCAGCGGAAGGCTACTTGGGATCTGCGGTTCGCTGAGGCGCGGGTCGTTCAACCGCAAGCTCATGCACGAGGCCGCGCGTCTCTACGATCCCGAGGATTTCGCCGAGGCCGACCTGAGGCTTCCCCTCTATGACGGGGACCTCGAGACCGAGCACGGCATCCCGCCCGAGGTGCAGGTGCTGGCCGACCGGATCGCAGCGGCCGACGCCGTCGTGATCGCGGGACCGGAATACAACAAGGCGCTGTCGGGCGTCCTGAAGAACGCGCTCGACTGGGTCAGCCGCACTGCGGGCAATCCCTGGCGCGACAAGCCCGTGGCGATCATGGCCGCGACGGGAGGGCGCGCGGGCGGCGAGCGCACGCAGTTCTCACTGCGGCTCGCGATGGTCCCGTTCCGCCCGCTGCTCCTGTCCGGGCCGGAGGTGCTCGTGGGGCAGGCCTCGGGCCAGTTCGACGAGGACGGGCGGCTGACGAACGAGCGCAACCTCGCCGCGCTGCGCGAGCTGATGGACGAGTTGCGCAAGGCCGCAAGCCGCTAGACGAGGCTCGCCTCGGGCCGGAACTCGGCCGGGATGCCATCGCGGCCCTCGAGAACGAGGTCGGCCATCATCTCGGCCGCGAGCGGCGCCATGCCGAAGCCGATCTTGAAGCCGCCGTTGGCGATGAACTCTCCGTCCCGCGCGGGGTGGCGCCCGAGCATCGGCGCGCGCGACCGGGTGCGCGGGCGCAGACCGGCCCAACGCTCGATCACCGGCGCGCCGCGCAACGCCGGGCAGGCCGCACATGCGCGGACAAGGACATCGTCCAGCTGCGCGTCCGTCGCCTGCGGATCGTCCCATTCGCGCTCCGAGGTGGAGCCCACGGCAACCGTTCCGTCAGCGTGCGGAACGATGTGAAGCCCGTCGGCATAGACCTGCGGCTCGTCGCCGAGGTCGAGGTCCAGAAGGGCGGCCTGCCCCTTCACGCCCGCGCCCACGATCTTCGCGCCAGCCATGCCGTTGAGCTCAAGAAGTCCCGCGACGCCGGTCGCATGTATGACGGCATCGCCGCCGCGCGTCTCCGCCGCGATCTCGACGCCCCGACCCTCCAGCGCGCGGACAAGGGCCCTCAGCGCCTGACGTGGATGCAGCCGGGCCGAAAGCGTATCGCGCACCACCAGGCCCGTCGGGCTTACGACGAGGTGGGCGAACGCGTCGGCCGGAAGCACCTCCCATGCGTGGCGACCGCCCCAAAGCTCCATCGCCGTCTCCGTGCGCGCCCTCGCAAGCTCGACCGCGCGGGCGTCGGGAAGGGGCTGAACACGCCCAGACCGCGCATAGCCGGGATCGAGGCCGGAAACCTCGGCGACGCCGCTCCAGAAGGTCTCGGCCATGACGAGGCTGCGGAACTGCATCGCCTTCTTGGTGTTCCAGTTTTCCGGAACATGCGGGGCGAGCGCCCCCACGAGGCCGCCCGACGCGCCGGCGCCCGGCCCGAAGGGATCGACCACGGCCACCTTCGCGCCCCGCGACGCACAGGCCCACGCGATGCTCAACCCGAAGATGCCCGCGCCCAGGACGACGATCCGCATTGCAACTCCCGGCGGTCTGGATGAGTGTCTCGCCGATCAGCATCCGGCCCGCGTGACCTAGACCAGACCATGACCGAAAACCAGTCGTTCCCGGATCATCCGCTGGACTGGCGCGGCGGCGTGCCGGTGTCGGGACGCTTCGACGATCCCTTCTATTCGCTCGAGGACGGGCTGGCCGAGACGCGGCACGTCTTTCTGGCAGGAAACGGCCTGCCCGGACGCTTCCGCGACGGATTTTCCATCGCCGAGCTGGGCTTCGGCACCGGTCTCAACTTCGTCGCCGCGGTGGCCGCATGGGCCGGGGCGCGCATCGACGGATGCCTTCGGTTCACCAGTTTCGAGGCCTATCCCCTGTCGCCCGAGGATGCGCGGCGCGCGCTCGACGCCTTCCCCGAGGCCGCGCCCCATGCGCCGCTGGTCGAGGCCGCCCTCGCCGGGTCCGGCCGCGCAAGCGCCGGCGGCGTGACCCTCGAGATCGTCCGGGGCGACGCGCGGGAGACCGTTCCGCGATGGACCGACATGGCCGATGCCTGGTTCCTCGACGGCTTCGCGCCCGCGCGCAACCCCGAGCTCTGGGAGGAGGGCTTGCTTTCATCCGTGGCCCGGCACACGGCGCCGGGCGGGACATGCGCCACATATTCCGCGGCGGGCGCGGTGCGGCGCGCCCTTGCCGAGGCGGGCTTCGCGGTCGAGCGCGTGCCCGGCTACGGACGCAAGCGGCACATGACGACGGGACGCCTCGGATGACCGAACAGAACCCGCGCCTCGGCATCCTGCTGATGATCGCGACCACGTTCGTCTTCGCGATGCAGGACGGGATCAGCCGCCACCTCGCGGGAGAATACAACGTCCTGATGGTCGTGATGATCCGCTACTGGTTCTTCGCCGCCTTCGTCGTCGCGGTCGCCTCCAGAAGCCGGGGCGGCCTGAGGCGGGCGGCGGCGACCGCTCAGCCCGTCCTGCAGATCGCGCGCGGCGTGCTTCTGGCCGTGGAGGTCTGCGTCATGGTGCTGGCCTTCACGCTTCTCGGCCTCGTGGAAAGCCATGCGGTCTTCGCCTGCTACCCGCTGCTTGTCGCGGCCCTGTCCGGCCCGTTCCTAGGCGAGCGGGTGGGCTGGCGCAGGTGGGCGGCCATCGCGATGGGCTTCGTCGGGGTGCTCGTGATCCTTCAGCCGGGCTTCCGCGTGTTCGAGGTCGAGGCGCTGGTGGCCCTCGCCTCGGCCTTCATGTTCGCGCTCTATGGCCTTCTGACGCGCTATGCCGCCCGCAGGGACGGCGCGGCCACAAGCTTCTTCTGGACGGGCACCGCCGGCGCGGTCGTCATGACGGCGGTGGGCGTCTGGTTCTGGGAGCCGATGATCGCGAGCGACTGGGCGTGGATGGCGCTTCTGTGCGTCACGGGCGCCCTCGGCCACTGGCTCCTGATCAAGACCTACGACGTGGCGGAGGCCAGCATCGTGCAGCCCTTCGCCTATTTCCAGCTGGTCTTCGCATCGGGCCTCGGTCTCGTGGTCTTCGGCGAGACGCTAGAGACCAACGTGGCGGCGGGCGCGGCGATCGTGGTCGCGGCCGGCCTCTTCACGTTGTGGCGCGCGCGTGTGAAGGCGGTGGCCGGCTAGCGCAGAAGCCGCTCGGTCAGGCCGATCACGGGCAGCTCTCCGGTCAGCTGGGCCTCGTAGATCGCGAGGCTTTCGGTCACACGCATGATGTAGTTGCGCGTCTCGCTGAAGGGGATGGCCTCGATCCAGTGGATGATCCCGTCGGCATCCTCGCTGCGGGGATCTCCGAAGCGCTCGATCCATTCCATCGCGCGACTGGGCCCCGCGTTGTATCCCGCTGAGACCAGCACGACGTTGCCCCCGAAGCTTTCGTTCAGCCCCGCGAGGTAGGTCGACCCCAGAAGGAGGTTGTACGCGGGATCGGCGAGAACGCGGTCCTCGTCGTAGTCGATGCCGAGCGCGGCGGCGGTGTCGCGCGCCGTCCCAGGCATCACCTGCATCAACCCCATCGCACCGGCATGGCTGACGACGGCGGGGTTGAATTCGGACTCGCGGCGCGCGATCGACAGGGCCAGCGCCGCATCCACGGGCAGTTCCCCGCGCGCAAGGTCGGTGATCGGGTAGTAGGCGCGCATGATCTCGTGCCCGCTCTGGGCCGCGCGCTTGGCGATGCCCAGGGCGATGTGCGGGCTGTCGAGGTCGAGGGCGAAATCCCCCAGCATCCCGGCTTCCTGCCGCGACAGGCTTTCCGTCAGGTGGGTCAGGAAGCGCTCGGCCAGATCGCGATCCCCGGCTTCGTATAGAAGAAGCGCGGCGTGAAAGACCCTCGACGCGGTGAACGGGGCCTGCCTCCAGTCGCCGTGATCCTCGTCGGCGAGAAAAGCGGGATCGACGGGCAGGCCACCGCGCTCGGCGGCAAGCTGGCCGTAGAAGCTCGACTGGTAGCGCGCGCCCATCGCATAGGCCTCGGCGGCGGCGTCGGGATCGCCCCGTGCCTCGTGCGCGCGGCCCAGCCAGTAGCCCGCCCGGCCCAGGGAAATCGGGCTGAGCACGGTGTCGCGGAATGCCTCGAAATGGGCCACCGCGACCTCGGGACGCCCGATGCGCAGGGCGCAGTAGCCCGCGATCCACTCAAGTTCGGCCAGGGCGGTGTCGTCTTCCCCGCGCTCCAGGAAGTGGTTCGAGGCGTAGTCGTGGCAGGTCTCGAACGCTCCCTCGCGCATCACGTCGCGGGCGAGGTCGGCACGCCGGTCGGCCCATGCGGCCGGACGGCCCAGCGCCTGCGCCGAGGTGGAGCGTTCGGCCATCAGTTCGCCCGCGGTTTCCCAGAACCCCGACCGGATGCGCCAGATGAACCGCTCGAACGCGAGGCCGGGATCGCCGGCAAGCGCCTCCGGCACCGCCGCGATCAGGTCGTCCACGCCCGAGCGCCGTTCGCGCAGGGCGAGCCGCGCCTCGGCAAGCGCGTGCCATCCCTCGGGAACAAGCGGGAACATCGCGCGCGCGCGGTCCTCGGCTCCCTCCCACAACAGGTGGTCCAGCCGCCGGACGTGGTGGTCGCCCTCGTTGAGAAGCGTCTGGAACCCCGTCCGAAGCGCCGACGCGGCCTCGCCCGACATCGTCATGCCGGTCCATGCCGCGATCGCGACCTCGTTGGCGGCCTGCGCGTTCCCGTTGGCAAGATGCGCCTGCGCCAGCGCAAGCGCGCCCATGCCCGTGCTGGGCGGCTGGTCCGCGAAATAGGCGACGATCCGGTCCGGATCCGCCCCGCGCGGGATCGAAGGTTCGCCCTGCGCGCGAAGGTAGGGCAGCCCGGGCCACTCGGGATTGCGCGCGAGAAAGTCCTCGTAATCGTCGAAATCCGCGCCGCCGCGGCGCAGGCGCGTCCATTCCACGATGTCGCGGGCGATGGGATCGTCGAGCTCGGCCTGCGCCTCGGCCGCGAGCTCGGTGTCCCCGCGCGCAAGCGCGCCCAGCGCGAGGCCGAGCGCGTCGGCGTCCGCAAGCGCGGCCGGAGGCGGCAAGACGAGGCATAGGGCAAGGCAGAGACGGCGCATCCGGACCCTCCGGGCGAGTGTTGCATCCGCCGAGGATATAGCGCACCCGGCGCCGCGCAACTCACGAACTTGGCAATTCCCGAGCCGGGGAGTAGGGTCCCGCGAAACTCCGCTCAAGGACAGGAAAGACCCCTCGCGATGTTGAAAGGTTCGATGCCAGCGCTCGTCACTCCCTTCGCCGACGGCGCCGTGGATTACGACGCGCTGAAGGCGCTGGTCGAATGGCAGATCGCGGAAGGATCGCATGGCATGGTGCCCGTCGGCACCACCGGCGAAAGCCCGACCCTGACCCATCACGAGCACGAGAGCGTGATCGAGGCCGTGGTCGCCGCGGCGGCAGGCCGCGTGCCCGTCATCGCCGGTGCGGGATCGAACAACACGGTCGAGGCGATCCGTTTCGTGGAGCACGCGAAGTCCGTCGGCGCGGACGCCGCGCTGGTCGTGACGCCCTATTACAACAAGCCGACGCAGAAGGGCATGATCGCGCATTTCAGCGCGCTGAACGAGATCGGCCTGCCGATCATCATCTACAACATCCCGCCGCGCTCGGTGGTCGACATGATCCCCTCGACGATGGGCGAGCTTGCGAAGCTTCCCAACATCGTCGGCGTCAAGGACGCGACCGGCGACCTCGCGCGGGTGCCCAAGCAGCGCATGAGCTGCGGCACGGATTTCATCCAGCTTTCGGGCGAGGACGCGACCGCCGTGGGCTTCAACGCGCAGGGCGGAACCGGCTGCATCAGCGTGACCGCGAACGTCGCGCCCCGGCTCTGCGCCGAGATGCAGGAGGCGACGCTGGCCGGCGACTTTGCGACGGCGCTGGAATATCAGGACCGCCTGATGCCGCTGCACGAGGCGATCTTCGCCGAGCCCGGCGTTTCGGGGGCGAAATACGGTCTCTCGGTGCTGGGCAAGATCTCGGACGAGGTGCGCCTTCCGCTGACCGGCCTCGAGGACACGACCAAGCAGAAGATCCAGGCCGCGATGCGTCATGCCGGGCTCATCTCCTGAGGGCGATCCGCGTCCGGGCGAAGTTGCGCTCGGCTTCGATCCGGGCGGGCGCGCCGAGGCGGGCCTGTGCTTCATCGGCCGGATCCGCTCGACCTGGGAACGGGGCACGGCGCCCAGGAACCTGCGTGCGGCGCGCGAGACCGGCGAAGGCGCCCGGATCGAGCTTCTGCCCGACTACGTGCCCGGCCTCGCGGGCCTGTCCGAGGGACAGGCGATCCAGGTGCTCTACTGGGTCGGCGGCGGCCGCCGCGACCTGATCGTGCAAAGCCCGCGCCACACCGGCGGGCCGCGCGGCGTGTTCTCGCTCAGATCGCCGGTCCGCCCCAATCCCATCGCCCTCGGCACCGTGGTGATCACGTCCCTCGACCCGGTGACGGGCGTGATCGGGATCGACGCGACGGACGCCTTCGACGGGACGCCGGTCCTCGACATCAAGCCGTGGCTCGAGACCGTGGACACGCCTCCGCGCTGACGGTCGCCAGCGCCGGCACGAATGCCGGGCCCCTCGACACTTGGCCGCCGCCCCATTATCTGCCGCTCATGTCCAAGACCGACGAGAACAGGAACTACAAGGTCGTCGCCGAGAACCGGCGCGCCCGCTTCGACTATGCCATCGAGGACGATCTCGAGGTCGGGATCGTGCTGCAGGGGTCGGAGGTGAAGTCCCTGCGCGAGGGGCAGGCCAACATCGCCGAAAGCTACGCCACCGTCGACGAGGGCGAGTTGTGGCTGGTGAACAGCTACATCGCCCCCTACGTCCAGGCCAAGACGTTCGGGCACGAGGAAAAGCGCCGCCGCAAGCTGCTCGTGTCGCGGAAGGAGCTTTCGCGGCTCTGGAACGCGACGCAGCGGCAGGGGATGACGCTCGTGCCGCTGGTGCTCTACTTCAACCACAAGGGCGTGGCGAAGATGAAGATCGGCGTCGCGAAGGGCAAGAAGGTCGCCGACAAGCGCGAGACTTCGGCCAAGCGCGACTGGAACCGCCAGAAGCAGCGCCTGCTGAAGCAGAACGGCTGAGGTCCGGCGGCAGCCACACCCTTGCGCCGCCGCGGGCAGGATCGTAGGCCTATGCGGACCGGGAACGCAGTGCGGAGAGTGGGACGATGGCAAGGCCGATCACAGGCGACGATCCGAAGACGCTCGTCTCGACCGAATGGCTCGCCGCGCATCTCGACGATCCCGACCTCCGGGTGATCGACGCCTCCTATTACCTTCCCGGCGTCGAGCGCGATGCGAAGGCGGAATACGCGAAAGCCCACGTCCCCGGCGCGCGCCATTTCGACATCGACGAGATCGCCGATGCGCGAAGCGAGCTTCCCCACATGGTCGCCCCCGCCGAGAAGTTCATGAGCCGGATGCGCGCGATGGGCATCGGCGACGGCCACCAGGTCGTGGTCTACGACTGCACCGGCATCTTCTCGGCCGCGCGCGTTTGGTGGAACTTCCGGCTCATGGGCAAGACCGACATCGCCGTTCTGGATGGCGGCTTTCCCAAGTGGCAGGCCGAGGGGCGCCCCGTCGAGGACATGCCCCCGATTCTGCGCGACCGGCACATCACCGTCCAGCGGCAGGCGCACCTCGTGAAGGACGTCACGCAGGTCGCCGCGGCCTCCAAGCTCGGCGACTGGCAGATCCTCGATGCGCGCAGCCCCGGCCGGTTCAGGGGCGAGGAGCCCGAAGTGCGGCCCGGCCTGCGGTCAGGACACATTCCCGGATCGCTCAACGTCCACTACGCGACGCTTCTGAACCCGGACGGCACCATGAAGGAGGGCGACGCCCTTCGCGCGGTCTTCGAGGCCGCGGGCGCCGATGTCGGGCGGCGCACCATCACCACCTGCGGCTCGGGCGTGACGGCGGCGATCGTGATGCTGGCGCTGGCGCGTCTCGGAAATGAGGACGTGTCGCTCTATGACGGGTCGTGGTCGGAATGGGGCCGCTTCGAACAGCTGCAGGTCGAGACCGGATGACCCTCGTTCCCGCCGGGACCGAGGTCGCGTTCCGGATCACCTATCTCGAGATGCCGGAACGCCCGGACCTGACGGCGCCGGACCTGCCCGAGGGCGTCCGGCTGGATCACGCGGCCACTCCGCCCGTCTGGTTCTTCCTCGCCATGTATGACGCCGTCGGCCGCGACTACGAATGGCGCGACCGCTTCGAACAGGCCGAGCGGAACCCCGCCGCCCTGCGCGCCTTCGTCGAAGATCCGCTGGTCGAGATGTGGGTGGCCTATGGCACGGGATGGCCGCGCGGCTTTTTCCAGCTCGACTTCCGGCAGAAGGGGACGTGCGACCTAGCCTATTTCGGCCTCGTGCCCGAGGCTGTCGGGACGGGCCTCGGCGGCGCGCTTCTGAAGACCGCGATCGCGAAGGGCTGGGCGCGAAAGGGCGTTCGCCGCATGACGGTCAATACCTGCACGCTCGATCATCCCCGTGCGCTCGCCCTCTACCAGCGCGTGGGCTTTCGCCCGATCCGCACCGAGGACCGCACCCGCGTCCTCGCCCGCGACCGCGACACATCCCTGCATCCGGATTGACCCGCATGTTCGAGACGATGCTCCCCCCTGAGCCCGACAAGATCCTGCGCCTGATGGCGATGTTCGCGGGCGATCCCCGGCCCGACAAGGTCGATCTGGGCGTCGGCGTCTACCGCTCGCCCGAGGGCAGGACGCCGGTCATGGCCGCCGTGAAGCAGGCCGAGCGGCGCATCTGGGAGGAACAGGACACCAAGGGTTACGTCGGCCTTTCGGGCGATCCTGCCTTTCTCGACGCGATGCGCACGCTGATCCTCGGCGATGCCGTTCCGCCGGCCCGCGTCGCCGCCTGCGGGACGCCCGGCGGTACCGGCGCCGTGCGGCAGGTGCTGGAAATGACGCGGCGCCTGTCGCCCGAGGCGACGGTCTGGATCTCCGATCCGACATGGCCGAACCACCCCGCGATCATCGACCACCTGAAGCAGAAGCGCCGGACCTATCGCTATTACGACGCCGCGACGGGGGGGCTCGACGGCGCCGGGATGCTGGAGGACCTCGCCGGTGCGCAGTCCGGCGACCTTGTCTTGCTGCACGCCTGCTGCCACAACCCGACCGGCGCGGACCTGACGGCAGCGGACTGGGCCGAGATCGCGGCGATCTGCGAGCGGACGGGGGCCATTCCCTTCGTGGACATGGCCTATCTCGGCTTCGGCGACAGCCTCGAGGAGGACGCCGAGGGCACGCGCCTGCTCGCCTCGCGCCTGCCCGAGGTCTTCATCGCCGCCAGCTGTTCCAAGAACTTCGGCCTCTACCGCGAACGGGTTGGCATCGTCCTGGTCGTCACCGGCGAGGGTGGGCCGCAGCTTGCCGCGACCGGGACGCTCGCCAATCTCAACCGGCAGAACTACGCGTTTCCGCCCGATCACGGCGCAAGGATCGTGCAGACCGTGCTGCAGGACGACGCCCTCCGCGAGGCGTGGCGGACCGAGCTTCGCGCCATGCGCGAGACGATGCTCGCCAACCGTGCCGCGCTCGCCAGCGCACTCCGGGCCGAGACCGGGTCGGACCGCTTCGGTTTCCTCGCCTCGCACCGGGGCATGTTCTCGCTGATCGGGGCCACGCCCGCGCAGGTGGACAGGCTGAGGGAAACCCACGGCGTCTACCTCGTCGGCGATGGCCGGATGAACGTCGCGGGCCTGACCTCGGCGACCATCCCGCAGGTCGCCCGCGCACTGGCCGAGGTGCTTGCATAGACGTTGCGCAAGGCGTAAGGCGCGGACCTGCCGGTCACGGCCAAGTCTCCGACCACCTTGTAAAAACGGAACGCACATCATGACCAAGTATATGCCGGGTATCCTGGCGATGGCGGCGATCGTCGTCGCCTCGAACATCCTCGTCCAGTTCCTGTTCGGCCAATGGCTGACCTGGGGCGCGTTCACCTACCCGCTGGCCTTCCTCGTGACGGATGTCATGAACCGCGTCTACGGGCCCGCCGCCGCGCGCCGCGTCGTCTTCGCGGGCTTCGCCGTGGGCGTCGTCTGCTCGCTGATCGGCACCCAGATCATGGGCGAGTTCGGGCCGCTCGTGACGCTCAGGATCGCAATGGGCTCGGGGATCGCCTTCCTCACGGCGCAATTGCTCGACGTGGCCATCTTCGACCGCATCCGCGACCGGGGCTGGTGGAAGGCGCCGGTCGTCTCGTCGCTGATCGGCTCCAGCGTCGATACCGCGCTGTTCTTCACCATCGCCTTCTCCGGCGCGCTCGTCTTCCTCGAGCCGGGCAACGACGTGTCGTGGGCGAACGAGGCGCTTCCGCTTCTCGGCACGGGGCCCCAGGCGCCGCTCTGGGTGTCGCTGGCGGTCGCGGACTGGCTCGTGAAGCTGGCGCTCGCGTTGATCGCGCTGATCCCGTTCCGCCTCATCACGCGAAAGTTGACGGCACAGGTTGCGTAAAAAGTTTTGACAACCGCAAAATCTGTGGCAGGCTACCTCCAACGGCAACCAAATCGAAAGGAGGTGATCCAGTGTCTAGAGAAGCATTGGAGAAAGGCGTCGGGACAGCTTGGGAGGTGCGCCTCTAGGGCAGCCCCAGGGGGTAGACCCCCTCCCAGGTGGGATTTCCTAACCGATACCCGCCTCCTGATTTCTCGAAAGGGTCGCCTCTGGCGGCCCTTTTTCGTAGGGAGAAGCGATGCTGAGGATCACCGACCAGATAACGCTTCAGGACTGGGAGATCACCGAACAGTTCGTCCGCGCCTCCGGTCCCGGCGGGCAGAACGTGAACAAGGTGTCCTCGGCGGTCGAGCTACGCTTCGAGGCCGAGCGTTCGCCATCCCTGCCCGACGCGGTGAAGCGGCGGCTCCGGCACCTTGCCGGGCGTCGCTGGACGAAGGAGGGCGCGGTGGTGATCCAGGTCTCCGAGGAGCGGAGCCAGGCCCGCAATCGCGAGATCGCGCGCGAGCGGCTGGCGGAGCTGGTCCGGCGGGCGACGGTCGCCCCGAAGAAGCGCCGCCCGACGAAGCCCACGCGCGGGTCGGTGGAACGGCGGATCAAGGCGAAGAAGGCGCGGGGGGAGGTGAAGAGCCTGCGGGGGCGGGTGGAGTGATTGAATAACATGGACATGGCGGGAGCTAGTGCGCAATGGTGCAAACGTTCCAGTCAGGCGATATGAGGTAGTCTTGCAGCTCATCAAGAAGATCGAGGTACATTATCTTCGCTCCCTCTATCGCCTCGAAATAAAAGACGTAGGCGATCTGAACGTAGTGTTTGGGCGCAACGATAGCGGAAAATCGAATCTACTTCGTGCACTTAATCTTTTCTTCAATGGTCAGACTGAGCCTGGGCGGCGCTTTGATTTTTCACTCGATATGTCAGACATCAGGAAGCAGGAAGCACGTGAGGCTAAGGGGAAGCAGTTTATTTGGATTAAAATCACCTTTGACATACCCGAAAACTACCAAAACAGTCTTGGTCCTCAGATCGAAGTCAAACGGCAGTGGAATCGCGATGGTGAGATGAACCAAACAGTTTGGCCGAAGGAGCTGCGTGAGGGCAATCCTGCTTCACGCCTTACGCGCTTTCTCAATGATATCGACTTCACATATATACCGGCTATTAAGGACATAACGCTATACTCTGATCTGGTTGAAAGGCTTTATGGTGCTGCGTCTCAAAGTGTTGCAGTCGCTGCGGCTACTAAGGACTTCGTAGAAAGGATTGGAGCCGCAAATGAGAGCTTAACGAAGAGTCTCCAAGAGTTGTTTGGCTCTAAATCGTCGTTATCGGCGCCAACAGAACTTAGTCAACTTTACCGCAGTCTCGACTTCTCATTTGGCGAAGAGGGTCACTCGCTTATTCGACAGAAGGGTGATGGGATTAAAGCTCGACATATTCCAGAGATACTCAGAAGTATCAACGATGGAGAGCAGAGAACGAAGTTATATATCTGGGGATTTGAGGAGCCTGAGAATAGCCTCGACCTTTCCGCTGCTAAAGCGGAAGCTGCGCGCTTCGCGCAGATTTCTTCAAGAGCGGACACTCAGGTCTTTCTGAGCAGTCACTCGCCAGCCTTTTATCTCGCGGAGGCAGAGAGCGCTAGCGTCAAAAGATTCTTTATTTCAAAGCAAACCAAGCAAGATGAGGCCATCCGCCCAGAAGATGCATCTCGACCGATAAATTCTCTAGATGAGGCTGAGCGTGAGATGGAAGCCGCTGGCCTCTTGCATCTTCCATATGTAATTCGCAGCCTTCAAGAAATGCCGAAAAAGCTTGAAGTCCTAGAGGCTGAGAACAGAGTGCTCGAAGAGAAGCTTCTCAACTTGACAGAGCCAACGGTCTTTTTTGAGGGCAAGCACGATCTTGAAATTTTGGAAGAGAGGCTTTCATGTGTCGCAGGAGTTCAACTGCGCGAACTTGGTGGAACGCCGAATACAATTCCCGCTCTGCTTGCGGCAATTCTGCGTGATGACATGCTCAGCATTGGGAATCGGGCGCTAATCGTTTTTGATAACGATCAAGCTGGCCGTTCCGCTGTCAACAAGATATTGGGTACGGCACCAATAGACTATGCCAAACCAAACTCAGTCGCCGGTCCATTGTCGGTCATGTGCCTTCCCTACCAACACTGCGGGCACTTCAGAGACTTCATGAATGATGTAGGCTTGACGGAGCGCGACATTATTTTCGAAGGAGAGTTCCTCCTCGACGCTTGCTTGGTTGCAGAGGAATTGTCGAAGAAGAGCTTTGATCGAGAAAGAATACACGAGACATATTATTCCAAGCCCCAAGGCATATACCTCAAAATGCAAAAGTATGAAGAGGGCACACCCGGTTGGCTTTTTTCTCGAACGGTCCCAGATGAACACAAGAAAGAAGTAATTGATGCAGTGAAGGGGTGCGGGCAAACACCCTCACTCGACGCGCTTATTCAAACCATTACGGACTTCATGGCCTAAACCACCACCTCCATCGGCTCCTGCTCGCCAACGCCAAAAACCCGCTTGTAGCGCTCGATCTCGGGTTTCGGGCCCATTGCCTTCTCCGGGTTGTCCGACAGCTTCACCGTCGGCCGCCCGTTCGCCGCGACAGCCTTGCACACCAGCGAAAACGGGGCCAGCGCGTCGTCCGCGACCAGTCCGCGGAAGTCGTTCGTCAGAAGCGTCCCCCAGCCGAAGGACACCCGCACCCGGCCGGCGAATTGCTTGTGGAGGCGCTCGATCACGTCCACGTCCAGCCCGTCGGAGAAGATCACCAGCTTCTCCCTCGGATCCTCACCGCGCGACTTCCACCACGCGATGGCCGTCTCCGCCCCCTGCGCCGGATCGCCTGAATCGATGCGGATGCCCGTCCATTGCGTCAGCCAGTCGGGCGCATGGGCCAGGAAGCCGCGCGTGCCGAACGTGTCGGGCAGGATGATGCGCAGGTTGCCCGAATGCTCCTCGTGCCAGTCCGACAGCACGTCGTAGGGCGCGCGGGCCAGCGCCTCGTCGCTGTCGGCCAGCGCGGCGTAGACCATGGGCAGTTCGTGCGCGTTGGTGCCGATCGCCTCGAGGTCGCGGTTCTTGGCGATGAGGCAGTTCGAG
Organism: Roseicyclus salinarum; assembly: GCF_029624655.1. Lineage (GTDB taxonomy): Bacteria > Pseudomonadota > Alphaproteobacteria > Rhodobacterales > Rhodobacteraceae > Roseibacterium > Roseibacterium salinarum. The sequence continues at coordinate 25,362 of NZ_JARRSA010000020.1, forward strand.
GTGCCGGTGAAGGCCTGCCCCAGCCCCTCCTGCATCGCCTGCACGGCCCAGTCCTGCCACAGGAAGGAATGCCGCCGCCGGGTGCCGAAATCCGCGATCCTCAGGCCGTCCAGCTTCCGGAGGCGCTGCACCTTCTCCCACAGCTTGGTCATGGCGCGCGCATAGAGGACCTGGAGCTCGAACCGGCCCATGTGCGCCAGCGTCGCACGGCCGCGCAGTTCCATTAGGACGGCGAGGGCGGGGATCTCCCACAGCATGACCTCGGGCCACTTGCCCTCGAACGTCAGCTCGTACTGATCGCCGACCCGCTCGAGATGGTAGGGCGGAAGCTGCAGGTTCTCGAACCAGTCCATGAAGTCGGGGCGGAACATCTGCCGCTTGCCGTAGAAGGTGTTGCCGCGCATCCAGGTGCTTTCGCCCCGGCGAAGGCGCAAGGTGCGGATGTGGTCCAGCTGCTCGCGCAGCTCGCCCTCGTCGATCAGGTGGGCCAGCGGGATGCGCGTGGTCCGGTTGATCAGGCTGAAGGTGACGTGCGTGTCGGGCCGGTTGCGGAATACCGACTGGCACATCAGCAGCTTGTAGAAGTCCGTGTCGATGAGCGAGCGGACGATCGGATCGATCTTCCACTTGTGATTGTAGACGCGGGTGGCGATGTCGACCATGGGCTCCGGGCTCCTCTCTGCCCCCGGCTTAGAGCAAGCGAGGGGCCATGGTTCAAGCCTGACGGCGTTCAGGCGGGCGGGGTCCACATGACGTCGGTCAGGCGCGGCGCGTGGGTGGCGAGCATCACCAGCCTGTCGAAGCCCAACGCGCAACCCGACGCGGGTGGCATGTGGGCCAGCGCCGCCAGCAGGTCCTCGTCGAGCGGATAGCGCGTGCCGTAAAGGCGTTCTCGCAGGTCCATGTCGGCCTCGAAGCGGGCGCGCTGTTCGTCCGGGTCGGTCAGCTCGCCGAACGCGTTGGCCAGTTCCACCCCGCAGGCGAAAAGCTCGAACCGTTCGGCAAGGCGCGGATCGTCCGGCTTGCGGCGGGCAAGCGCGGCCTCGGGCGACGGGTAGGCGTCGAGGATGACAGGGCCGGGGCCGAGGCCGGGCTCGACACGGGCATTCAGGGCCCGCGAAAAGAGGTCAGACCAGCTGTCGCCGGGGCCGTGCGCGATCCCCGCCGCGGAAAGCTGCGCGGCGAGCGCCCCGGCATCCGCCCTTCCGTCGCCCAGCGTCGAGAGAAGGTCCATGCCATGCCGCGCGAATTCGGCCGCGACGGTCGTGCGGACTGGCGGCTTCAGCGCATTGCAGGCCGCATCTCGATGCCGGAATGCCGTCGTCCCGGCGGCCTCGGCGGCGATCGCGAGGATCGCCGCGCAATCCTCCATCAGCGTCTCGTACCCTTCGCCGGCGCGATACCATTCGAGCATGGTGAACTCGGGCGTGTGGCGCGGGCCGCCCTCCCGGTTCCGCCAGACGCGGGCGAAGGTGAAGATCCGCTCCTCTCCCGCCGCGAGAAGCTTCTTCATCGCGAACTCGGGCGACGTGTGCAGGTAGCGCCGCCGCGTGCGCAGCGCGTCGTCCGTCACCTCCGTCTCCAGGGCGTGCAGGTGCGTCTCGTTGCCCGGCGATGCGACCACGTAGGCTGGATCGACCTCGACGAAGCCTTGATCCGCGAACCACGCCCTCAGCGCGGCCTGAATCCGGTTGCGGGCCATGAGGACAGGCCTGCGGTCGGCATGGGTGTCACGGTCCCACCATGTCATCTCTGGCCCTCGCGTCCGCGATGCGGTAACGGCTGCTGGTAACGCGAGGGGCGCCGCCCCTCAAGCGCACGTCAGTTCTGGAGGAACCCATGAAGGTCATCGCGTCCCAGCTGCGCAAGGGCAATGTCGTGGACATCGACGAAAAGCTCTACGTCATCCTGAAGGCCGAGAACTTCCACCCCGGCAAGGGCACGCCCGTCACCCAAGTCGACATGCGCCGGATCTCGGACGGCACCAAGGTCAGCGAGCGGTGGAAGACAACCGACAGCGTCGAGCGCGCCCATGTCGAGGAGAAGTCCTACCAGTTCCTCTACGAGGATGGAGAAGGCTTCCACTTCATGGAGCCCGAGACGTTCGAGCAGGTGATCGCGACGCCCGATGTCGTCGGCGACGCGAAGGTCTGGCTTCAGGATGGAATGTCGGTCCACCTGTCGATCCACAACGAAGTGGCGATCGCGCTGGAGCTGCCGCAGAAGGTCACCGTCGAGGTCATGGAGACCGAGCCGGTGGTGAAGGGGCAGACCGCGTCGTCCTCCTACAAGCCCGCGATGGCCGACAACGGCGTTCGCGTGATGGTGCCGCCCCATATCGGCCCCGGCACGCGGATCGTGGTGAACACCGAGGACGCCTCCTACGTCGAGCGGGCGAAGGACTGAGGGATCGCCCGCATGGCCGATGACGCGCCCGGCACCGCTTCGGCGCCGGGTCCCGTCTCGCAGCCCGGTATCGTCTTCCTTGTCGGATTGCCCGGCCTTGAGGACGCGCTTGAGGCCGAGGCGCGCGCGGCCGGTTTCGATGGCGTGAAGCGCGTTCAGGGCGGCGTCGAGATCGCCGGGGGACTGCCCGAGGCCGCCCGCGCCAACCTCGTGCTGCGGACGGCGGTTCGCGTCCTGTGGCGCGTGGCGGAGTTTCGCGCCATGCACCTCGCCCAGCTCGACAAGCGCAGCCGCAAGGTGGGCTGGACGGACTGGCTGCGGCCCGGCGTTCCGGTCCGCGTCGAGGCCGTGTGCCGCAACTCGAAGATCTACCACGACAAGGCCGCGGCGCAGCGCGTCGCGCGCGCGATCTCGGAGGCGGGCATCCCCGTGGCCCCGGAGGCCGAGATCGTCGTCAAGGTCCGGATCGAGGACGACCTCTGCACCGTCTCGCTCGACACGACGGGCGAGGCCCTGCACCGGCGCGGCCACAAGCAATACGTCGGAAAGGCCCCCCTGCGCGAGACGATGGCGGCGGGCTTCCTGTGGCGCATGGGTTTCGACGGGACACAGGCGGTGGTCGATCCCATGTGCGGGTCGGGCACGATCGTGCTGGAGGCAGCCGAGATCGCCGCCGCCCTCGTGCCGGGACGCAGCCGCAGCTTCGCCTTCGAGAAGATGGCGGGCAGCGAGCGGCCGATGGTGGCATCCGCCCCGGCGACCGCGCCCGTCCCGCGCTTTTTCGGCTACGACCGCGATGCGGGTGCGATCCGCGGAGCCGGCGAGAACGCCGCGCGCGCCGGCGTCTCGGACTGGTGCCGGTTCGCCTGCCAGCCGCTGAGCGACCTGACACCCCCCGAGGGGCCGCCGGGCCTCGTGCTGGCGAACCCGCCCTACGGCGCGCGCATCGGCAGCCGCAAGCCTCTTTTCGGGCTCTATGCAGCACTCGGCGAGGTTCTGGCCGAGCGTTTCCCCGGCTGGCGCGTCGGCATCGTCACCAGCGACGACGGCCTCGCGAAGACCATCGGCCTGCCCCTCGTCCCCTCCGCCCCGATCGCGCATGGCGGGCTTAAAGTGCGCCTCTGGCAGGGCGACGTCCCGGCGCGATGACCTCGTGACAGCCGGGGCCGTTTCGCTAGGCTGACACCGAGTGCCAACCGGAGCCGCAAGATGCCCGCCGATCCCGTGACCGACATGCCCCTCGGCGTCCTGCTTCTGGGCGGAAGCGGAACGGCTGGACAGGCCACGGCGCGCGCGCTGGTCGCTTCCGGTCACAGGGTGACATGCGTCCTGCGCGACCCGGCATCGGCGCGCGTGCTGCCCGCCGGCGTCACGACGATCGCGGCGGACGTCACCGACGCGGCCGCGTTGCACGGGATCATGAAGGATGCCGGCCTCGACGCCGTGGTCTCGTGCCTTGCGTCGCGCAGCGGATCGCCTCGGGACGCATGGACCATCGACCACGGCGCGCATGGCGGCGCGCTGGCGGCCGCGAAGGCCGCGGGCATCGGCCGGTTCGTCCTTCTGTCCGCGATCTGCGTGCAGAAGCCCCTTCTGGAATTCCAGCGCGCCAAGCTGGCCTTCGAGGCCGAGCTTCAGGCCTCGGGTCTGACATGGTCGATCGTCCGCCCCACCGCCTTCTTCAAGTCGCTCTCGGGCCAGATCGGCCGCCTGCGCGCTGGAAAGCCCTTTCTCCTCTTCGGCGACGGGACGCTGACCGCGTGCAAGCCGATCGGCGACGACGACCTCGGCCGGTTCGTCGCGGACTGCCTGACGGATCCCGAGCGCGAGCGGCGCGTCCTGCCCGTGGGCGGCCCCGGCCCCGCGCTGACGCCCCGCCAGCAGGGCGAGGCGCTGTTCGCCGCGCTGGGGCGCGCGCCGAAATTCCGGCAGGTCCCGGTGGCGCTGATGGACGCCATCATCGGGACGAGCGGCCTTCTGGGCCGGGTCAGCGCGACATGGGCAGACCGCGCCGAATTCGCGCGGATCGGGCGCTATTACGCGACGGAATCGATGCTGGTCTGGGACGCCGCCGCCGGCCGCTACGACGCCGACGCCACGCCCGAATTCGGGACCGAGACGCTGGCCGACCATTACCGCAAGCTTGTCGCCGGGGGCGCGGATGCCGGCCTCGGCGATCATGCGGTGTTCTGAGGGCGTCGCCCCCTGCCGGCCGCGCCCGTTTCGCCATCCGCGATCGCGATGCCCGTGACCGGGGCGGCCGCGCCTCAGGCCAGCGTCACGCCCGCCGCACGCATTCCGTCACGCGCCGCGGCAAGCGATCCGTCGAGGTCGATGGCCCGCGACAGGTCCTCCCGCACGTCGGTCTCGAAGCCGAGCTTCGCGGCGTCCACGGCCGAGAAGTTCACGCAGAAGTCCGTGGCGAGGCCCACCAGCGTCAGACGCGAGATCCCCCGCGTGCGCAGGTAGCCTTCCAGTCCCGTGGGCGTCCTGCGGTCGTTCTCGAAGAAGGCGGAATAGCTGTCGATGTCGCGGCGGAACCCCTTGCGGATGATCAGGTCGGCGCGGTCCACGTTCAGACCGGCATGGAACGCGGCACCCGCGCTGCCCTGCACGCAATGGTCCGGCCAAAGCACCTGCGGGCCGTAGGGCATTTCCGTCATTTCCATCGGCGCGCGGCCCTCGTGCTGGCTGGCGAAGCTGGAATGGTTCGCGGGGTGCCAGTCCTGCGTCAGGATGACGGCAGGGAATTCCTCCATCAGCGCGTTGATGCCGGGCACGATCGCGTCGCCGCCGGGCACGGCAAGCGCGCCTCCGGGGCAGAAATCGTTCTGCACGTCGATGACGATAAGGGCGTGGGTCGCGTCGCGCATGGGGGCCTCTCCGGTCGGGGCGTTGGCCGTGCAACCCTAAGTCTTGAGCGCCGCTGTGCAACCTTGTAGGGCAAGGCCCATGCTGATCGTGGCCGCCCTCTACAAGTTCACAAGGTTCGAAGACCCCGACGCGCTTCGCGCACCGCTGAAGGCCGCCTGCGAGGCGGGCGGTGTCAGGGGCTCGCTTCTGCTCGCGTCCGAGGGGATCAACGGCACCATCGCGGGGCCGCGCGACGGCATCGATGCGGCGCTCGCGCATATCCGGGGGCTGCCGGGCTGCGCCGACCTCGAGTGGAAGGAATCGACCGCCGACGAGATGCCGTTCGGCCGGATGAAGGTGCGCCTGAAGCGCGAAATCGTGACGATGGGCGTGCCCGGCACCGATCCGAACGACATCGTGGGCACCTATGTCCCCCCGGCGGAGTGGAACGACCTGATCTCGGCGCCCGATGTGGCCGTGATCGACACGCGCAACGAATACGAGACGGCCATCGGCAGTTTCGAGGGCGCGATCGACCCCGGCACCGAAAGCTTCCGCGATTTTCCCGTATGGTGGGAGGCGAACCGCGACCGCTTCCACAACAAGCGCGTCGCGATGTTCTGCACCGGCGGCATCCGCTGCGAGAAATCGACCGCCTACCTGAAGTCGCAGGGCGTCGAGGAGGTCTATCACCTTCAGGGCGGCATCCTGAAATACCTCGAGGAGGTGCCGCAGGAGCGAAGCCTGTGGCGTGGCGGCTGCTTCGTCTTCGACGAGCGCGTGGCGGTGGGGCACGGACTGAGCGAACTTCCGTTCCTGCTGTGCCGGGCGTGCCGGAGGCCGCTGGCGCAAGGAGATACGCAGCGCCCCGAATACGAGGAGGGCGTCGCCTGCCACAGGTGCGCGCACGAATACACCGAGGGCGACCGCGCCCGGTTCCGCGAGCGGCAACGCCAGGTCGCGCTGGCCGAGCGGCGCGGACTGGCGCATCTGGGCGGCTGAACGCCTTGCGCGCGCGGCTGGACGGGTTATCTCGCCTGCCATGACACAGAACGCACTCGACACGCGCACCGGCCTTCCGGAACCCCTTCGCCTGCTGCTCGAGGCGCACCCGCGCGAATCGTGGCAGGCCCATCCGCAATTCCACGGCCTCGTCAGCTTCTGGCTGGAGCGGCACATGATGTTCCGCCAGCTCATGGCGCACATGTCCCGCGACACAGAGGCGTTCCTTGACGGGAACCGCGACGCGCGGGCCTTTTCGCAGGGGATCGCGCGCTATGGCGGGCTGTTCGTGAACCAGCTTCACGGACACCACCAGATCGAGGATCACCATTACTTTCCCCTGCTCCGAAGCCGCGATGCGCGGATCGAACCGGGCTTCGACCTGCTCGACGCCGACCACCATGCGCTCGACGCGATCCTCGAGCGTTTCGTGCAGCAGGCGAACGCCGCGATCCAGGCGCGGGACGCCGCCGCGTCGCGGAACGCGGCGGGTGTCCTGCGGTCAGGCCTTGCGGATCTGGAGCGCCTGATAGGACGTCACCTCGAGGACGAGGAGGACCTGATCGTGCCGGTCATCCTCGCACATGGCGCCGACGGGCTCGCCTGACGCCGGGCGTCCCGCCGCATGAACGAAAGAAGGCCCGGCCTCCACGAGGACGCCGGGCCTTGTCTTGATGATTTCCAGCCGCCCCGAGCCCAGCCCAGAACGCGGAAGGTGATTGTTCCGGCGCAGCGTCAGGTCTCGTCGGCGGGCGCGTCCACAGGATCGGCGTTCGGATCGCCCAGCCGGTCATACAGCCTGTTGCGAAGCTCTTCGCGCGCCTCGTCCGAAAGCTCGAAATTCGGGTTCGTGACCTCCGCAAGCGCCGCGTCCTCGGTCGCGAGCGCCTCCGAATATTCGCCGACCGCCGTTTCGAGTTCGTCCTCGGCGCCGCCGAGCTCGGTCTCGTAGACGCTGAGCTCGTCGGTATAGCCGAGGCGCTCCTGCTCCAGTTCGTCGAGCAGCGCGTCGTAATTCTCCGGCGCCGGGTCCAGCGCGTTGAGCTCCGTGATCCGCTGGTCGACGTCGGTGATCGAAGCCTCGATCGCATCTCGAAGCCTGCGGTCGGGATTTTCCAGAAGATACTCGGCGACCGCGTCCTCGAAGACCGTCTGCGCGTCGGTGATGCCCGTCTGCGCGGCGTCGGTCTCGGCCATCACCTCGTAGACGTCGCGCAGCCGGCCTATCATCGAGTTGTCGGAGGCGTTGGCGAAGGCTTGGGCACTGGCGTTCGATGCGTTGGCCCCGCCAAGCTCGCGCGCGATCCGGCCCTGCATGCCGCCCGCGCTGGCGTGCGCCGGCGGACCGGTCCGGCGCTGGGTTGCACTGGCTGCGTCGATGTTGCGGCGTCCGCCCGCATTGGCGTGATCGGGCGGGCCGCCACGGCTGCCGCGCTCCTCGCCGCCACGATTGCCGCCGCCGTTTCCGCCGCCATTCCCGCCGCCGTTTCCGCCGCCGTTTCCGTTACCCCGGCCATCAGCCGCGGCCTGATCGAAGGGAATGACGCTCATCACGCTGGCAGGCGCAATGACAGGCAGCGCCGCGATGGCGATGGCCGCGATCCGCGTTGGCAATGTCTTGAACATGGGGCCGTCTCCGATTGGTCTGATTTCGCGCATATAAAATGGGTCTTTGTGGCACAGCTAGGGCATTCGCGCCTCGTTTTCGCCATCGTCGCGCCGTCATGCTCGAACAGGCGAAACGCCGCCGTTTTCCCAAGGGCGGTCGGGCGGAATGGCGCACGTCATGTCCGCGCCCTATCCTGCCCGCTGCAGACGAAGGAGGGTCGAACCCGGATGAAGATCAACGCCATCGCGCTCGCCACGGTCGCAAGCCTTGCCGCCGCCGCCCCGGCCCCGGCCGACGTGGGCGCGGCCGACATCGTGCCCGACGCCATGGTGCCGGGCATCGCCGCGTGCATGGAGGAGGCTGCCTCCGAAACCGCGGCGCTCGCCTGCCTCGAGGGCGAGGGCGTGCCGGATGCCGCAAGGGACTTCGCCTCGACCCTCACCGGCACCACGGCGCTCGGCGTTCCGGGCATCCTCGTGGAGGTGATCGAGCTCGGCCCCGTCGATCTTGCGCAGGCGGTCCTGCCCGCGCTTTCGACCGACGCGCCGCAGCCTGTCCTCGTCAACGGCGTTCGGGACGTCGCGCTCGCGCTCGAGCTTGCCTTCGCGGCGTCTCCGACCGAAACGCCTGGCACCCGCGCGATCCTGAACGCGCATCCGGACGCGACCGAGGCCAGCCGCGTCGAGATCCTCGCGCATCGGGTGATGCCAAGCGGGGCGCAGCGCTTCGTTCTGGGCGATCGCGTGACGGCCAGCTGCGCGACCTGCGAGGAGGTCGGCCTCTCGCTGACCTATCTCGACTTCGTGCGCGGCGCGCTGGTGAACGTGGACAGGCTGGGGTGGTTTCCGCCAGCTTCGCCTTCCGTGGAGATCGCAGCACGGCTTGAGGCCGCCGACATATCGGTGGTCCAGGCCCGCCTGAACGCGCTCGGCTACGAGGCGGGGCCCGTGGACGGCGTCGCAGGGCGGCGCACGCTCGGCGCTTTCTATGCCCTCAAGCGGGACCATTGCCTGCCGGAGGATCCGAGGATCCGCCCGGTCATCCCGATCCTCGCGGCGCCGGAGGCCGCGCTTGCGGCGGCGCCCTGCGCGGCCGAGATCTTCGCCAGGCCGCCCGCGCAGGCCGAACCGATGCTGACCGCGCCCTGAGCCGGACTGTGCCCCAGTCCGGGGCGCGGCACCGCCTCATCCCTGGCGGTGCGCCGGGTGAAGCGACGTGCCGAGGATATGGTCGGCGCGGTGGACCACATGCCCCGCCGACCCCACGATCAGCGGATCGGGCGGCGTCACGACCGTCTCGTCCTTGCCCGGATAATCCAGCGAGTTCAGGAAATGGCGCATGCAGTTCAGCCGCGCGCGTTTCTTGTCGTTGGACTTCACGATGGTCCACGGCGCATCGGCGGTGTCCGTGTAGAAGAACATCGCCTCCTTCGCCTCGGTGTAATCGTCCCACTTGTCGAGGCTGGCCTTGTCGATCGGCGACAGCTTCCACCGCTTGAGCGGATCGGTCTCGCGGGAGGCGAAGCGCCTGCGCTGCTCGGCCTGCGTCACCGAGAACCAGTACTTGTAAAGCCGCGTGCCGCTGCGCACGAGCATCCGTTCAAGCTCGGGGGTCTGGCGCATGAACTCGAGGTATTCGCTGGGCTCGCAGAACCCCATCACCCGCTCGACGCCGGCGCGGTTGTACCACGAGCGGTCGTAGAAGACGATCTCGCCCACGGTGGGCAGCTCGGCGATGTAGCGCTGGAAGAACCACTGGCCCTTTTCCTCCCACGTCGGCTTGTTCAGGGCGACGACGCGGGCGGTTCGCGGGTTAAGATGTTCGGTGAAGCGCTTGATGGTGCCGCCCTTGCCGGCGGCATCGCGACCCTCGAAGAGGATGACGATCTTCTGCTCCGTCTCCTGCACCCAGAGCTGCACCTTGAGAAGCTCGGCCTGAAGCGCGGCCTTCTCCTTCTCGTAGGCGCGCCGGCCCATGTTGCGGCGATAGGGGTAGGCGCCGGTCTCGAAAAGCTCTTGCGGCGAAAGTGGGCGTCGGACGGTCCGTGGCGTCCGCCGCGCTGTGCCGCCGCCCTGGGCCTCGGCGTCCGGCACCGCCGCGCCAAGCGCGGGTGCGCTGTCTTCAGGGACCTCGGGGTCGAGCGTGGCGGCCTTGTCCATGGGCGTGTCTCCGGGTCCCGTTGCGTCATCCCGATCATAGGACACCGGTGACGGCCGGAACCTTGATCCCAATCAAACCCGGTTCAGGGCGAAAGGCGGCGCCACGGGCTCAGCCGGGGGCGGGGTCGCTCCGATGCGCCGCGAAGACGCGATGCCGGATGGCGGGGCTCAGGCCGATCAGCAGGATCCCGATGGAGAACAGGCACCAGATCGCGGGCATCTCGTTCGGGTTCGACGTGAGGTTGTATGCGACGAGCGGCCCGACGGCGAGATGGAACAGGACGAAGCGCCACGCGCCGTAGCACAGCGGCAGCAGGAACACCGCGAGGAAATACTCGGGAAACTGGAGCCATCCGCCAAGGAACCGCCCGGTCGGGGCGAGGATCCCGTTCAAGGGCAACTCCCACGCGATGTGCCACTCGCCGGACGTCAGGCACAGCCTTTCGCTGCACATCGAGGTTCCCGGCACACAGGTCCCGAGACTTTCGAAGGGCAGGAGGCGGGCGGCGATCAGGGCGGTCGCGAGGGCGGCGACAAGCACGACCCGGCGCTGCGTCCGCGCGGGAATCCGGCGCGGCGCGATCGCCATCGCGAAGGCGTTGATCACGATCGGCTGAAGCGAGATGTGTATGTAGGACAGAAGCGTGACCGCCTCGTTGGAGGGCGTCCCGCAGGCATCCCTGACACCGTAACCCCAGAGCTGAAGCGCCTCCATCACGGCGAAGTAGCCAAGCGTCCCCGAAATGGCGAGCGGCTCTCCACGCCGCGCCGTGACCACCGTGGCCACGGCCCCGAGGCCCAGCATCGCAGTCGTGGCGGTCACTCCCCAGCACATCCCGGCACACCTTCCCGACACTCGCGCGGCCGCCTGCCCCTGTCCGCGATGCAATCGGGCGCGGGCGCCTGCCGGATCGACAATAGAGGCGGAAAGGCTGCCGTCACAACCATTGCAGGTCGCAACCGAAATTCCGCCGCGTGGGACCTCGGGAACGGCGCGTCATGCGCAGGCGCGTTCAGTCGTTCGTGCATCCCTGCTGGAAGCCGTTGTCGCAATGCGCCTGGAGGCGCTCGGTGTCCCGCTGGGTCCACCCCTCGGGGGCCGTCACCTCGACCCAGGGGCCGATGTAGTCCCGGGCGTAGTAGGAATGCCCGTACCCCGGAGGCGCCGTCGTCGAGACCGCCATGTCGATGGCAAGCTGGAACTGCGTGACGATAGGCAGGAACCGCAGGTTCGGCGAGACGCCGTGCCCAGGCGGCTCGGTCATCCAGACCGGCGGGCGCCAGACCGAAAACGGCTCGTAGAAGACGATCGGATCGCTCGGATACTGAAGGAACATCAGGCGCATGTCGCCCCACGGCGCCCCTTGGGACCCGTCGGCCACGTGGGACGCGTATCGCACGAGCGAGCCGTCCCCGACCTCGGGCAGAACCCACGGACTGCCCTCGTTCCGCGCCCGCTGGACGTAGTTCCAGAAGGCCGACGGGAACGGCGGCCCGGCCCAGAACGCGCCGTCGATGCCGTCGTTGAGAAGCCTGAACAGGTTCGTGGCATGCATCGAGGACCACGCCCCGAGGCTGAGGCCGTGGATGTAGAGCCGGGGACGATCGTCCCGGGGCAGGGTCTTCCAGTAGTCGTGTATCGTGGCGATGGTCGCCGTCGCCTGCTCGAGGCCGGTCTGCGTCTCGAAGACCAGCGCCAGTGGCGACTGCATGTAGGAATACTGCACCGCGACCGTCGCGATATCGCCGCCATGCATGTATTCGACCGGATCGTGCGACCCCGGATCGAGCCAGCCCGTGCCGGTCGGACTGGCCACGATCAGCACCTCGCGCTCGAATGCGCCCAGCCGCAGCAGTTCCCCCAGCGCAAGCTGCGCACGGGCTTCGGGGGTCGCCGCGTTCGCGCGCCCGACGTAGACGCGGATCGGATCGAGCGCGGGCGCGCCGGTGAAGGCCGCAATCGCCCCGGCGTCGGGACCGGTCATCACGAAGTCGCGGCCGGGTTGACCCATCGCACGCCACTCCACGAGGGATTGCGGGCTTCCCGGAAGCCGCGGATCGGTCGGGGCCGCAGGCGCGCGGTCGAAGAGGTCCTGGGCGGTTTCGTAGCTTTCGTCGAGCATCTCGAAGACGGTCGGGACCAGCCGGTCGCGCGTCAGCAGGAAGAGCAGAAGCGCGACCGCCACGAGGCCAAGCACGTTGGCCCGGCGCGGCGGCATCACGCGGTAGAGACCGGCACGCACCACCCGGAACAGAAGGGAGATGGCGACGCCGAACGCGTAGAGGATCGCGAAGACGGCAAGGACGATTACGACGACCTGCACCCAGTGGACTTCCTCGGCGGGCTCGAGGCCCATGCGGATGCGCAGATCGGCCTGCCAGCGCACGCTCGCCACGGCCGACAGGGCCAGAACGCCAAGGACGATCGCGGCCGCCACGGCCGTCGCGGCCGTCGCCGCGCGACCGCGGAGACGGGGCATGTCCGCGACGTCCCACACCAGCTCGACGATGCGCCCGCACAGGTAGCCAAGCGCCATCGAGAGCCCCCCGAGCGCCCCCTGCACGGCGGAACCGCGCGGGATCAGCGACGGCGAAAGCGACGCCGCGAGGAAGAAGACGCCCAGCAGGAGCGCGGGGATCGAGACTCTCGTCACCAGGGCATGGATGAACCGCATACGCGCGCTCCTTCGGTCGACCGGCACGCCGCGGGCGAGGCGCGTCCGCCAGAGGCGCCGTCTCCGGGGCCGGGTTCCAGCTTGCCCGGAGCCTGCGCCTTCGCCAGCGCGCCGTGGTCCCGATCAGTGAATTCGCGCGGAAGTGTGACCTCGCTGCGATTGCCGCCCGCGCCCATCGCGGTCAATTCGCGCCGGCCTGCTGCAGCCGCCAGAGATTGGGACCGGCCTGCAGGAGGTTCGGGCGTTCCGCCGCATGGCGCCCCTCGCCAAGCAGGCGCCCGAGATCGTCCCCCACGTGATCGCTGTAGATATGGTAGAGATGACCCGTCGGGCTTTCGGAGGGCAGGTCGCTCAAATCGATCACCTCGACGCCCGCAAGGGTCGAGACATCGTTTCCGGCCTCGCCCAGACGGGGGTAGCCATGAAGCTGCGCCGAGAGCGCAAGGGGCCGGTCTCCGCTGGTGACGTAGACGGTGACGTTCTCCACGATCGGCAGGATGCGCGGCAGGATGCGCTGGAAGATCGCGAAATCCATGTCGGGGGCCAGCAGCACGACCTCGTCGATGCGAGTGCCGGGCGCGCGGTTCGCAACATCGTAGAGCGCAAGCACGACGCCCCGCGCCCCGAGGCTGTGGCCCATGACATCCACGACGCCGCCGCCGAAGCGGCGCTCCGCCTCGATGATCGCCTCGGCGAGATCCGGCACGCTCCAGTAGAGGTCGGCCTCGTCGTGGGTATAGTAGGCGATCGCCCCGTCCGACGGCCAGCTGAACCACAGGAAGCGGCCTGAAAGCCCCGCGTTTTCCTGCAGAAGGACCGCGCGCCTGCACCCTTTCTCGAAACCGATGTAGTAGCCGTGTACATATATCGCGGGGGCGTCGTCCCCTGCAGTGTCCTGCAGGTCGTCGAGGACCGCCGCGCTGTCGGTGGCCATGATCCGGTCCACCCTGAGGAATTCCTCGCGGATGAAGGACGGCGCGGCCCCGGCGAGCGGCGCCAGTCCTCCGAGTTCCAGCTCGCGCACACGGCACCATCCGGCCGAAAGGACGCTGCGCTCGTCGCCGTAGAACTCTCCGGGATCGTCGGCCCCCGTCACGTTCCGGAGCGTCAGGAAAGGCACCTCGAGGTCCGTGATCGCGGGCTGCGCGGCAGACGGCGCGGCAAGGCCTGCGATCGCCGCGAAAAGCGCAAAGGAGGCGCATGGGATCGGCCAAGGATTGTCGTCGGATGATCGCATCTCATGCTCCACGGATGCCCGCCGGGTGACGGCCGCGACACTAGCCGCGAATGGCCGCATCGGGAATTCGAAATCCGAGGGTCTGACGTGGGGATGGCGACCCCGGCAGAATTGCCAACTGGAGCACATTTTCCAACGACTTCAAAGATCCCGTTGGGACACCATCGCTGTTTTCGGCCTCAATCGGAACAATGGGTTAGATGCGCTCGCGGGACACACCATAGTCGACCCCAATACAAGTAACCCCGGTGCGACGGCAATCGCATCCGGGGTTGAAGACGTTGTGGAAGGCGTCTCTTCGCAAATCGAGAATACTGCAGAGCTCCCCTCTCTGGCAATCCACTGGGGGGCCCTGGCATGAAGTATCCGTTCAGAATCTTCCCTGTCGGGCCTAATAAGGCCCCGCTGATTTCGGATTGGCGGCAGAAGGCGACGCGAGACACCCATACCATAGCGCAATGGAAGGCCAACGGCGCAGCAGCATGGGGTATTCCCTGCGGAGCGGACAATGGTTTGTTCGTCATCGATCTGGACGTGGACAAGTCCAGCGGTGAAGCGGTGGGCGAAGCTAGCCTGAAGGCCTTGCCGCGCTATGCCCGACTTCTGGAGAAGGCCAATGTGAACACGCCATCAGGCGGGCGTCACATCTATTGCCGGCACTTCGATGGTGCGCGCAACACCACGTCCAAGATCGGTCGGAAGATCGACACGCGAGGCGAGGGCGGCTACGTCGTTGCCCCCGGTTCGATAACCGAGGGCGGTGCATACCGTGGCTTTGTTCCTAGTGTTCTTCCTGCCGTCCCGCCGGGCCTCCGCGCGATGTTCTTGCAGGTGCCGGTTGCCCCGCCGCCCCGCGCGCCCGCGCGCCAGACGCCCAAAGGCGAAGTTGAGGAACTCCTAAGCCATATTCCCGCAGATTTGCCCTACTTGGACTGGGTAACCGTCCTGATGGCCCTCCACGACCGTTTCGCCGGGTCTGATGAGGGGCTTGCCCTGGCGGATCAATGGAGTGCGGCCGGAGTCAAATACCGTCCCGGGGAGGTCGCCGCCAAGTGGCGTAGCTTCAAGCGCAGCGGCATCACTTGGGCAACGGTTCCGGCAATGGCGCGCCAGCATGGCGCTGATCTCTCCGAGATTGCGCGGAGGTGGGCGGCATGACCGTAGTAAACCTGAACACCAACGCCACGCGTGCGTCTGAAATCGAGAGCCGACTTGTTCGTCTGTCCGACATCCAGCCGGTCCTTACCAACAACTACCTGGTCAAGGGCTGGTTGGATCGGAATTGCCTTTCCATGCTCTACGGTCCGTCCAACGCCGGCAAGACATTTGTGGCGTTGGACATCGCGATGCACATTGCGGCCGATCAAGTTTGGCGCGGGTTGAGGGTGAATGGTGGGCCGGTTCTCTATATCGCTGCCGAAGGTGGTGCAGGTATTCGCAACCGTCTTGCCGCCATAAAACAAGATCGTCCCGAAATGGCCGAGGCTCCCTTCTCACTGCTACCCATTGGATTGGACCTTCACGGACAGGGTGATGCTTTAGCCGTCTGCGAAATCATGCCGGATGACGACCCGGCATTGATAGTCGTTGACACATTGGCACGCTCGATGGGGACGGGCGATGAGAATACCGCCAAAGATGCGGCCATGTTCATCAAGAACTGCGACTTGATCAGGCAGGCGACTGGCGCGCACGTCATGATCATCCATCACACGGGCAAAGAAGAGGAGCGCGGCGCTCGCGGCTCCTCAGCTTGGCGCGCCGCCGTGGATAACGAGATACAGGTTTCCGCCGATTGCCGAATACTATCAAGAAAGCAGCGAGACCAAGAGCCGCCAGACGCGCTGAGTTTCAGGTTGCGCTCCGTGGTGCTTGGAACTGACGAGGATGGCGAGCCAGTGACCAGCGCCGTGGTGGATGCTGCGGCGCCACCCAAGCCAGCACGAAGGCCGTTATCTGGAAAGAACGCGGTAGCGATGCAGGCGTTGCGCGATGCCTTGGCGGCCCATGGCGAGGTGAAGAGCGGGGTCGGTTATCCCGTCAACCGATCCGTTGTTGCTCTGGACCATTGGCGCGCTGCGTGCGGCACCCACGGACTCACCTCAGGGGTAAGTGAAAGCGCAGCTCGCACCGCGTTCAAACGTGCCAAAGACAAGCTGATGGATATGGATGAGGTCCGAGAGTGGGGCGGCCACGTTTGGAAGGTCCACGAAGATGACTGAGGCGCTCCGTTACATTCGTCACATTCCGTCACAGTGCGTCACAAATACCGGCGATCGAGGCCGTCACGATCGTCACACACCCCAAAGGGGTGTGACGGGTGTGACGCTACTACGAGAAGTGACCAATCCAATTGACATCCAGCACAAGAACGAAGTTCCAACAGAGGAAGCGAACAATTGACCGAGACAGAACTCAAATCGACGGCTTTCGAAGACGAACCGAAGAACGACAATCCATCAAAGGACTTCGGGGGTTCCCCTATAGAAGCATGGAACCATGTGCTCATCGATCAGGCCATTAACTCGCTCTGGATCGGGAATTCTCCTGCTGACAAGCAGGACAGTCAGGTTCAAGCCGCTATGACTGCACTCTTGGGCGTTCGACCAAGAGACGAACTAGAAGGCATGATGGCAGCCCAACTGTTCGCGGCCCACAGCGCTGCCATGGAGTGCTATCGCCGAGCCATGATACCTGGACTCCCGATCGAGAGCAGGCGTTCGGAACTCAACCAAGCGACTAAGCTGTCGCGCACACATGCAGCCCTAGTCGGCGCTTTGGACAAGCGTCGCGGCAAGGGCCAACAGAAGGTGACTGTCGAACATGTCCACGTCCATGCTGGCGGACAAGCGGTGGTAGGAGTGATCGGCCATGGCGGGGGGGCAAACACGTTCTTGGAGGAACAACCCTATGCACAGCAGATTACCTATGCACCTGAGCCCACGCTGTGGAGCGATGACAAGAAGGGAGACAGCCTGCCAATCCCCTGCGATGAGGAATGGTCGCTGCCGGATGCATGGTGGGAAGTCACCGGGGGCCCCAAGGGGAAATTCTAACGCGCTCAAACACGGCCGCTACACTTCTGCAGCGATTTCTACACGCCAGGAGTTGTCTTCACTCATCCGCTCGATGAAAGAACTCATAGAGACGACCGACATCGAATAGCAAGAAATGTGAACTCAAGTTCACTGGCCGGACCGCCGGGAGTCAGTCGGCTTCAACCGAGGCAACGTAGTCGAGCATCGCCTTGTTAGTGTCGCTCGCATCATGCCCGTAGTGGGCCCTCCGATGGCAGGTGGGACAGACCGCCACGACGAAGCGTGGATCATCCGGGCCCCCAGCGGTCATCTGTCGAATGTGATGGGCTTCTAGGTATGGATTGCCCCCTTTCGTGGTGAACGGCGCCGGTTCCGCACAGTGCTCGCACAGACCGCCAGACCGCGGCATGACTTAGTCACGGACCGCCCGGCTTCGCTCAAATAGGGTGGCCGTTTCTTTCCGATCGACTCGGAGCGGCTCTGGTAGCGTCTAGGGGGCGCCCACGGAGCTCTGCTAGAGGTGCGGTAGGTAGAGGGCCGTCATTCGCCTCAGCGGCTTCTGTGACGACGCTCACAGGCCGGAGCTCAAACACGATCGCTGACCGCGAGTTTCCCTTGGTGTCTGGAACTTCCTCGGTGTGGCACCCCACGGACGGATGTGACCGCCTCCTAGTCCAGACCAAGTCGACTACTGAAGTATACTCGGCACCGGAAGGACGTGATCTCGCCGCCGATGGAGAATCCCGCGTTCTGAAGGGGTTTTTGGGCGGAGTGTCCTTGGGAGACCGCGGTGCGGCACGCGCGGTTCGCAGCATTGCGATAGTGACAGTTTTCCGCCCATACTCTTGAAATGATTGGTTTCGTCCATTCCTTGTAAATGACGGGGCGGAGACGCGGACGAAAAGGACTTCGATGACCAACGCAACGGTAAGCGGCCATGGTCTTCTCAAAGATCGTCTCGCACAGATCGAGGCGATCTTTCACGCGGCGTGGACCGGCCCGAGATCGACGCCCTTCCTGCCAGATCTGGCTCTGCCGGACCGCATCCTTGAAGAGGCGACAGATATTGCGCGGAGTTTTCCGCTTTTCGTCCTGTTTCAGAACAGCCCGACCCTTGCGGTCTGGTCCGTTCTCCGGCCGCTGGCGCTGAACTACGGCGCCGACACGAAGGACGTCTACGCCCACATCGATGAGTTCCTCGGCAAGAGTTTTCCGCCAGGCTTCGCGCGCGACGACCTTAAGAGGCGCTTCCGGAGCGCTGCGCGCTCGATTGGTCTTCCCGTCTCCGGCACCACGCCCACCGATCTCTTCTTCGCGCCCCTCGGCCCTGCCCGGCACCAGGTGGGCGATCTCGCCCATGCCTTCGTGGCGATGACCCTCGTCAACGGGCCGCCGGCGATCGAGGACACCGCCGCCGCCCGTTCCTGGCAGCGCCGCGCGGTTGCCGCGCGATGCCCCGGGATGACTCGGCTTCTCGCCACGATCAGGTTCGACGCCTCCGCCTGGTGCGCGCGTCGCTTTGAGGCCTGGCGCCAGGGCCAGGAGCCTGTCGGCGATGGCGAGGCGCATCTCTTCGACGCCTACGGAAAGGCCGCCTCCACCTACGGCCGCAAACGGACCGACCTCATCGGGCCGCCGCGCCTCTTCTGGCAGACCGACCGGCTGGCGCTCGAGGCCGAGGTGTCGAAGAAACCCCAGACGCTGAAGCTCGGGGCCTTCCCGACCAACATTCCGAGCGGCGGGCGCGTCGCCCTACGCGCGCCCTGGCCGCGCGAGGTAGCGTGGCGCGCAGGGATCGTGGACCAGGATATCCAGGTAGCACCCGGGCCCGACGAGGTTCTCGTCTTCGATGCCGATACGGGCAGCCTCCTCGCCCGTGTGGGCGCAGAGACGACAGAAATCGAGGTCGCCGCGGCCCGGCTCGTGGTTCTCGGCCGCCAAAGCTTCGCGAGCCCTTCATTCGGGGCCTCGATCCCGGCCCAGGATCCCGCCTTCCAGGTCGCTTGGGTGGAGGCAGGAGAGGATCTGAACTTCTCGAACCGGGGCGCGCTCGGGCTCGTGGCACCCCGCGAGGACGCGATCTGGATCGACGCAACCGTCCTCGGCCGCGACGGCAACAGAGCGCTTCACGCCGCTGATGGCCGCCTCCACCTGAAGATCGATCCCGAGGTCGGCGGCAGAAGCCGGATCCTGCGCCTGCGGATAAACGGGACAAGCCGCTTCCACCCGATCGAGACCTCTGCCGATGGCACGGCCGAGATCCTGTTCGCCGAGATGCACCTCTCCGCCCCGGGTGATCCAGGTGAGGCCATCTTCGATGTCCTGGTGCCGGGCGCGGCCGGGGAGGTCGATGCGCGGGCCACGCTCTCGACCCGCTGCTGGATCTGGCCCGGGCTTCCGACACCCGCGGGCGATCTTGCCGATGTGCCTGTCCCTGCGAACCTGGACCTCGCCCGCTCGGCCGGGCTCCGGGTCCTGGACGGGACGCTATCGGTCGATGCGGAAGCGGAAGAGGAAGTACCGATCCTCGGTCTAAGGGGGGTGCAGCGCACGCACGAGTTCCACCTCGCGGCGAGGGGCGAAAAGCTCTGGCACTGCCGTGTCGGTGACGGATCCCGCAGCTTCGTCCCTAAGGGCACCACGCTCGTTCTCGGCCAAGACAACCGTCACGACACGCTCCGCTTGCGGGCGCCCGACCGTACCGCCGATCTCCTCGTGCTTGGCCGCCTGACGCGGCGCCCCTTCCATCAGCGCCAGGTCCTCGAGATTGGCGCGGGTCAGCTCCAGGATCCAGTCGACGGCGACGACCGGATCGCGCTCCGGCGAGCGGACGGACGCATCGAACTCCTCGCGCGCCTCCATCGCCGAGCGGACCCCACGGGGCTGACGCTCAGCGACGGGGACGGCGAGCTTCGCCTCTCCCTCAGGCTCGAGACACCCTGCGACGCGCTTCGCATCACCGTAGAGACCGTGACAGGCGAATCTTTCCTGGGGGACTGGAGCTTCGGCCGGCATCCCGTCGACATGCCGCCTCTCCGGGGAGTCTCCGCCTCCTATGACCGGGATAGCCGCACCCTGTCTGTCTCCCTGTCGCGGAGCGTCCTGCCCGCGCCCGCCCGCGTTCTCTTCGAGATCCGCGATCCCGAAGGCCGGGTCGAGAACCTTCGGGACATACGCGGCGCGCGGATCGCCCTCGGCCTGCCGGGTTTTCTGCCGCAGCCAGACATCAACCAGCTTGCCAATCTCGCTCGCTTCCTGGCCGAGCCGGAGCCCGAGAGCCTCGACGGACAGGTGTCAGGCGCGCTCACGCCCGTCTACGAGGCCGCCATCGACAGTGTTGCTGGCGGCGCGCGGCTCGTCGGCTCGGTGAAGCCGCTCCTCACTCTCACTTGCGCGGACGGGAGCCCTCCGCGCCACGACCTGGTCGCCGCGGCCCCCTGGATCTTCGAAGCCGGGTCCCACGCCTTCTCGGGGCTCGCACCTGATACCGGTCTCGCGGCGCTCGCTTCCATGGCCGGCTCCGTCGCGCCCGATCCGCGTCCATTGATCTCCGGGGACCACCCGCTCGAGGACTGGCTGACCCGCGTCTCATCGGCCACTGGGGTTCCGCGGGACTTCCAGGCCGATGCCCTCACGCAAGGCTTCCGTGTCCTGCGCTGGCGGCTCCGGGAGACCGATCTTCACGACCTTGTCCGCGACGGGCAGAGAGGCGCCGCCGTTCGCCTGATCTGCTCCGCCCATGCCGAGGGGCTCGAGCAGCTCCGCTCCTTCGACACAGGCGGCGGGGGGGATCCGCTCCCGGTCCGGATCGCGATCCAGCTCGAGCGGCACGCGCGCGCCTGCGCGATGCGGGAAGCTAGCGCCTTCGTGGAGGCCATCGCCTTCCGAACCGGGCTTCCCCGCTCCGAGATCGGCCGCACGCAGACCATGATGCTCCGGGCCGGCGTCGAGATCTTCGCCTACTTCCGCGCCCTCTGGGCTCATGCCGCGAAAGGGGGCCAGGGACAGTCATGACGATCCTCAATCCCAACAGCTTCCGCGACCAGCTGAACGATATCCTCGGCCGCTTCGTCTCGACCTCGTCGCCGATCAACGAGATCCGGGCGCCGCACCTGGCCGAAGCCCTGCGGCAGACGATCGGCCGCCTCGACTTCGTGAAAGGTCCCTTCGTCGAGACCCTGCCGGACTTCGAGAAGGGCAAGTCGCTCGAGGGCCTCTGGGCTGAAGGCCTTCTCGCCCCGGCATGGGAGGCCTTCGGTACGAACGCGCCCGCGGTCTGGCGCCGACCGCTTCACGCCCACCAGGAAGCGGCGCTCGGGCGGGATGAGAACTACCTCGTCGCCACCGGGACAGGTTCGGGCAAGACCGAGAGCTTCCTTTACCCGCTCGTCAACGACATTCTCTCGCAGGGCAACCTGGGGCGGCCCGGGGTGCGCGCGATTCTGGTCTATCCACTGAACGCGCTCGCCAACGACCAGCTGGGGCGGATCGCCCAGCTCCTCTTTCGCGATCTCGGCGATCCCGGCATCACGCTCGGGCGCTACACCGGACAGGTGAAGTCGCGCGCCTCGCGCGAGGAGGAGATCACGCGCCTGAGGTCGAGCCCGAGCTTCATGGACACCTTCGGCGAGGATGCCGATGTGCCCGACAACTGGCTCCTGTCGCGCAGCGAGATGCGCGATCGCCCGCCCCATATCCTGCTCACGAACTACGCGATGCTGGAGCACATCCTGCTCCTGCCGATGAACCGTCAGCTTCTCGGCGGCGCCGACCTGCGCTGGATCGTTCTCGACGAGATTCATACCTACGCAGGCGCCCAGGCGATCGAGGTCTCCTTCCTGCTGCGCCGCCTCAAAGCCCATCTCGGGATCCCCGAGGGCCGGATCCGCTGCGTCGGGACCTCCGCCTCGCTCGATCCCTCACGGAAGGCCGAGCTCTCCGACTTCGCCGAGCGGCTATTCGGAGAACGTTTCGCGAAGGCTGTCTCCGTCATTACCTCGGCGCGCAAAGCGCACCCGGCGCTTGCCCGGACGGCTGCCCCGAGCGGGCTCAGCCCGGCGCGCTGGGCCGGGGCCCGCGAACTTGCCGAAGCGGTCCGCGCGGCGATCCAGAACGGCACCCCGATGTCGATCGAGGATTGGAACCAGGAGGCCCGGCTTGCTGGTCTCGGTGAGCTCACCCTCGAGGAGGCATCATCCCTCGGCGACGCGCTCATTGCGCGGCTTGCGGGCTTCGAGGAGATCCACCGGATCGCGCACCGCCTCGAGGGTGGTGTCGTGGCGCTCGAGACCCTTGCGCGGGAGATCTTTCCCGGCGCGGAGGAAGAGGCTGTTCCGGCCCTGATTGGGCTCATCTCCGTCGGCGTCCTCGCCGTCAGCCAGGACAACGCGGTCTTCCCGCTGCTGCCCGCGCGCTACCACCTGATCTCGCGGGCGCCCGACCGGACTGGGATCACCCTCAAGGCGCGCGCGCCGGACAATCTCGGCGAGGTGATTATCGGCGCCGATCACGGGCCTGACGACGAGCCTGCCTACGAGCTCTACGTCTGCCGGAATTGCGGCGAGCCCTACATCGAGGCCTGGGACAACGGGGTGCGCCTCGATCCGTCTCCGGGCGGCGTCCGCCACCTCCTCCGCCTCACCCCGGGCGGCCGGGCCCTGGAAGAGGACCCTGAAGAGGATGCCGAGGACCCGCCGGTTCAGCTCGTCCATCTCGACCCGGCCACCGGCGAGCCGATGGATCCCGACGATTCGCGCGCGGTGGTCCTCGACTCCGTTCCCCTTCACGAGGATCCGGACGATGGCGGGCGCTACCTCCACCGCTGCGCCGCCTGCAACCATCGCTCGGCACGCTTCAACGAACCGGTCACCACCGTGCGGCCCGGCGACGAGGCCATCGCGGCCGTGGCCGCGCAGTCGCTCCTCGAGGCCATGCCGCCGCGCGATCTCGGTAGCGCGCCGCCGATGGGCGGACGGAACCTCTTGGTCTTCTCCGACAACCGCCAGGACGCGGCCTTCTTCGCCCCATTCTTCGAGCGCACCTCGCGCGAGCAGGCGTTGCGGAGCGCGATTCTGCGCGCGATCGAGGCGGGCGGGCCTATGGACATCGACAACCTGGTCGGCGCCGTCCTCCGCGAACTCAGGTTCGACGGCCTCAGGCTCTACCGGCCGGGGGTCGTGCCGGAGC
This sequence comes from Roseicyclus salinarum, assembly GCF_029624655.1. Lineage (GTDB taxonomy): Bacteria > Pseudomonadota > Alphaproteobacteria > Rhodobacterales > Rhodobacteraceae > Roseibacterium > Roseibacterium salinarum. The sequence goes on from NZ_JARRSA010000020.1 coordinate 48,527, forward strand.
TCGAGACCGGGGCGAACGAACAGTTGCGCCTTAAGGCGCTGATCGCAGCCGAGCTGACCGTCTTCGGACGGGGGCGTCTCAGCCTCGAAGGCTTCGGCCTCGTCGGTATCGACCACACCGCCATCGCGCGGCCGGTGGAGATGGTGCGGAGCGCGCTCCCCGCGCCGATGCAGTCCTATGCGGAAGCCTTCACACGCTATCTCCTCAAGATGATCCGCGAACACCGCGCGATCGCCGAGAAGGAGTCGGGGATGATCGACCTCTCCGACGAGTCGATCTGGACCCGCATCGCCGCCCAGACCGGTCGCTGCGTCACGCTCGAACGCAATCCCCGGGCGACGCTCGCGCTGAACCTGGTCCCTGCCGCGGGCAGGCAGAACCGTTTCACCGATCTCCTCGGACGCATGTCCGCCTCTTGCGGCACGGAGATCGATCCCAACACGATCCGCGATGTCCTAGCCGCGTTCTGGAAAGCGATCGAGCACCCGAAGTCGATGACCGCCAAGCACGGCGTCGGGCGGGCGATCCGGCTCGACCGTGACTTCCTCGTCGTGCCGGGAGATCAGGTCTCGCTCTTCCAGTGCCTCTCCTGCGGGGCGCGCACACAGTTCGACACGGCGGGCGTTTGCCAGTCGATGGGATGCGATGGCCGGCTCAAGGAGATCCTGCCCGGCGACCGCGCGGCGCTCGGCCGGATCAACCACTATGTGGCGCGCTACCGGGAGCATCCGCAGATGGGGATCGCCCGCGAGCACACGGCGGCCATTGCGGGCGAGATCCGGTCGGACATCGAGGAGCGGTTCAAGGCGGGTGAGGTGAACCTTCTCTCCTGCACGACGACGATGGAGATGGGTGTCGATCTCGGTGACCTCGAGGCCGTTCTGTGCAAGAATGTTCCGCCCTCGATCTCCAACTACCAGCAGCGTGCGGGCCGTGCCGGGCGGCGAGCCCAGGTGGCGCCGATCGTCCTCACCACTGCCCGCTCAGGGCGCTATGACCGGGCCGTCTACGAGCACTTCTCCGAGTATCTCGGCACCCAACCAATCGTCCCCTATCTCAGCCTCGACAATGCCGGGTTCTTCCAGCGCCACCAGGTCTCGATGCTGCTCGCCCGCTTCCTCGAGCATCGCCTCGCGGGCTATTCCCGGACCGGATCTCCGCGGCTACGGGACGTCTTCGCCGAAGCGCTGACGCGCGAGGCCCGGGCCGAGTTCGATGCGGACTTCGCCGACTGGCTGGTCCGGGCCGGACCGGATATCGCCGCCGCGGCAGCGCTCGGAACGCGGCTTCCTCCGCATCTCGCCGGCATCGCGCTCGACGCGGCGGGTCTCGAGGGCGTCATCACGGAACGGGTCCGGCATTTCGCCGACGTGACCTGGGGGCGCTTCTCGCTGATGCAGGAGGCGATCGACGATTTGGAAGAGCAGCGCAAGGCGCTCGGGGCGACGGAGTCCGAGAAGTTCATCCGGATCGACCGCGCCCTCAACGCCCTTCGAACTCAGCAGCGGCTCTACCTCAACCAGTTCCTAGTCGACCAGCTGTCCCGGCGGGCTATCATACCGACCTACTCATTCCCGGTCCACTCGGTCTCGCTCGAGGTCCTAAACGCGGCCGGGCAGACCGCCGACACGGCGGTCCTCGAGCTGGACCGCGACGGGTCCATCGGGATCTCCGAGTACGCCCCTGGCGCGGAGATCGTGGCCGGCGGCCGGGTCTGGACCAGCGCCGGCATCTCCAAGCGTTCGAAATTCACCGGCGACGATGCCTTCATCGACCGGGCACAATACCGGGTCTGCGACACCTGCCGCTCGCCGCAGATCACGCCCCAGGGGGCCGAGCCGGAAGAATTCTGCCCGCAATGCGGATCGACTTTTCAGAAGAAGAACCTCACACGCCATTTCATACGCCCGCACGGGTTCGTCACCTCTGTCGCTGACGGCCAGGGCCGTGATCCCGGGGCAACCCGGATTCGCTCCACGGTCTCCGACGAGGCGCTTCTACTGACCGAGGCGCCGCGGTCGAAATACGCGCCCACGGACCTGCCCGGCATCCTGACCTTCCACGCGCCCGGCTCGAACCGTCCGGACGCAGAACTCGGCCGCATCATCACCGTCAACCGAGGCCGCCACGGCGGTGGCTTCGCGTGGTGCAACGCCTGCGAACACGCAATCCCCGTGCGCGGCCATGGCCCGGAACTTGGCTGGCAGCAGCCCGCCTTCCTCTCCGCCCATACCAATCCGCGGTCGGGGCAGCCCTGCCGGTTCGATCCCACGAAACAGGTCCGGCCGATCGATCTCGCGCATGTCTTCGAGACGGACGTACGCGGGCTTCTCTTCGAGGGGTTCCCGCGCGATCCCGCGGGCGAGACGATCCAGCCCAACCCGTCGCTCAGCCGCACGCTCCAGGAGGCGCTCCGCCTCGGCGCGGCCGAGCTTTTGGAGACCGATCCCCGCGACCTCCGGGCGCTCATCCAGCATCTCGACGGGTGCCTCGTTGTTGCGCTGTACGACTCCGTCTCAGGCGGCGCAGGCTATGCCACGCGGCTCACCAACGAGACCGGCTACTTGGCCCGCGATCTTCTACTCGCCGCGCGCAAGATCCTCGACTGCCCCAACCCGGATTGCACCTCGAGCTGTACCCGTTGCCTCAACGATTACTCTAACCAGCGGCTCTGGCCGGATTTCGATCGACGTCCGGCGCTCGCCTGGATGGAAGCAATCCTGATCGATGCCGGCGTCGCGATAACGCCGGCATGGAACCGATGACCCCACGCGAAGGACATACCGACATGGCCAAGGAAGAGACGAGCTCCGAAACCCCACGGTTCCGGGTGAACGAGAATCTTCTGCCGCCGAAGGAAGACTGGAAGTCTTCCGCACCGACCGAAACGCCGGAGGCCCGATTGGTGATGGCCGGGTGGGTGCCCGAGGATTGGACGCCACCGGCGACCTGGGGACGCTTCCGGATCTTGGATATCTGCCCGGAGGCGCCCGCCTATTTCGCCAAGGCTGGCTTCTTCACGGTGCGCGACCTGCGCACGCTCGTCTCGATGTTCGATCTTCAACTCGATCCCCGGGATGGCACTGAGATCTGGAGGTACCTGCTCCAGAAGACGCAGGATGTCCCCTGGATCCTTCCCGTCCTCGAGGTTCTCGTGGCTCAGAAGCGGAGCCAGAAGAACGGGGCCAAGTCCCGGAAGAAGTCGACACTCGGCCTCACCATCGCAAAACTGCCAATCTCCAAGCTCCGGTTGAACTCGCATCCGGAACTCCAGCCTCGCGTCGGAGAGCTCTTATCGCCTCCTGTCGAACCGGACGTGGCCGTCGCTGCGTTCTGCGAATACGCGTTATCGGCCTACTTCAACAAGATCGAGGAGGAAGGCTCGGATTCGGTCTACGCTCTCGCCAAGTCTGTCTTCACCTACAAGAGCCCCGAACACGCTATCGGAAGCCTCCTTGGCGAGATCGAGGATGTAGAAGACTGGAACAATCAGGCCCATCTCATCACCGCCTTCTTGGACAACAATCCGGACTTCGTCTCCGAGACGATCCATGCGCATGCCATCGCAGCGGTCCAGGCACTCTCGCGCGACATCAAACTCACCTCTGATGCCGACGATCTCTCAATGCTCGGCGGGATCGCTGTTATCGCGGCCAACCAGCTCCAAAAGCTCCAGGCCCCCCGTAAGGACGCGCTCCTCGCCCAGCTTAAGCGCCTTGGCTTGGAGGTGCATCCCGATGACATCAACGACGACCAGGTCCCCACGCTCCTTGCAGCTCTCGAGACCGGTGTCGCAGGACGACTGCGGCAACTCGATCTCGAGATTTCAGATCTCGAGGAAAGCGTCATCGACGTGAAAGAGCAGATAGCGGCCGCGACGGCTGCCGAGAATTACGCACGCCTCGGAACTCTCGGGGCGCAGGCTGCCGCCGACAAAGCGGCGCTCGAAGAGGCGCAGTCCACGAAGGGCCAAATCTTCAAACTTCTCGAGGAGTTCATGGCCGGCCTGCGGGAGGACGATGATGCCTTCCTCGAGGAGATCCGGGCACTCGTAGCCCATGAAGACGCGGGGTTTCCAGAGGACTTCGAGGCGGGCGCCGCCGGAGTTCTATCCGCCAGCAGCGCAAGCGACAACTCTCCCATGGCGATCCTCGAAAACGACGAGGAGGCCGACGAAGACTGGGGTGGAGATGACAACCTCGAAAACGGTGCCGATGCATCCGACCAGACCTCTGCGCCGGATCCGGCCGCGAAAGCGGCCAGGGAACCGGCCAGCGGCACCCCTACTGGCACGGATGCGGAGCCGGGTGTTTCCCCTGCAACCAAGTCGGATACGGCCAGTCTTTCAACCAACCTGGAGGCGGCCAGGGGAACGGCATGCGAGGCTCCGGGCAACGCTGGCGTGGAAAGCGCCGCTTCTATTACGAAAGAGGCTCTTCCGGGGCGCTCTGCATCCAGAGATGGCTCCACCGGCGTAGTGGACAATGCGACGGCGGACACGACGGCCGGCATCTCGCCGGGCGTCAAGGGCGAGGCTCCAGCGGCGGCTCCTGCGACCGAGGTGACGCCGGCTCCTGGAACGGCCGTGGCACCGGTGCCGGTGGCTGAAGTCGAGACACAGGCGCCTGCGCCCGAGACACAACCCGAAGCGGAGCTCGATTTGGCAGGGCCCGAGGCGGCGTTCGTCGATCCGCCAGCCCCGGTCTCGAGCCTCGTGCGCCTCATCGAGCGCGACCTCCTTGGCGTGGCCGCGGATGCTGCCCAGAGCTTCGAAGCCGACCGTCGGCCCTGGCCAATCGAGGCCTCCGCGCTTCGCGTCGCCGCGGGCAGCCGTGCGACCCGGCGCGGCTATGGCGCCGATACCCAGCAGTTTCTTGGTCTCGCGACCAGGGCATCGGGCGAATCCCAGAGCGAGGCCGGATCTGCACTCCTTCTCGGCGCGCTCCTAAGGCCGGCTATTTTCGAGGCGGGCTCGGGCTTCCGCAATGTCCTCCCCGATCTCTGTCGCGGCGCCCTCGGCACCCACCTCCAGGAATCCGTCGATGCCATCTCGCGGCTCGAGTTCGATTTCCCCCCGGATGCCGACGAGCTCGCCCGGCTCTCCGGCGTCACGGCAACGCCGCAGAAGCAGCGCTTCGCTGAACAGATCGGCGAATGGTGCGACACCATCATGGCGCGCAGTTCGCGCTGGCCCTTCGCGACCGCAGTCATGCATCACGCGGCTTCGGATGCCGGACCCATCGGTGCGGCCCGCACCGCGATCGCGGAAGGACACCGCGATGCTGTCGACGTGGCGCACCAGGCGATCAAGGAACTCTCGTCCGCCGACGGTATCGAGGCCCTGGCTGAGGCCTTCTCGGTCCGGAGCGGGCGCTTCACCGCACGTCTCCACCCCAAGGGCATCGAGTATCTTGTCCGCCAATTCGACGAGCCCCTCGGCCTTCTCGACAGCTGGGTCCGTGCCGCGACCCGCGAGGGCAGCCACCGGCAGCAGCCGGAGGTGCGCGTCAGGACGGCGGTTGGCAACCTAGTCTCCCGCCTCGAGAAGGCGACCTCTGGCCTCTCCGGCGAAGCGCGCAGCCAGGCCGGAACGCTCCACGGCGCCGTCGCAGGATGGATCGCCGAACAAATCCAGGGCGTCATTCACGCCCTTCGCGGCGAGGCCGCGGGGCGCTTCGCCACACTCGAGGAGGCGCTGGTGGCTGAGCGGGACCTCTTGCCCGCCACGGCGCGGGCGGCACTGGACGCGTCCAGCCCTGCGGCCGGGATCCTCGGCGCGATCCTTACCGAAGGGGATGTTCCCGACCCCGAGGAGGCATTCCGCCATGCCATCGAGGAGGGCGCGTTCGAGACTGCGGGCCGGCTTGCTACACGCTTCGGCATCTCCACGCGTGGCGATTTCCACCGCGCGATGACTGCCTTCGCGGAAGCCTGGGAATCGAGGGTCGAAGAGCGCGAGCGCCGGCTCAAGACGCTCTCCAAGGTCGACTACATGCACCAGTCCGAGATCAACCGCTACCTGGAGTGGTGCCATATCACGCGGCAGCGGCTTGCGGCCCTGAAGAGCGTTACCGAGATTCACGATCTCTCGGACATCCCAGCCGAGATCGACGACCTCGACGAGGTGGCGGGCCAGATCGAGGAGAAAATCCGGCAGGACCAGGTGAGGCGGATTGGCGAGTATCGCACGGAGGGCAACACCCAGGACGCTGATGCCCTCGCCGCCGCCATCGACACACTGGCGGTGGAAACCATCGAGGACCGGATTGCCCAGCTCCGGGATGGGCGGTCCGTCGCCTTCTTCGAAACTGATCTCTCCGGACTGGTCGATGCCTTCACGGGCACCTTCCTGCCCGCGGCGAACGGGCCGGACTGGCCGGCAGGTGCCGCGGCCTGGGAGAATGCCGCGGCGGCGCCTGGCCCGCTTCACATCGAGGAGGATCGCCGGACGGCGGGCCTTGCGCTCATCGAGCTGTACCAGAACATCGTTGCCTCGATGACACTTCGCAAGCCCGAGGTCTCCCGCGTCCGCGCCTTTCTTGAGGATATCGGCTACGACGCAGTCAAGATCCACAATCTCCGCGCCCTTGGCCGGACTGGCGCCTGGGCTGCCGAAATGACAGGCACCATCCAGCCCGGTGCCGCGGATGACTGGTTCCTGCCACCGGTCTTTGGATCGCAGGCAAACGGGAGTACGCGCCTCCTCCTCATCGGTTCCGACACGCTTCCGGAGATGATCATCAAGACGCTCTCGCCCGATACCGCTACGATCCTGCTCTTTGCCGGCGCCGTCGATACCGCCAGGCGTCACGAGCTCTCCCAGCACCTGCGCGCCGGCGCCTTCCCCGCCCTCGTCATCGACGAGGCACTGGTCGCCTTCACTGCGACGCGGCGTGAGACCCGAGCCCAGACCATCTTCGAGTGCGGACTTCCTTACGGGCGCGTCGAGCCTTACGCAACCGATGCCGGGAAACTGCCGCCCGAGATGTTCTTTGGGCGCGCCGAGGAGATGCGACTCATCATGTCGAAGACGGCGAGCGGCTGTCTAGTCTATGGCGGCCGCCAGCTCGGCAAGTCGGCACTCCTCGGACACATCGCGCGCACTCAGCATGCGCCCGCGGAGGACCGCATCGTCGTGACGCGCGAGGTCCGGTCGGTCGGCCACTCCGAGAAGTCCGTAGAGATCTGGACCCACCTCGCCGCGATGCTGTCCCCCGAGGTGGTCAAGCCCACGAGCCGCACGGCCGATGCAGTCGAGAAGGACATCCGGGAATGGATCACAATGAGGCCCCATGGCCGCATCATCGCGATGTTCGACGAGGCCGACCATTTCATGGATGCTGACACCCGGGATGACTATCCCCAGGTGGCGCGCCTGAAGAAGCTGATGGAGGAGACCGGCCGCGCCTTCAAGGTCATCTTCGCCGGCCTTCACAACGTCCAGCGGATGCTGAAACAGCCGAATTCGCCGCTTGCCCATTTAGAGCAACCGATCTGCATCGGCCCGCTCAACCGGACCGAGGCCGACAAGCGTGCGGCCTACGATCTCGTAGTCAAGCCGATGCAGGCGGCAGGTTTCCGCTTCGAGACCCCTGAGGCGGTGGAGGAGATCCTAGCTTGGGCGAACTACTATCCCTCGCTGATCCAGGAATACATGAAAGGGCTCCTTTCCGCCCTACACGGCACCGGGAGTGGCCGGAAGTACCATCTCGGCGAAGATGGGCCGCTCTGGCCGATCGCCACAGGCATGCTCTTCTCGCACCGGACCTTTGGGCATATTGAGCACCGCATCCGCGAGAAGTTCCATTGGACGCTGAACCTCGACCCCCGCTACGCGCTAGTCGCCTACACGCTCGGTCGCCTGAATGCGGAAGGCCAGGAGCACAAGGCCCGGGTGGCGGGCTTCGAGCCCGCGGTTCTGCTCGAGGAAGCGAGCCTGTTCTGGCCGAAGGCCTCCGAGATCCCGTCGGCCTCCGCCTTCGAGGCCCTCCTCGACGAGCTTTTCGATCTCGGCGTACTGGGTCGCGTTCCCATCCCTGGGACCAAGCGCTTCCGCTACCTACTTGGCTCGCGCCAGGTCGCGACGATGCTTGGCTCAGAACACGACATCTACCACGCGCTCCAGGAGATCGAGGACAAGGATCCCACTGTCGCCTATGACCGGGCCATCCACCGGCGGCGCTACAAGAGCGGCAGCGTCCAGGACCAGAGCGAATGGCTTTACACCCCGCTCACCGACCTCCAAATCGAGCGGGTCGTCCTCAAGGAAGAGGCGGCAGTCCGTATCGTCTGCGGCCTCGAGACCCTCGGGCTCTCGAAGGTCGGACCCTCCCTGAAGCGTATCGCGGAGGAGGGCCGGATTCCGGGGAGCCCGTCCGAGGATATCATTGTCGAGATTTCTAGAACCCAGAAGGAGCTTCGGACCCTCGTGGATCGGGCGAAAGGCAGCAGGGGCGCGCCGGTGCTGGCCATCTACACGCCTGGAGATCCTGTCGACGCCCGGAAGGTCATCGACTGGCTCGAGACTCAGAAGCCTGTTCTCGATCGGCTTGTGCGCCCAATCATTGTCCTCGATGCCGCCAACACCGGGCTCCGCGACATCGCCAACCGCCTCGAGCAGAGCCAGTTCCTGTCGGCCTGGGGCGCCGAGATGGTGCGGATGCATCTCCACCAGCTCGAGAAGCCCGAACTCGACACCAAGACCCTCCGGGGCGCCATTCTCGACGCCACGGGGGGCATTCCCTCCGAGGTGGTAAAGCTCGTCGCAGCCATGCGAACGGCAAGCGATCCGCTCGCCACAGCCAAGGCCTGGACTGCCAACCCGAAGATTCCCAAGGTCCTGCTCGATGGCCCGCTCGGCGTGACGCTCCGGATGCTCGATGTCTATGACGACAAGGACTACGAGGCCTTTGACGACCTCGTGCTGGAGGCGACAGGGTTCGACCTCGTGTCTCTTGGGCCAGATCTCGTCGCCACCGGTCTTGTCTCGACCTGGAAGCCTAGGGAAGGCCATATCAGGCGCTCTGCGCTGGGATCGCTTCTCTGCCGAACCGTCTCAGGCTGATCGGACCCATCAGGAACCGCCTCGCGAAGCGCCGGGCAGTGCGTGATGGACGGGGTCTGGGATCAGAGCTGTCTGAGTGAACTCAAGTTCACTGTCTTCGACGAGGCCTAGCTTTCACATCTTCGCTGTGAAGTCGGCGACACCGGTCTACGCAGTTTGTTGAGTAGGCTCTCGGTCACGAAGTATGCGATAGACTGACGCTCGCCCAATACCGAGCTGCTTGGCGATCTCACTTGCCCCGGTGCCTGCGCGATGTAGCTCCGCCACCTCATCTGCCTTTGCCATCGCGGTCGGCTTGCGGCCTTTGTATTTCCCGGCGGCCTTCGCCTTCGCGATCCCCTCCCGTTGTCGTTCGAGCATGATCTCACGCTCAAACTCAGCAATCCCCCCGAGCACGGTCAGCATCAGCTTCCCCGTCGATGTGCTTGTGTCGATATCCATCCCGAGAATGCGGAGAGCAGCCCCCTTGTTCTTTAGTGTCTCCACTATTTGGAGAAGGTGGGGGACTGAGCGCGCCAAGCGATCGAGTCGAGTTACGATCAGCGTGTCGCCTTCCCTGATAAAGTCCAAGGCTTCAGCGAGGCGTTGTCGAGACTTGGTATCGACGGATGATACCTGTTCTTCGAAAACCTTCTCACAGCCCACCGCCGCCAGCTCATCTCGCTGGGCGGCCAGCCCTGCCTTCTGGTCGAGCGTCGATGTTCGTGCATATCCAATCAGCATAATGCCACTCCGTATCAATAGCATCATAGACAATATGATACGGCATGTCTCAAAATGCAAACACTACCCGAATGAGACTCATTCTCCCGGTATCCGGGTTGTCTCACAGGGGCATGGTCTATCGGACACATGATGAATTGGGATGCGCCGCAACTAAGCAAACCAAGTGCGGGCGCCTAGCGACCACGGCAAGCACGGGAATATGGTCGAAAGCTACTTCTTGTGCCTGCGCCGCATGGTTGTCGGCCAGCACCATCGCGTCAGCCCGCAGTACCTGCACCAGTACGCTAACTAAGCCGCGTGGCTGGAGGACAACCGTCGCTCGGACAACGGGACGCTTGCGCGGCAGATCGTGGCAACCGCAATGGGTGCGCCAGTCAGCCCGGTATGGAAAGGCTACTGGCAGCGGGCTGCATGACGGCTACTAGTTGTTGTGGCGAACAAGGCACGAACCCATAGACTCAGCGTCGGGCCATATGATATCCAGAAAATTGGAGCGGTCAGGATTCGTGGTCCTGCCGCTCCTATTTGCAACCCCGCCGGGTCGGGCGGGACTGTGATATCACGCCCCTTAATTGACAGAGGGGGTGGCGGCGGTCAAGCCCGATCCGGTTTCACAATGGAGCCGATCATGGCATTCACTGTCACGTGGCCCGGTATGAACGGGCAGACCTACACCCTCGAAACGTTCCCCATCGGAACAGAGTTTAACCACGTCTCAGGTGTCTACATCACCTGCCGGGAAACCCTCGGCGGGCGGTGGGAAGCCTACTATGTGGGCGAGGCGCAATCCCTCTATGATCGCCTCAACGCCGGGGCGCAAAACCACGACGGGCTGAAATGCAGCCGCGCTCGCGGCGCCACCCATATCGGAGCCTTGGTTATCAGCGGTGAAGCCGAGCGGCTTCGGGTCGAAACAGAACTTCGCCATTCGTTGAATCCTCCCTGCAACAAACAGTCTGTGCCCCGCCGGGCAACTAGCTTGTTTGATTTGTGATGATAGTTCGGCTGGCCCTACGGGGCCAGCCACACCCGCCCCTCATGCCTAACCAACCCCCTCGCCTTCATGCGGCTAAGAGCGATGTACACGCGCTTGTAAGCGGCCTTCTTGTCTAGATTGCCCTCCACCTTCGCCGCGATCTCTGCGCCCGTCAGCGGCCCGTTCCGCAGGGCTGACGGGATAGCCCGTTGCAACTCGCCCCTGCGGAACACCTTCGGGACTTTCCTCGCCAGCGCAAATGCTTCGGGATCGTTCCCGCGCTGGTGCAACAGGTCGTCTACGTGTTCCAATCCCGGTGTGCCTCCCCTTGACGTGCTGGTGGACGAGATCGTCTAGAACCTAGAGTCCGCGCTAGAACAATTTCGCGGTGTTGCCGCTGAGCTGTCATACATTCGGAAAACCGGTTGGAGCGTGCCTACGTAGTTCATCGTGGGCAATGTGGATGGCAATGACCCAACGACCAGGCTGACTGCCACCTCAAACCATTTGCCATCACCAATTAGTTTTGCTAGAGCTATCGGTGAGATCAAGAGGTTTCTCCAGATGCGCTTCGGTGTCCGAGCAAAGAGAGCATGCGAAATAGCGCGCGTTGAGCCAGCACGGTTCAATGAAATGGTGCATGCCGGTTATTTTCCCTGCGCACCCAAGACCCGTCCAGGCTCAGCGCGCATATTCGATCTTGATCAGATCGTTGCGCTCAAGATTTTCGGGAACCTACTCGCAATGTCGGTAGCGCCTGAGCGAGCAGGCCGAATCTCCTGCGCTGCATATGAGCTATTCGGAGGAAGGCAGAACGTCGAGCGGCTGGTTTATCGATGCGACGCTTTCGGAGACTGGGTCATGGAGCAAGAAGACTCGACCTACTCACTTTCAGCGTCACAGGGACTCAGGCTCGTTCTCGACATTTCCGAACTAAGGGAGAACGTTGGGGACTTGCTCGATTGGGAGCGCGATTTCGGAGGAAGGCAACGCGATGCCTAGCCCACGATCCCCATCGATGCCGACGAGGCGGCAAATCGAAGAAGTCTACCGTGCTGCCCGGGAGCTTTGTCCGGGCGCGCGGATCAAGGGGGTCGGGCCGGAGGGAGTGACCTTCGACTATCCTGAAATTACGTCGGCTCCCAGCGATATGTGGAACGGCAAGCCCTTCTCTGACAAGGAAGCATGATGCGTCTCCCCTACCTTCGCTCAAGATTGCGACGTGGGCGGTGGTTCCACGTTTACCGCCGCAATGGAAAGGAAATCGCGCTAGGTGTTCATGGACTGCACCCAACTGACCAGCGCGTCACAGCGGCATGGGCAGCGGAACATGCTAGATGGGAGCTCCAGCCACCCGAAACCTTGACGCCGAAGGCCGGCACGTTCGCATGGGCGGTGGACATGCTGTTTGCATCGCCAGAGTGGGCGAAGCTTGCCTCGTCGACCCGAAAGAACCGCGCGGCCATCCTGCGCCGTTACGTGAAGGCGCAAGGTGCTCGGCCCTTGTCCAGCATCACCACGGGGGATATCGAGGCCGCGCTCTATGCCAAGGGCGGGAATGGCGCGATTAACGAGTTGAAGGCGCTCAAGTCCGTCTTCGAGTATGCCAAGCGGCTTCGGTTCATTGCGTCCAATCCGACCCGAGGCATCGAGCTTGTCCGACCGGCGAGTAAAGGCTTTGCCACGGCAGGCCCGGAGGACATCTCCAAGTTTCAGGAGCGGTGGCCGGTTGGCACGACCGAACGTCTTATATTCGACCTCGCGCTCTACAGCGGTGCGGCGCGGGCCGATCTGACCCAGCTCAGTCGAAGAAACGTCGCCGGCGACATCCTCTCCTTCAAGCGACAAAAGACGGGCGTGCTGGCTCAAGTGCCACTGACGTCCGAGCTGCGGGCCGTGATCGAGCGAACTCCGCATATCGCGCCGGCCTTTCTTCTGACCTCAAAGGGCAAGCCGTTCTCGGCAGCCGGGCTCGGAAACCTCTTCGGAGACGCGGCCCGGGCCGCTGGCATTACCGCCCGCCTGCATGGGCTGCGAAAAGCGTTCTGTGTCTATTGGGCCGAACAGGGCGTAACCACGCACCAGATCGCGGCCATGGCGGGGCATACAAGCTTGTCCGAGGTCGAGAGATACACAAGAGCGGCCGACCGCCGCAGGATGATTCAGCTATTGATCAAGGATGTGTGACTTTGGGACACGCCAGCCGATCAGCGGGACACAACTATGCCAACCACATGAAAAGAAAGGAACAAACATGAGACAAAGATCTGAATGGCGACCCCGGCAGGACTCGAACCTGCAACCTATCCCTTAGGAGGGGATTGCTCTATCCAGTTGAGCCACGGGGCCGTCACGTCCTTCTGGGACATTCTGCGCGGCGACGCAACATCGGCCATGCCGGGTTGCGGCATGCCGTGTGCGCGGCGTATCAAGGTGCGCACGACCCCAGCCGGAAAACAGCCTTGCGCGGACGCAATCCCTTCGACGGAAAACCCCAGATGACCCTGCGGGACGTGGCCGAGGCGGCCGGCGTCTCGGAAATGACGGTCAGCCGGGTGCTGCGCCAGCGGGGCGACGTGTCCGAAAAGACGCGCGCCCGGGTCTTCGAGGCCGCGCGAAACCTCGGCTACGTTCCCAACAAGATCGCGGGCGCGCTTGCGTCGAACCGGGTCAACCTCGTCGGCGTGGTGATCCCCTCCCTGAGCAACATGGTCTTTCCCGACGTCCTCGGCGGGATCGGCGCCGTGCTTGACGACACCCCGCTTCAGCCTGTCGTGGGAACGTCGAAATACGACGCCGACCACGAGGAGCACGTCATCTACGAGATGCTCTCGTGGCGGCCCTCGGGCCTGATCGTCGCGGGGCTCGAGCATTCGGACGCCTCGCGCGCGATGATGTCTGCAGCCGGCATCCCGGTGGTCGAGGTGATGGACGTGGACGGCGACCCGGTTGCGGCGGCGGTCGGCATCAGCCACGTTGCCGCCGGGCGCGACATGGCCCGCGAGATCGCGCGGCGCGGCTATCGCTCGATCGCCTATCTCGGGTCGTCCTCGATCCGGGACCACAGGGCGCAGAAACGCCTCAGGGGCCTGCGTGAGGGGCTGGCCGAGGCCGGCCTGACGCTTGCGGACGAGCGGTTCTACGACGGCGCATCGGGATTCGGCACCGGGCGCGCGATGACCGAGGACCTGCTCACGCGCCGGCCCGACATCGACTTTCTCTACTACAACACCGACATGAACGCGGCCGGCGGGCTTCTCTATTGCCTCGAGAAGGGGTTGGACATTCCCGGGGACGTAGGGCTTGCCGGTTTCAACTCGTTCGAGGTGCTCGACGGCCTGCCGATGCGGATCGCCACGATGGACAGCCAGCGCCACGAGATCGGGCGGCGCGCGGCCGAACTGGTCGCGGCGAACGCTCTGACCGACGAGATCGTCCGGCTGGAGCCCGAATTCCTGCCGGGCGACACGATCCGCCCCGTTTGACACGCACACGGCCCGCGGCGCGGCACATCCGAAGGAACCCGCCCGACCCTTGGCCGTTGAGGCGGCATGACGCCAGCATCCTCCACGCGCACGCGGCCGCAATGACCGGACGCCCATCCTCCGCGCTCGTCGCCGCCCTGCGCCGCAACGTCGAGATCGGCGGCCTCGTCCTTCTGGCCATCGTCGTCGCGGCGGTCTGGGGGTTGGCCGAACTGACCGACGAGGTGCTTGAGGGCGCGACCCGGAACCTCGACCGCGACATCCTGCTTGCGCTGAGGACCAGGGGCGATCTGTCAAACCCGATCGGGCCGCCATGGCTCGAGGAGATGGGCCGCGACTTCACCGCGCTCGGCGGCACCGCCGTGATCGCGGGCGCGACGCTTGTCGTCGCCGGGTTCTTCGCGACGCGCCGCTCGCTGGGCTCGATGCTCTACCTTCTGACCGCGACGGGCGGAGGCATCGCCATCTCGGGCATTGCGAAAAGCGTGTTCGACAGGCCCCGCCCGGACCTCGTGCCGCACGGCTCGATCGTCCACACGGCCAGCTTTCCCTCCGGCCACTCGATGATGGCCGCCGTCGCATACCTGACGCTGGGCGTTCTGATCGCGCGCGTCCTTCCTCAGCGGCGGCAGAAGGTCTACGTCCTGACGGTCGCCGTGATCGTGGTGCTTCTGGTAGGGGTCAGCCGGGTCTATCTCGGCGTGCACTGGCCGACCGACGTTGCGGCCGGATGGCTGGCAGGAGCGGGCTGGGCGGTCCTGTGCCTTATGATCGCCCGCGCCCTCGCGCGGCGCGGCCATGTGGAACCCGAGGCCCGCGAAGCCTGAGGCGGGCCTTCAGCATTCGGGCAGGTTGACCGCAAGGCCGCCCTGGCTCGTTTCCTTGTACTTGGTCGACATGTCGAGGCCGGTCTGGCGCATCGCCTCGATGCAGTTGTCGAGCGGCATGAAATGCGTGCCGTCCCCGCGCAGCGCAAGCGAGGCCGCCGAGACGGCCTTGATCGCGCCAAGGCCGTTGCGCTCGATGCAGGGCACCTGCACGAGGCCTCCCGCCGGGTCGCAGGTCATGCCGAGATGATGCTCGAGCGCGATCTCGGCGGCGTTCTCGATCTGGGGCGCGGTGCCGCCGAGTGCCGCGCAAAGGCCCGCCGCCGCCATCGCCGACGCGCTTCCGACCTCACCCTGGCAGCCGACCTCGGCCCCCGAGATCGAGGCGTTGTGCTTGATCAGCCCGCCGATGGCCGACGCGGTCAGAAGGAACGTCCGCCGCCCCTCCTCCGTCGCGCCGATGCAATGGTCACGGTAGTAGCGCAGCACCGCCGGAACGACGCCGGCCGCGCCGTTCGTGGGCGAAGTCACGACACGCCCGCCGGCCGCGTTCTCCTCGTTCACGGCCATCGCGTAGACCGACAGCCAGTCGTTGACGGTGTGCGGCTGGGCGACGTTGCGACCCCGCTCCGCCAGAAGCTGCTCGTGGATATGCTTCGCGCGCCGCCTGACGCGCAGGCCGCCGGGCAGCTCGCCCTCCATCCTGAGGCCGCGCTCGATGCAGTCGTCCATCGCCTGCCAGATGGCGTCGATCCCGTCGCGCACCTCGGACGGGGCGAGACGCGCCGTTTCGTTGGCCCACTTCATCCCGGCGATGCTCTGCCCCGAGGCGCGCGCCATACCGAGCATCTCGGCCGCCGACCCGAACGGATAGGGGCAGCCCGCCGCGGCCTTCTCTCCATGAAGCACGGCGGCGTCGCCATGCACCTGCCGCTCCAGTTCGCGCGCCGTCATCACGAAGCCGCCGCCGACGGAATAATACGTCTCCTCGAGGTAGAGGTTCCCGGCCGTGTCGAGCGCGCGCAGGATCATTCCGTTGGCGTGGCCCGGCAGCGGGGGCCCGTAGTCGAAGACGAGATCGGTCTCCGGATCGAACCGAAGCGGCGGCAATCCGGGCGGGGTCACGGTAGCCGTGCTTCTTACCTCGGCCTCCAGCGCCTCGGCGCGGTCGGGATCCAGCGTTGCGGGCTCGAACCCCGACAACCCGAGGATCACCGCGCGATCCGTGGCGTGGCCCTTGCCGGTAAAGGCGAGCGAGCCGTGCAGCGAGCAGCGCAGCCCGCCAAGCTGACCCGCGCCCGGTTCCTTCTCGCGGCCCGAGCGGAGATCGCCGAGAAAGCGCGCGGCCGCCGTCATCGGCCCCATGGTGTGGGACGAGGACGGGCCGACGCCGATCTTGAAGATGTCGAAGACGCTCAGGAACATGGCGCGCTGGATAGCGCATCGCGCGCCGGTTCTCACGCGGAAAGCGACAGGCGGCGCGCGGTTCGCGACGAAGGTCACTGTTGACGAGGACGGGGAATCACGGGGCGGAATCGCCCTTGGATTCCGGTGGGAGCCAATGGCTCCAGCCGTCCCCTATCCACACGGTCAGGGGCTTCGATTGACCAGCATTTCGCCTTTGTTCCTATCGCCTTATCAATTCAATGATCGGCGTTATTGAAAAATATCGTCAATTTTGCATCCTCGACCGCCTGTATCGAGATCGGCTGATGCTCCGGATATACCCATTGACGCACCCCACGCCTGCAATTTTCCGAAGCCGTGCGGACGATGGCGGCGCAAGCATCCTCCAGACGAAAAGAGCGGGCACAGGGCCCGCTCTCTCCAATTCCTATGATCCGGTAGGATCAGAAGGACATTGCCAGGCCAAGCGACCAGCTCTGGAAGTCGCCGTCGACGCCGTCGATGTCCGAGTCGCCGTAGGCTGCGTGGATCGATGCGCCACCGCCCAGGTCGTAGGAGGCTGCGAGGCCGAAGCCGGAGGCGTCGGTGCCGTCCAGTTCGAAGATGCCGTAGTTGGCACCGACCGAGATCGCGTCGAAGGTGTAGCCGGCCGAGATCGCCATGTGCGTGACGTCGGTGCCTTCGATATCCCAGTCGTTGTACATCACGCCACCGGTGAAGCCGCTGTCGAGCGTCACGCCGGCGCTGAACGCGATGGCTTCGATGTCGAGGCTGTCACCTGCCGCAACGGGGATGACGATACCGTAGTCACCGAGGTTGGCGAGTTCGACGGTCGAACCACCCACGTCAGCAATGGGATCGCCGAAGGTCGGCGACGTCGGATCGTTGTCGATGACGGGGTTGGCCGAAGCAGCCGCGCCGACAACGTTGGCGGACTGGTAGCCGAGGCCGAGAGCGACGGAACCGCCAGCGATCGCCATGTCGTAGCCGACACCGATTGCGTAGCCGGCATCCGCGATGTCCGCGTCGTCCATCTCGACCGACACCGCGAAGGTGAAGGCGTCGAAGGAGTAGTCGTAGCGCAGGATCTGGCCGTCATAGAGACCGTCGAGGAACGAGCCGAGGTAGCCGGCGTGCAGCGTCTCGGAGTCGTCGATCGAACCCGGGTTGCCGAAGTTCTCGGTGATGACGAAGTCGAGCGCACCGTCGGTGTCGCCCATCGTCAGGGTGCCGAAGTCGCCCGAGATGAAGACGGTCGTGCCGTTGTCGTCGAACGAGTTGGTGCCTGCGGCGGTCTCGTCGATGTCGACGCCTGCGCCGAAGGTCAGGCCGTTGTCGGTCGTGCCGGACATGGTGAAGGTGACGTCGATGTCCTGGAAGAACTGGCTGACGCCGCCGGTGCCGTTGATGGCGTCGTCACCGCCGCCCGCGATACCCATTTCGGCGTAGCCGCTGATCGCGACGTCGGCCATTGCTACGCCAGCGGTTGCCACAAGGGCAGTCGTAGCGAAGA
>NZ_JARRSA010000021.1 GCF_029624655.1 Roseicyclus salinarum
CCGCCCGCGCGGGGAGGCGCGTGCCTTGCGGCGGAGGACGAGGACCACATGGACCGCAAGCCCGATCGCGATCGCCGCCAGCAGCGCGGCCGCGACCGGGTCGGCCGCGTCGGCCGCCGGTGGCGCGGGCGGCGTCAGGAAGAGGATCGGGGCGTCGTTCCGCATGGCCGATGCCTGCCAGCCGACTGCGGCGGATCGATGGCCGCGCGGCGATGAGCGGTCCGCAAGGGCGCGTCAGACCGCCTCGCCGACAACCTTTCCCGAGAAGATGCAGCCTCCCAGGAACGTCCCCTCGAGCGCGTTGTAGCCATGGTAGCCGCCGCCGCCGAACCCCGCCACCTCGCCCGCCGCGTAAAGGCCGGGGAAGGCGCTGCCGTCGGCGCGCAGGACCCGGCCCGACAGGTCCGTGTGCAGCCCCCCGAGCGATTTCCGCGTCAGGACGTTGAGCCTGACGGCGATGAGCGGTCCATGCGCGGGGTCGAGGATGCGGTGCGGCCTTGCCGTGCGCACCAGCCGGTCGCCGAGATAGGCGCGCGCGCCGCGCATCGCCGTCACCTGCGCGTCCTTCGCGACGGCGTTGGCGATCTGGGCGTCCCGCGCCTCGATCTGGGCGGCGATGCCCGCAAGTTCGAGCGGGGCCTCGGGCGTGATCCGGTTCATGCCCTCCACCAGCCTGGCGAGGTCCCTGGCCACGACGAAATCCTCGCCACGGGTCTTGAACGCCTCGACCGCCGCGGGCGCGCCCCGCCCGAGCCGCTCGCGCAGGACGGCGGCCCAGCTGGCCGAGGTCAGGTCCGGGTTCTGTTCGGACCCCGAAAGCGCGAATTCCTTCTCGATGATCGTCTGCGTCAGCACGAACCACGAATGGCCGTGCCCCGTGGACAGGATCCGCCGCAGCGTCGCCAGCGTGTCGAAGCCCGGAAAGCAGGGCGCCTCGAGGCGCGCGCCAAGGGCGTCGAACCACATGGCGGAGGGACCGGGCAGGATGCGGATGCCGTGGCCGGGCCAGATCGGATCCCAGTTCCTCAGGCCCTCGGTGTAGTGCCACATCCGGTCGCGGTTGATGACGGCGGCGCCCGCCGCCTCGGCCACGCCCTGCATCTGGCCGTCGACATGGGCGGGCACGCCGGTGACCATGAAGTCCGGCGGCGGGCCCAGCCGGTCGCGCGGCCATGCGGCGCGCACGAGGTCGTGGTTGCCGCCGATCCCGCCCGAGGCCACGACGACGCACGGGGCGCGCAGGGTGAAATCGGCCAGCACGGTGCGGTTCGTCGGCGCGCCGCGCGGGGCGTCGTCCGGCGAAAGGACCTCGCCCGTGACGCCCATGACCGCGCCCGCCTCGACCAGAAGGCCCGTCACCCGGTGGCGCAGGCGGGGCGAGATGCCGGGATGGGCCGCGACGCGTCCGGCATAGGGCGCGACCACGCCGGTGCCGGTGCCCCATGTGACGTGAAAGCGGGGAACCGAGTTGCCGTGGCCGTGGGCCAGCGCACCGCCGCGCTCGGCCCAGCCAACGATGGGGAACCAGCGCATCCCGAGGCCGCGGAGGTAGCTGCGCATCGGACCGGCGGCGAAGTCGAGAAAGGCCTCGGCCCAGGCGCGGGGGTTGGCATCCTCGGGCCGGTCGAACCCGGCCGAGCCGAACCAGTCGGCGGCGGCGAGCGCGCGGCTGTCCCTGAGGCCGAGGCGGCGCTGTTCGGGCGTGTCGACCATGAAAAGGCCGCCAAGGCTCCACCATGCCTGCCCGCCCACGGACCGCGGCCCCTCCATATCGAGAAGCGCCACGCGCAACCCGCGCTCGGCCGCATGCCATGCCGTCACGAGACCTGCGAGCCCCGCGCCCACAACGATGACATCCGCGTCCATGCGCGCGTCCTCCCCGAACCTGCCCCCGGCTGGAAGACTAGCAGCCCCGCGGTCGTCTGTCCCGAGCCACGGATGGGGCCGCGAACGACAAGAGGCCGATGCGCCCCGACGGGGCATCGAGCAGGACGGGGCGTGCCCGTGCAAGGGGACTGCCCGCCCTGCGGGGCGTCGTGTCGGAGACGGTGGGGGCGGCGGCGGTCCCCGAGCCGTCCCGGCAGGCTGACCGGCGGCCGGTCCGCCCGTCGCCGCCAAGGCCTCGCGGCCCGAAGCGCGCACCGCGTTCGAGCGGGCTTCGGGCTCCGGACCGGGTCAGAGCTGACGTTCGACCATCATCTTCTTGATCTGCGCGATCGCCCGCGCGGGGTTCAGGCCCTTGGGGCAGGTGTTGGCGCAGTTCATGATCGTGTGGCAGCGATAGAGCTTGAACGGATCCTCGAGGTCGTCGAGCCGCTGGCCCGTGGCCTCGTCGCGGCTGTCGATGATCCAGCGGTAGGCATGAAGCAGCGCCGCCGGCCCGAGGAAGCGGTCGCCGTTCCACCAGTAGGAGGGGCAGGACGTCGAGCAGGCCGCGCACATGACGCATTCGTAGAGGCCGTCGAGCTTCTTGCGGTCGTCGATCGACTGACGCCATTCCTTCTCGGGGCGCTGCGTCTCGGTCTCCAGCCACGGCATGATGCTGGCGTGCTGGGCGTAGAAATGCGTGAGGTCGGGGATCAGGTCCTTGACCACGGGCATGTGCGGCAGCGGGTAGATCTTCACGTCGCCCTTGATGTCGTCCATGCCGTAGATGCAGGCGAGCGTGTTGATCCCGTCGATGTTCATCGCGCAGGACCCGCAGATCCCCTCGCGGCAGGAGCGGCGGAAGGTCAGCGTCGGGTCGATCTCGTTCTTGATCTTGATCAGCGCGTCCAGAACCATCGGCCCGCAAGTGTCCATGTCCACCCAGTAGGTGTCCACGCGCGGGTTCTCGCCGTCGTCGGGGTTCCAGCGGTAGACCTGGAACTTGCGCAGGTTGGTGGCGCCTTCGGGCTTGGGCCACGTCTTGCCGGTCTTGATCCGGGAGTTCTTAGGCAGGGCCAGTTCAACCATGGTCGTCCGTCTCCTTATCGGGCGGCGCCGCGAGGGGCGTCCGGTCTGTTCCGTGCGAGTGCGTTCCCGGTCATCGGAAATCGCCCTCGATGGCGAATGTCACGCCCGCGCGGCGGGGCGGCCTGTTGTCCCCGGCGAGGCGCCGGTCGATGCAGGCGCGCAGCGCGTCCTCCTCGGACTGCGGGTCGAGGATGGCCGAGGTGATCATCAAGCTCCCGCCGCCGGCAGCTCCCCGGCTTCCGGCGCCGAAGCGCACGTCGCCCGAGATGCCGTCCGCCTGCCGCGCCTCGTCGGCGCAGAGCCGCGCGGCGCGGTCGCGCGTCATGGGCTGCGCCGCGCACCCGGCGAGAAGCGCGAGCGCGAGGCCTGCCATCACCGGCCGGCCAAGGCGCATCAGTAGACCCGCGCCTTGGGCTTGATCCGCTCGAGGTCGATGCCGCCCTCGTTGTGGCCCATCAGCGGGTTGAGGTGCACCGGGCGGTAGGCGAGCTCGACCTTGGAGCCGTCCACCACGGCCAGCGTGTGCTTGCGCCAGTTCGCGTCATCGCGGTCGGGATAATCCTCGTGGGCATGGGCCCCGCGGCTTTCCTTGCGCGCCTCCGCCGAGGCGATGGTGGCCATCGCGTTCGGCATCAGGTTCGTCAGCTCCAGCGTCTCCATCAGGTCGGAGTTCCAGATCATAGACCGGTCCGTGACGCGCAGGTCGTCGAGCTTGCCCGCGACGCTCGTCATCTTCTCCAGCCCCTCGGCCAGCGTCTTGTCGGTGCGGAAGACGGCGGCGTCCTCCTGCATCGTCTTCTGCATCTCGAGGCGCAGTTCGGCCGTAGGCGTGCCGCCATCTGCATGGCGCACGCCGTCGAAACGCTGGATCGCGTAGTCGAGAGAGGCGCGCGGCACGTCGGGCGCGGCGCTGTCGGGGTCCACCACCTTCGCGGCGCGGATGCCGGCGGCGCGGCCGAACACCACGAGGTCGATCAGGCTGTTCGAGCCGAGGCGGTTCGCGCCGTGCACCGAGGCGCAGCCCGCCTCGCCCACGGCCATGAGGCCGGGCACAATGGCGTCGGGGTTGTCCTTCGTCGGGTTCAGGACCTCGCCCCAGTAGTTGGTGGGGATGCCGCCCATGTTGTAATGCACCGTCGGCAGCACCGGGATCGGCTCTTTCGTGACGTCCACGCCGGCGAAGATCTTGGCCGATTCCGAGATGCCCGGCAGGCGCAGCGCCAGCGTCTCGGGCGGCAGGTGGTTGAGGTGCAGGTGGATATGGTCCTTGTTCGGGCCGACGCCGCGGCCCTCGCGGATCTCCATCGTCATGCAGCGCGAGACGACGTCGCGGCTGGCGAGGTCCTTGTAGGTGGGGGCGTAGCGTTCCATGAAACGCTCGCCCTCGGAGTTCGTGAGGTATCCGCCCTCGCCGCGCGCGCCCTCGGTGATGAGGCAGCCGGCGCCGTAGATGCCGGTGGGGTGGAACTGCACGAATTCCATGTCCTGAAGCGGCAGGCCCTGCCGGGCCACCATGCCGCCGCCGTCGCCGGTGCAGGTATGGGCGGAGGTCGCCGAGAAATAGGCGCGCCCGTAGCCGCCCGTGGCGAGCACCACCATCTTGGCGCGGAAGACGTGCATGGTGCCGTCATCGAGGCTCCAGGCCACGACGCCGACGCACTGGCCGTCCTCGGTCATCAGCAGGTCGGTCGCGAAATACTCGATGTAGAACTCGGCGTTGTTCTTCAGCGACTGGCCGTAGAGCGTGTGCAGGATCGCGTGGCCGGTGCGGTCGGCGGCGGCGCAGGTGCGCTGCACCGGGGGGCCTTCGCCGAACTGCGTCGTGTGCCCGCCGAAGGGACGCTGGTAGATGCGGCCCTCTTCGGTGCGGGAGAACGGAACGCCGTAATGCTCCAGCTCGTAGACCGCCTTGGGCGCCTCGCGGGCGAGGTATTCCATCGCGTCCGTGTCGCCCAGCCAGTCCGACCCCTTCACGGTGTCGTACATGTGCCAGTGCCAGTGGTCGGGCCCCATGTTGCCGAGGGATGCCGCGATGCCGCCCTGCGCTGCCACCGTGTGCGAGCGCGTCGGGAACACCTTGGTCACGCAGGCCGTCTTGAGCCCCTGTTCGGCCATCCCCAGCGTCGCGCGCAGCCCCGAGCCGCCCGCGCCGACCACGACCACATCGTAGACGTGTTCGGTGATGTCGTAGCTTGCCGTCATGTTTGCCGTGTCTTTCATCGCGTCATGTCCCTCTCAGAGCGCCATCTGCGCAAGCGCGACGACGCCGGCGGCCGCGAGGCCGTAGCTGACGATCGTCATCGCGATGATCCAGATCTTGCGGGCGAGGCCGCGCGTGTAATCCTCGATCACCACCGTCACGCCCAGCTTGAAATGGTGCAGTCCGACGACGAGGAAAGCCGCGACCACCGCGGCCGGGATCGGCCGGCCGAGCGTGGCGACGACCTCGGCATGCGGCGCGCCAAGAAGCGGGCCGACGATGGCAAGGAAGAAGGGCGTCAGGATCAGGAGCGCGACGGAGGTCACGGTCATGGTCCAGAAATGGTGGGTGCCGGAATGCGCGGTTCCCATGCCGGTCACGCGCTTGCGGTCTGTCATGTAGCTCATATCGGTGTCCCCTCAGATCGCCAGCAGGGTGATGACGGTCAGGACGACCGAGCCGCCGAGCATCGCCCAGCCCATCTTGTCGGCGGTGCGCGGATCGAGGCCGCGGCCGGTGTCCCAGATCAGGTGCCGAAGCCCGCCGAGCGCGTGATACCAGAGGCCAAGGACCGAAAGGCTCATCACCACATCGCCCAGGAGCGACGTCACGAGGCCGTCGACATAGGCGAAATACGCTTCCCCCGAGGCCACGCCGACCATCCACCAGACCAGGAGGACGGCGGACACGATCATCGCGGTGCCGGTGATCCGGACAAGGATCGAGGTGATCGAGTTGAGTTGCGGTCGGTAGACCTGCAGATGCGGCGAGAGCGGTCTGTTCCCGCGGTTCACATCGGCCATGGCGGACCCCTTTCAGGTTTTGCTTGGCGGCTGTCGCCTTGCTGAAAGGAATAGCGGTTTTTACAGTGCTGTCACGCGCGTTGGGCGCCGTCATGGCCGGTTTTGCGCCCTTGGCGTGGGTCTTAACGCCGCAGCGCCGCATTTTGTGATCACGGATTTTCGAAGTGTGATCACATTTTCCCGGCGCGCTCCCGCCGCGACGCCGTGCGCCCCGGAATCGGTGCCGGCGCGCCGTTCGGGCCTGTTCCGCGACGGCGCGGCGGGACGATCATGCCGCGTCGCGCCCGGCCTCCGCGTCCCCGATCCGCAGCACGACGGAGCCCTTCCGGCTGCGGCTTTCGACGTGGCGGTGCGCCGCGCGGACCTCGGCGAAGGGGTAGACGCGGTCGATGATGGGGCGCAGCCGTCCCTCGGCGACCATTGCGGCCAGGCGGGCGAGACCCTCCTTGCTGTCCCCGCTGACCTTCAGGATCAGCCTGTGGCCATTACGCGACGCCCTGCGGACATGGACGATGTCGCCGACCCCGAAGTTCAGCGGCACGAAGCGCCCGCCCTCGGCCAGCATCCCGGCCGCATCGGGGTAGTTCAGGACGCCGATCGTGTCGAAGATCACGTCGTAGGGCCCGCCGAGCCCGCGGGGGCCGGGCGCGCGATAGTCGATGAAATGCTCAGCGCCAAGCGCGCGCACGAGATCCTCGCGCGGGGCGGACGCGACGCCCGTGACCCTCGCGCCGAGCGCGCGGGCGACCTGCACCGCGTGAACGCCGACGCCGCCCGACGCCCCCAGGATCAGGACACGCTCGCCGGGCTTCAGGGCCGCGAACCGCTCGAGGAACTCCAGCGCGCAGAGACCGCCGAAGGGCAGCGAGGCGGCCTCGGCGTCGTCGAGGCCGGGCGGCGTGGCGAAGACCGGGCCGGCGGCCTTGACCGCGACGTATTCGGCATGCGCCCCGCCCCATGCGAAGCCGAAGACGCGATCGCCCGGCGCGAAGTCGGTGACGCCGGGGCCGGTCTCGACCACGGTTCCGGCGTATTCGCCGCCGAGGACGGGCTTGCGCGGCCGGAAGACGCCGAACATCAGCCGCCCCCCCACGAGGCTGACGAGGCCGGGAAAGGCCGCGGCGCGGATGCGCCAGTCGGCGGTGGTGACGCCCGCCGCGCCGACACGCACGAGGATCTCGCCACGGCGGGGCACGGGGCGGTCGATCTCGCCGAGGCTGACGACCTCGGGGCCTCCGTAGCGGGTATGGATCGCGGCTTTCATCGGGGCCTCCTTCCGGCGGATGCTTGGGCGCGCCCAGACATAGCCATGCGATACGCATATGGAAATTGACCGATTGCGCAGCCTTCCCATACGATTGCGTATGGATTGGAAAAGCCTCGCCTTCGACTGGAACCGCGCCCGCGCCGTCGTCGCCACCGCCGAGACGGGATCGCTGTCGGCCGCCGCGAGGGCGCTGGGTCAGACGCAGCCGACGCTGGGGCGGCAGGTCTCGGCGCTGGAGGAGGAGCTGGGCGTCACGCTTTTCACCCGCGCGGGCAAGCGGATGGAGCTGACCGAGGCGGGGCTGTCGCTGATCGATCACCTGCGCATGATGGCCGAGGGCGCCCATGCCGCCGCGCTCGCCGCCAGCGGCCAGAGCCAGGAGATCGCGGGCGTCGTCACCGTCACGGCCTCGAACCTCTACGCGAGCGAACTTCTGCCGCCGATCCTTGCGCGGATCCGCGACGAGGCGCCGGCGCTGGCCGTGCAGGTCGTGGCCTCGAACGCGATCCGCGACCTGATGCGGCGCGAGGCGGACATCGCCGTGCGGCATGTGCGCCCCGACCAGCCCGAGCTGACGGCAAGGCGCGTGGCCGAGGACGACGCGGCGCTCTATGCGACGCCGGAGCTTCTGGCGCGGGGACCGCTGGGCGCCCTGCCCTTCATCGGCTACGCGCCCGGCGACGGCTACCGCGCGATGCTGGCCGAGCGCGGCGTCGAGGTGCCGGCGGAGCAGTTCGTGCTGTTCAGCGACGACAGCCACACGCAGCTCGGCATGGCGCGCGCGGGCCTCGGCGTCGCCGTCATGCCGACGTGGATGGGGGACGACGACCCCGCGCTCGTCCGCGCGCAACCGGGCGCGCCGCCGCTCGTCACGATCCCGGTCTGGCTTGCGGCGCATCGCGACCTGCACACGTCGCGGCGCGTGCGGCTGGTGTTCGACCGCCTCGCCGAGGGGCTGTCGCAGGTCGGGCGTGGCGGGCCCGTTTGAACGAAACGACCCCCGCGGACGAACCGCGGGGGCCATGACTGCTGAAAATCGCTCCCTCAAATGACGGTGGCGGGCCTCACATCGGTGCGATGGCGAAGAACATCGTCTCGCCCGAATGGTCGTCCACGCCGTCGTTGTCGGTCGAGACCCACATCGTCCCGTCCGCGGCGATGGCCAGCCCCTCGACCTTGTCGAGGACGTAGCCCCCCGTCGAGGTGAGGTAGGGCAGAAGGTCCACCACCACCTCGGGCTCCAGCACCGCCGGCGTCCCGCCCAGCGCGACCATGTCCTGCATCGCGGACATCGGCACGCGTGTGATCAGCTTGGTCACGGCGCGGGCGTCGAGCTGGTTGTCGCGCTCGATGAAATAGAGCCAGTCGCCATGCGCCACGATCTCGGACAGTCCGACCCAGCCCGTTGCGGGCTCGGTCAGGGGGTAGTGGATCACGGACCACTCCCCGGTCCCGAGGTCGTAGCCGAGGATCTTGGCGTGGTTCGCCGGATCGTCGCGCCATTCGCGCTGGACCGCGACATAGAGCATGTCGCCGACCCGCGTGATCCCCTCGAAGCCGAAGCGCGTCTCGACGGCCAGAAGCGCGTCGGGAAGCGCGATGTGGTCCTCGATCTCGCCGTCGGGGCCGACGTGGTAGATCGCGTGTGGAACGAGGCGGTCCGAGCGCCCCTCGCTCGCCACCCAGAACCCGCCCTCGCCGTCGAGCGCGATGCCCTCCATGTCCATCAGCTGCGCGGGCTGCCCCTCGCGGGCGACGCGGATGGCGTCCACGATGCGGGCGGGCGTCGTGCTCACGTCGATATGGAAGATCGTGGGCTGCATGGCGTAGAAGCTGTCGGAGACCGCGTAGATCGTGCGGTCCCCGGCCATCACCTGCCCCGAGATCGCGCCCCAGCCGGTCAGCTCGTCCATGCCCGCCGAGGTGAGATGCGGGTAGGCCGCGGGCGCGTCCTGATACTCGAACAGCATGACATGGGCGCGCGGGCCGGCGTCGTCGGTCTCGTTGGCCGAGACGAGGAGGTTGCGCGCGGGGATCGTGACGTAGCCCTCCGGGCCGATGCCCGAGGGCAGAAGCTGCGTCAGGACGGGGTTCGCGGGATCGGTCGCGTCGTAGACGCCGACGATCGACGCGCGCTCGGCGCCGACGAAGATCATCGGCGTGCCGCCGAAGGTGCCGACGGTGATCGATTCCGGCTCCACGCCCTTGTTGCCGGAACGCTCCTCGGGGTAGTGGCCGATCTGGATGATGGCCTCCTCGAAGGACGTCCCGCTGTCGTGCACGACGCTGCCGTCCTGGGCGAAGATCGTCCAGCCGCGCGTGCCGCCGTCCATGTCGCCCTCGTTGGCCGTAGCGAAGTGGGTGTCGTCGATCCACGCGACGGCATCGGGCTCGCGCGGCCAGGTCAGCGCACCATCGAAGACCAGCGCGCCTTCCTCGTCGGTGTCGATGCCGGTCAGCGTGACCTCGCCCGCCGGGAAGTGGTTCAGGAGGCTCCCGTCGGACGCTAGGACCACGAGATGGTTGTTCTCCTGCAGGGTCACGACGATCTCGCCCTCGCCGTTGATCGCGACGAATTCCGGTTCGGGATCCTCGGGCGCGACGTCGGCAAGGCCGGTGAGATCGGCGCGGACGAGGCCCGCGCACTCCATCGCGCCATCGGCGAGCGGCACGATGGCGACGAAGCCCGCCGGCATCTGCGGCACGCGGCCGTCGCCCGCGTCCTCGTCGCGCTCGTTCTCGATGGCCACCGCGATGAAGCTGCCGTCCGGGGCGATGGCGACGGCGTCCGGCTGGCCGCCGAGGTCGCACGAGCCGGTCACGGATCGCGTGGCGACGTCGATGGAATGCAGGACGCCCGAAGGCCCGGTGAAGCTGGCGGAGGTGTTCTCGCCCACATAGGCGGTCCGGCCCATCACCGCGACGGAGGTAGGTTCGCCCGAAGGCATCGCGACGGCGCCGAGGCCGGTCGGGTTCGCCGGGTTGGTGATGTCGATGAAGCCCACCACGCCCGCCGGGCTGTCGGTGTAGACCAGCGTCATGCCGTCATCTGTCGCGCCGATGATCTCGGCCGAGCTTTCCTCGGCGTCAGGCGCGTTCTGCCCGACCATGAACGAGGCGATGCGGTTGAAGTTCATGTCCTGCGCCACGGCCGGTCCGGCCAGAAGGGCAAGGGCGGACGTCAGCGTCACGAAACGAGGCGTCATTCGGGGCTCCCCACGGGTTCACTTTGCGCTCGTGCTTTGGCCGAGTTGCGTGAAACCTGCGTAACGGGAAGATGTCGGTTCCGTGAAAGGGCCGCGCCACCGTTCCGGGGCGGCGCGGCACGCCTCGCGTCACACGATGTTGTGGCCGGGGCCGTAGGGGAAGCCCGTGATGTTCTCGGTCCCGTCCGCGGTCACGATCAGGATGTCGTGTTCGCGGTAGCCGCCGGCGCCGGGCTGCCCCTCGGGGATGGTCAGCATCGGCTCCATCGAGATGACCATGCCGGGTTCCAGAACCGTGTCGATGTCCTCGCGCAGTTCCAGCCCCGCCTCGCGGCCGTAGTAGTGGCTGAGCACGCCGAAGGAATGGCCGTAGCCGAAGCTGCGGTATTGCAGGAGGTCGCGCTCGGCGAAGAAGTCGTTGATGCGGTGGGTGATCTCGGCGCAGGACACGCCGGGCCGGATCAGCGAGATGCCGAGTTCGTGCGCATCGACGTTGGCCTGCCAGATCGCGAGGGACGCCGCGTCGGGCTGGCCGAGGAAAAGGGTGCGTTCCAGCGCGGTGTAGTAGCCCGAGATCATCGGGAAGGTGTTGAGGCTGAGGATGTCGCCCTTCCGCAGGGCGCGCGCCGTCACCGGGTTGTGCGCGCCGTCGGTGTTCGGGCCGGACTGGAACCAGACCCATGTGTCGCGATACTCGGCCTCGGGGACGCGGGCGGCGATTTCCAGTTCCATCGCGTCGCGCCCCGCCATCGCCACGTCGATCTCGCGCGCGCCTTCCGCGATGGCCGCGCGGATCGCCTCGCCGCCGGCATCCGCGACGGCGGCGCCCATGCGGATGAGGTCGCGCTCGGCCTCGGACTTGACCATGCGCTGGCGCATCGTGGCGGGCGCGATGTCCACGATCGAGTTGGGCGCGAGGAACGCGCGGAGCCTGTCGGTCTGCGCGAGCGTCAGGTGATCGGCCTCGAACCCGACGCACCGGTCACGGCCCGCGACATGGGCGACGGCCTGCCAGAAGTTGTCCCGCTCCCAGTCGGTGTAGGTGATCGCGTCGCAGGCCGCGCGGCGCCACGGCTGGCCGCCGTCGATCCCCGCCGAGATCACCACGGCCTCGGAGGCGGTGACGACCAGCGCGTAGGGCCGCCCGAAGGCGCAGTAGAGAAAGCCCGAGTAGTAGGCGATGTTGTGCATCGAGGTCAGCACCGCCGCGGCGGCGCCGTTCGCGTCCATGATGGCGCGCAGGCCCATCAGGCGCGCCTCGTATTCGGACAGGGCGAAGGGCAGCGGGGCCTTTTCGCCGTTATGGAAGCGGAAGAACTGCGGGCGGTCTTGATTGGTCATGGGCACGGGGCCCTCCCTGGTCACGGAGGCCCGGGCGTTCAGGGCGGTCTGGCCACGTCGCGGGGGCGACGCCATCGCCCCCGGCCTTCCGTGATCTAGACCCGGCCGCGCCCGTTCGGCAAGTCCCCTCTGGCCAGTCCGCGACCCCCCGACTAACGTCGCCGCATGGCTCGCTACGTCGCCCTCCGCGCCCTGTCCCTCGGCCTCAGCCTCGTGGTGGCGAGCGTCGTGATCTTCGCGTTGATCGAGGTCATCCCCGGAGACCCGGCAAGCTACATGCTGGGCATGAACGCGACCGACGAGACGCTGGCCGCCCTGCGCACGGAACTGGGCCTCGACGGATCGAAGGTCGCGCGATACTTCGCGTGGATCGGGGGAATGCTGACGGGGGATTTCGGCACCTCCTACACCTACCGGGTGCCGGTGTCCGAGCTGGTGCTGGACCGCATATGGGTGTCCCTGCCGCTTGCGGTCTACGCGCTGACGCTGTCCACGCTGATCGCGTTCCCGGTGGGCATCCTTGCCGCCGCGAACCGCGGGCGGCTTCTGGACCACGGCATCATGGGCGGCACGCAGCTGGGCATCGCGATCCCGAACTTCTGGTTCGCGATGCTGCTGGTGCTGCTTTTCGCAGTCACGCTGCAATGGTTCTCGGCGGGCGGATTTCCCGGTTGGGAGGACCCCGCCCTCGCGATCAAGTCGCTGACGCTGCCGGCCGTGGCGCTGGCGCTGCCGCAGGCCTCCATCCTCGCGCGGGTCATGCGCTCGGCGCTTCTGGAGACGCTGAACCAGGATTACATCCGCACCGCGCGGGCCAAGGGGCTGACGCGAAGGCAGGCGGTGCTGCGCCATGCGCTGAAGAACGCGCTGATCCCCGTGCTGACGATCATCGGCTTGCAGTTCTCGTTCCTGCTGGCGGGTGCGATCATCATCGAGAACGTCTTTTTCCTGCCGGGCCTCGGGCGGCTGATCTTCCAGGGGATCACGCAGCGCGACCTCGTGGTGGTTGAATCGGTCACGATGCTGCTGGTCTTCGCGGTGATCCTCGTGACGTTCCTGGTCGACGTGGCCTATGCCCTGGTCGACCCGAGGCTCAGGCGCAGATGACGGCGCCCGACGGCAGGACCCTCCCCCCCGCCCTCGTCATCGGCGCGGCGATAACGGCGGCGGTGCTCGCCATGGCCGCGCTCAGCCTCGTCTGGACGCCGCATCCCGTCACCGGCGTGTCGATCGCCGAGCGGCTGCAGCCGCCCTCGGCCACCTACCCGCTGGGCACCGACCAGCTGGGCCGGGACATGCTGTCGATGCTGATGATCGGCGCCCGGACCTCGATCGCGGTGGCGCTGGTCGCGGTCGGAATCGGCATCGGCCTGGGCGTGCCCTTGGGCCTTGCCGCGGCCGCGACGCGGGGCAGCCTGCTGGACGAGATCATCATGCGGGGCAACGACCTGATCTTCGCCTTCCCCTCGCTGGTGATCGCGATCCTGATCACCGCGCGCTACGGGCCGTCGGCGACGAACGCGATCCTCGCCATCGGGATCTTCAACATCCCCGTCTTCGCGCGGGTGGCACGGGGCGGGGCGCTGTCGCTGTGGACGCTGGACTACGTCCTGGCCGCCCGCGCGAGCGGGAAGGGCCGCGTGCGCATCTCGGCCGAGCACATCCTGCCCAACATCCTGAACCTCCTGATCGTGCAGGCCACGATCCAGTTCTCGCTCGGCATCCTTGCCGAGGCGGCGCTGTCCTATGTCGGCCTCGGCGCGCAGCCGCCGGTGCCGTCGTGGGGCCGGATGCTGGCCGAGGCGCAGACCATGATCTACGGCAACCCCTCGCTGGCCATTCTGCCGGGCCTCGCCATCGTGCTGATGGTGCTGGGGCTGAACCTGCTTGGCGACGGGCTGCGCGACGCGCTCGACCCGAGGCTCAGGCGGAGGCGGGCATGATCGGGATCGACCGCCTTGGCGTGGCCATCCATCGAACGCCGATCCTGCGCGACGTCACGCTGGAGGTGAGGCCGGGCGAAATCTTCGGCCTCGTGGGGGAAAGCGGCTCGGGCAAGTCGATGACGGCGCTGGCGCTGATGGGCCTTCTGCCCGACGGCGCGGAGGCGCGCGGCGCGATACGCCTCGACCGGCAGGACCTGCTGCGGCTGCCGGAAAGCGGACTGTGCCGGATCCGGGGCAACGAGATCGGCATGATCTTCCAGGAGCCGATGACGGCGCTGAACCCGGTGCGGACCATCGGCGACCAGGTGGCGGAAACCCTGATGATCCACGGCACGCAGGACCGGCGCGAGGCGGCGCGGATCGCGCGCGACCGGCTGGACCGTGTGGGCCTGACGCACATCGGCATGGACGCCTATCCGCACGAGCTGTCGGGCGGGCAGCGGCAGCGCGTGTGCATCGCCGCGGCGATCGCGCTGCATCCCCGCCTGCTCATCGCGGACGAGCCGACGACGGCGCTGGACGTCACCACGCAGGCGCAGATCCTCGAGCTTCTGCGCGGCCTGGTGGCCGAGGAGGGGATGGGCCTGCTTCTGATCACGCACGACCTCGGCGTCGTGGCGGACATGGCGGACCGCGTGGCGGTGATGCGCGAGGGCGAGATCGTCGAGACGGGCGCCACCGCCGACGTCCTGGCCGAGCGGCGCCACCCCTATACCCGCGCGCTCCTGGCCGCCTCGTCGCACAAGCCCGAGCGGCAGGCGGCCCCGCGCGCCGGTGCCCTGCTGGAGGTCGAGAACCTGCGGCGCGAATACCCCGGACGCCGCGAGGGCTTTCGCCGGGGCGCGCCGGTGGTCGCGGTGGACGGCGTGTCGCTGAGGCTCAACGAGGGCGAGTCCCTTGGCCTGGTCGGGGAATCGGGCTGCGGAAAGTCCACGCTGACGCGCGCGATCCTGGGGCTCGACCCGGTGCAGGGCGGCGACATCCGCCTGTTCGGGACATCCATCGTGCCGAAGATGCCGCGCCCGTTGCGGGCCGGCATCCAGGTCGTGTTCCAGGACCCTTACGGCAGCTTCAATCCCCGCTGGCGGGTCGAACGCCTCGTGGCCGAACCGTTCCACCTCGTGGAGACGCCGCCCCGGGGCTCCGAGCGGCGCGACCGCGTGGCGGAGGCGCTGGCCGCCGTCCACCTGTCTCCCGACGCGATCGACAAGTATCCGCACGAGTTCTCGGGCGGGCAGCGGCAGCGCATCGCCATCGCCCGCGCGCTGATCACGAGGCCCCGCATCATCGTGCTGGACGAGGCCGTGTCGGCGCTGGACGTGTCGGTCAGGGCGCGCATCCTCGACCTTCTGGCAGAGCTTCAGGACGCTTATGGATTGTCCTATCTCTTCGTCTCGCACGACCTGACGGTCGTCCGCGCCATCACCGACAGGGTCATCGTCATGCAGGCGGGCCGCTTCGTCGAGGCGGGCGCGACCGAGGACGTCTTTTCCGCCCCCGAACATCCCTACACGCAGGCCCTGCTGGCGGCCGCGCCGCGGCTGGACCTCGCGTCCCGAACGAAGGAAGGCGAAATGGCATGACACCCTGGTTCGACACCGACAAGGTCTTCATCGGCGGGCGCTGGCAGCCCTGCGCGTCAGGCGGCACCCTGCCCGTCGAGGACCCCTCGACCGGCCGGGAGATCGGGCGCATCGCGCGCGGCGGGGCGGAGGACATCGACGCCGCCGTGCTGGCCGCGCAATCGGCGCTGGAGGGCGCGTGGGGCACGCTGACGGCGGTGGAGCGCGGGCGGCTTCTGGCGCGGCTGGGGCAGCTGGTTCACGATCACGCCGACGCGCTTGCCGAGATGGAAGCGACGGACGTGGGCAAGCCGCTGAGCCAGGCCCGGTCCGACGTCACCGCGCTGGCGCGCTACTGCGAGTTCTACGCGGGCGCGGTCGACAAGGTCATGGGCGAGACGATCCCGTTTCAGGCGGGGTTCACCGTCTACACGCTGCGCGAGCCGATCGGCGTGACGGGCCACATCGTGCCGTGGAACTACCCGATGCAGATCATCGGCCGGTCGCTTGGCGCGGCGCTGGCCATGGGCAACGCCTGCGTTCTGAAACCGGCCGAGGAGGCGTGCCTGACCGCGCTCGCCTTCGCCGACCTCGTGCGGCAGGCGGGCTTCCCTGCGGGGGCGGTCAACGTGGTGCCGGGCCTCGGCGCCGAGGCGGGAGCGGCGCTGACGGCGCATCGCGGCATCGGCCATGTCTCGTTCACCGGCTCGGTCGGCACCGGGCGGCTGGTGCAGGCGGCCGCCGCGCAGAACGTGGTGCCGGTCACGCTGGAGCTGGGCGGCAAATCCCCGCAACTCGTCTTCGCCGACGCCGATCTCGACCGCGCGCTGCCGTTCCTCGTGAACGCGGGGCTGCAGAACGCGGGCCAGACCTGCTCGGCCTCGTCGCGCATCCTCGTGGAGCGCCGCCGCTTCGACGAGGTGACCGAGCGCATGGCCGAGGCCTACCGCGCCAAGCGCGCCGCGCCCGCGATGGCCGACCTCGACCTCGGCCCGCTGATCTCGGCGCGCCAGAAGGAGATCGTGGCGGGCTATCTCGACCTTGCCGGGCAGGGCCAGCGCGTGGCCGAGGGGCAGGTGCACGGCGACGCGCCCGAAGGCGGACACTACGTCGCGCCGGTGCTGCTTGCGGGCCTCGCGCCCGAGGACCGGCTGGCGCAGGAGGAGATCTTCGGGCCGGTGCAGGTCCTGCTGCCCTTCGACGACGAGGAAGAGGCGGCGGCCATCGCCAACGGCACGCCCTACGGACTGGTGGCGAGCGTCTGGTCGGCCGACGGCGGGCGGCAGATGCGGCTGGCGCGGCGGCTGCGCGCGGGGCAGGTCTTTCTCAACAACTACGGGGCGGCGGGGGGCGTCGAACTGCCCTTCGGCGGCACGGGCCATTCGGGCCACGGCCGCGAAAAGGGGTTCGAGGCGCTCTATGGCTTTTCCAGCCTCAAGACGGTGGCGGCGCATCATGGCTGACCCGGCGGGTCCCGGCGCGAGGCGCGCCGCGCCGGGGCATCCGCGCGCCCTGCCGATGGGGCCTTTCGCAGCGCCGCGGCCGCCGCTAGGCTTCATCGCAAGAGCCCCGTTCAGGCCAGGACCCCCGTGACCCGCTTCGGCAAATTCCCCACCTTCGCGCTGCTTCTCGCCGCCGCCGCGCTTGTCGCCACGATCTTCGGCGTGCTGCTGGCGCAACTGAGCTACTCGGTCGGGCCCAGTCATTTCGAGACCGTCCTGTTCCCGCAGAACGGCATCGGGGCCGACACCGCGCCGCGTGTCGGCGCAGCACTCGTGGGGGCGCAGGGCGCGTGGTGGGCGGGCGTCCTGATCGCGCTGCCCGCCTTCGTGTACGGCCTCGCCACCGTTCCGCGCACCGAGAGCTACCTCGCAGCGGGGCTGGGCGCGATCGGGCTGGTCTTCGTGCTGGCGACGCTGACCGCGCTTCTGGGACTGATCGGCGGGCTCGCCGCGGCGGCGACGGGGCTTCTGGACGGGGTCCTGAGGATCCCCGAGGGGCCGAGCCGGGCGGATTTCCTGCGCGCGGGCTTCATGCAGGATGCGGGCCTCGTGGCGGCGGGCCTCGGGGCGTTCCTCGCGTTCTGGCCGATGATCCGCGCGCGGCGGATCGACCATGCGCGGGCAGGCGGGAGCGCCGCATGAGCCCCGCCCTGCCCGGCGTCGAGACGTTCCGCCGCGCCGTGGATCCCTCGGACTGCGACTTTCTCGGCCACATGAACGTGTCGCGCTACCTTCAGGCGTGCTCGGACGGGATGTTCTCGCTTCAATCGGACCTCGGGCTGACGCGCGGCGACATGGAAAGCGGCCGCCGCCTGTCCTTCGCCGTCGTCCACATCGAAAGCGATTTCCGTGCCGAGGTGCTGGCGGGCGACGTGGTGTTCCTGCGCAGTTCGGTGCTGGCCATCGGCACGAAGTCGGCGACGTTCCGGCACAGGCTCTACCGGGCGGGCGACGGCGCGCTGGCGTTCGAGGCGCTGTTCAAGGCCGTGTGCCTCGATCTTGTCGCAAGGCGGGCGGCGCCGATCCCCGACGAGGTGCGGCGCGGACTGGAAACCCTGATCGAGGAGGCGACGGATGCCGCTTGAGAACAAGACCGCCATCGTGACCGGAGGGGGCTCGGGCTTCGGCGCGGGCATCGCAGGGATCCTCGCGCGGGAGGGCGCGAAGGTCATGGTCGCCGACATCAACGCGGGCGCCGCCGAAAGCGTGGCCAGGGAGATCGGCGGCATCGTGCAGGCTGTGGACGTGGCCGACGGAGCGTCGGTCGCCGCGATGGCCGCCGCCGCCCTCGAGGCATGGGGTCGGATCGACATCCTCGTGAACAACGCGGGCATCACCCACATGCCCGCGCCGATGGAGGAGGTCAGCGAGGAGGATTTCGACCGCGTGCTGGCCGTCAACGCGAAGTCCGTCTACCTGACGGCGCGCGAGATCGTGCCGGGAATGAAGGCCGCCGGCGCGGGCGCGATCCTGAACATCGCCTCGACGGCGGGCCTGTCGCCGCGTCCGCGCCTGAACTGGTACAACGCCTCGAAAGGCTGGATGATCACCGCGACCAAGGCCATGGCGGTCGAGCTTGCGCCCGCGGGCATCCGCGTCAACGCGCTCTGCCCCGTGGCGGGCGAGACGCCGCTTCTGAAGAGCTTCATGGGCGAGGACACCCCCGAGATGCGTGCGAAGTTCCTGTCCACCATCCCGCTCGGGCGCTTTTCCACGCCTCAGGACATGGGCGAGGCGGCGGCGTTCCTGTGCTCGGACGCGGCCTCGATGATCACGGGGGTCGCGCTGGAGGTGGACGGGGGGCGCTGCATCTGATGGCGGCCCTGCGCGTCCTTCCCGCGGACATCACGGTCCTTGCCGGGCGCTTCGGGCGCTTTCCCGCCGCGCAGCCGCTGGTCTTCGCGCATCTGTGGGACGTCGCGCCCGAGATCGACCCCGGCCACGTCGAGGTCATCCCCGCCGAGGGCGGGACGGCGCGCCTTGCGGCCTATTTCGACGCGGCGACGATCGCCGGGATGCAGGCGGGGGCGGGCGATGCGGACACGCTGGTCCTGATCCTGCCCGAGGCCTACGAGGGCATCGACCCGCCCGCGCCGGGAAGCGACCGGATGGCGGTGCTGGGCACCTTCCGCGGGCGGTTGCGCCGCAGCCTCGGCAGCGCGCCATGATCCGTCCGGGGCCGCGCAACCTGATCACCGACGTGGCGGGCCTGCGCGTCGGCAACGCGCAGGACGAGACCGTCAAGACCGGTGTGACGGTGCTGGCGGGCGCGCGCCCGTTCACGGCGGCGGTGCATGTGATGGGCGGCGCCCCCGGCACGCGCGAGACCGACCTGCTGGCCCCCGACCGCACGGTGCCGGAGGTGGACGCGATCTTCCTGTCCGGCGGCTCGGCCTTCGGGCTCGACGCCGCCCAAGGCGTGTCCGAGGGGTTGCGCGCGCAGGGGCGTGGCTTTGCGGTGCACGGGCTGACGGTGCCCATCGTGCCCGGCGCGATCGTCTTCGACCTCGTCAACGGCGGCGACAAGGACTGGGCCGTTTCGCCCTATCCGGCGCTTGGCCGCGCGGCCTTCGAGGCGGCATCGGAGACCTTCGCCCTCGGCACGGCGGGCGCGGGCACCGGGGCGACGCTGGCCGACCTGAAGGGGGGCCTGGGATCGGCCTCTGCGGTCTGGGGCGGCTACACGGTGGGCGCGCTGGTCGTGGCCAATCCGGTGGGCAAGGTGACGGTCGGCGACGGGCCGCATTTCCACGCCGCGCCGTCCGAGTTCGGCGACGAGTTCGGCGGCCTCGGGCCCGCGCCGGCCTACGCGCCCGAGCGGATGCCCGTGACGAAGGCCACCCGCAGCGACCGCGAGGCGACGGCGATCGCGGTGGTCGCGACCGACGCGGCCCTGAGCAAGGCGGAGGCGACGCGGCTCGCCGTCATGGCCCATGACGGCATCGCGCGCGCCGTCTGGCCGTCGCACGCGCCGATGGACGGCGACGTGGTCTTCGCCGTCTCGACCGGCGACCGGCCGATCCGGGACGGGGCGGCGGCATCGCTCGACCTTGCGCACCTCGGGCACATGGGCGCGCTGTGCCTGTCGCGGGCGATGGCGCGCGCGGTCTATCACGCCACGCCCGCGCCGGGCGATCCCTGGCCCACCTACAGGCAGCGCTTCGGCTGATACGGGCACAAGGGACTTCATCGCGGGGCACGGGGGCGCTACGCTCGCGCGTGCGTCCGTCCGGAAAGAGAGACCACGAATGTCCCGCACGCTTCCCGCCGCAGCGCTCGCCGCGATTCTCCTGACGGGGCCCGCCACGGCCGACGAGATCACCGACGCGCTGCGCGACGCCATCGCGGCCTACGAGGCGGGCGAGCTTGGCACCGCGCTGGAGGACGTGGCCCGCGCCACCGGGCTTCTGGTGAGCCTTCGGTCGCAGGGGCTTGCGGATTTCCTGCCCCCCGCCCTCGACGGATGGAGCCGCGAGGTATCGGGCGACGCGGCCGAGGGCCTCGGCTTCATGGGTGGCGGGCTGATCGTGGAGGCGGTCTATGCCGGACCCGAGGACGCGTTCTCCATCGTGATGGTCGCCGACAACCCGGTG
Organism: Roseicyclus salinarum; assembly: GCF_029624655.1. Classification (GTDB taxonomy): domain Bacteria; phylum Pseudomonadota; class Alphaproteobacteria; order Rhodobacterales; family Rhodobacteraceae; genus Roseibacterium; species Roseibacterium salinarum. The sequence goes on from NZ_JARRSA010000021.1 coordinate 20,376, forward strand.
GTGGGCGCCATGGCCGCGATGTTCGCGAACCCCGCGATGATGTCCACCATGGGCCGGGTCGAGGAAATCGGCGGCGAAAGCTTCCTAGACGCGGATGGCGAGGTGTCGGCGCTGGTCGGCGGCCGGGTGCTGGTGCAGGCCTCGGGGGCGGCCCTTCCGGCGATGCGGGCGCACCTCGAGCGGATCGACTTCGGCGCGCTGGCGGATTTCGGGCGCTGAACGACGAACGCCCCGGCGTTGGCGGCCGGGGCGTCCTGTGCGTGGATATCGCGCCGCGCTCAGTTGAGGCGCGACTTCACCTGTTCGATCGATCCGTCGATCAGCGCGTTGGCGTCGGCCGCGGCCATGCGGCTGGCGATGATCTCGCCCGCGGCGGCGACGGCGACCTCGACGGCGCGGTTGCGCACGGCGCGGACCGCCTTGGCCTCGGCGCTGGCGATCTGGTCGTCCGCGGCGGCCAGACGGCGCGCGATGGAGCGTTCGAGGTCCTCCTTCGCGCTGTCGGCGGCGGCCTGGGCGTCAGCCTTGGCCTGGGCGACGATGCGCTCTGACTGCTCGGCCATCTCGCGGCTCTTGCGCTCGTAGGAGGCGAGCAGGGTCTGCGCCTCCTCGCGAAGCGCGCGCGCCTCGTCGAGTTCGCCGCGGATGCCGTCGGCGCGCTTGTCGAGCATCCCGCCCAGCATCGCCGGCACGTTGAAGTAGAACAGGATCGACAGGAAGATCAGGAAGCCGACCAGCACCACGAAGTCGGTGTTGTAGAGCGACGTGAAGTCGTAGCCGGGCGCGTAGCTTCCGCCGTGGCTTTCCTCGGCGGCGGCGGCTGGCATGGCGGCCCCAAGGGCGGCCGCAAGGATGATCGTGGAGCGCATGGTCCTATCCCTTCATCCGCGCCGAGACGGCGCGGGCCACCTCGTCATTGTCGACCGTCTGGCCGGGCATGATCGCTGTCACGACCGAACCGGCCACGTCGCGGGCCACGTCGCCGACCGACTCGGTGGCGCTTGCCTGGATCTCGCCGATCCGCTTCTCGCTTTCGGCGGTGCGCGCGGCGATCTGCTCATCCGCACGGGCGGTGGCTTCGGCCAGTTGGGCCTGGATCTCGGCACGCGCCTCATCGGCGATGCGCTGCGCTTCGGCGCGGGCATCGGCGAGGGCCTTGTTGTAGGCCTCCTCGGCCTCGGCGGCCTGACGCTTAAGGTCCTCGGCCGCGGCGAGATCGTTGGTCAGCGTCCCCTGGCGTTCGGCCAGGACCGACGCGATGCGGGGCAGCGCGACCTTCGAGAGGATGAAATAGATCGCGACCAGCGTGACGATCAGCCAGAAGATCTGGTTCGGGAACGTCGATAGGTCTAGCTGGGGCATGTCCGTGCTCCTGGAACCGGGCTACACCGGGACCCGCCGACCGATCGGCAGGCCCCGGACGTAAGGATGGTTGCGCGGGGCCCGGATCAGGCTGCGAACATCAGCAGAAGCGCGGTGAGGAAGGCGAAGATGCCCAGCGCTTCCGCGAATGCGATGCCGATGAACAGCGTGGCGGTCTGACCGGCCGCGGCCGAGGGGTTGCGCAGCGCGCCGGCGAGGAAGTTGCCGGCCACGTTGCCGACGCCCAGTGCCGCGATGCCCGAGCCTAGGCCCGCGATGCCGGCGCCGATGAACTGACCCAGTTGTGCGATATCGCCTTCCATTGAACTATTCTCCTTACGTTGGAAGCCTGATGAAGTCGTGCGGACGCGGTGCGGGACGCCGTCCCGCCCCCCGTTCAGTGATGCGGATGCAGCGCGTCCTTGAGATAGACGCAGGTGAGGATCGTGAAGACGTAGGCCTGAATGGCCGACACCAGCACTTCGAGGCCGTAGATCGCCACGACGCCGAGGATCGGGACCAGCCCGCCGAGGCCGAGCGCGCCCGCGAAGCCCGCGAAGACCTTGAGGACCGCGTGGCCCGCCATCATCGCGCCGGCGAGACGGACGGAGTGGCTGACGGGACGGACGAAATACGAGATCAGCTCGATGATCGCGAGGACCGGGCGCAGCACCAGAGGCGCCGAGCTGACCCAGAACAGGCTGAGGAAGGTCGCGCCGTTCTTGATGAAGCCGATCGCGGTCACGGACACGAACACCGTCAGCGCGAGGATCGCGGTCACGGCGAAATGCGACGTCGTCGTGAAGCTGGTGGGGATGAGCCCGAGGAAGTTCGCCGACAGGATGAACAGGAAGACCGTGAAGATGTAGGGGAAGAACGGCAGCGCGTCCTTGCCCGCGACATCCTCGACCATCTTGCGCACGAACCCGTAGGCGAGCTCCGCCATCGACTGGCCGCGCGTCGGGATCACGCCGCGCTTGCCGGTGCCCATCACCATGAGCGCCGTCACCGCGAGGATCGAAAGGCCCATCCAGAGCGTCACGTTCGTCGGCGTGTACCAGCGCACCGGGCCGTCGTTGAACAGGGGCTCGACGATGAACTGGTCCATCGGATGGATGTTGAAGCCTTCCATCGTGTAGTCGTCGGTCAGGCCGAGGACGAACAGGATGGCCGCTGCCGCGATCAGGACGAAGAACACGATGCGGCCCGAGCCGGATTTGCCGCCCGCGCCGGTGGTGCTGTTGGTGCTTTCAGTCGCCACGCCGTTCCCTCTTCTCGTCGCTCGCGGCCTTGTCGGCCGCTTCGTTCTGTTTCCGCTGCACCTCCTCGGCGGAGCGGATCATCGTCTTTACCCCGGCCGCGAAGCCGAGGATGGTGAAGAGCGCCATCAGCCAGGGCCGCGTGCCGAAAAGCGCGTCGAGCCCCATCCCGATGCCGAAGCCGATGCCGAGCCCGGCCACCAGTTCGATCACCATCCTCCAGGCAAGCTGCGCCTGCGAGTAGTGCTCCTCCATGTGGTCCTTTTCCGGCGCGGCCCTCTTGCGGGCCTTCTCGAGCCGTTCCTCCAGCGCCTTGAGGCGGTCGCTTTCGGGGTCTTCGGCCACCGGTCGGGGTCCTCATCGAAGTCGGCGGGAAGCTAGGCGGGCGCGCAGCCGGAGTCAACGCGCATCGCCGCGATGCGGCGGCACGGCAAGCCATTGTTCAAGAACAGTTTTCCACAGCGCCCCAAAACCCGCGCGGTCGCCGGGATGGCGCGGAGGGCCGTTTCCGCCGCGCCGCGCATATTCAACCGAACGGTTGACGATCGCCCGCCCGCATCGCTAAGCGGGCGCATGATCCCCGAGCCGGCCCCCAGCCTCGACGCGGCCTTCGCCGCCCTCGCCGACCCCACGCGGCGGGCGATCCTGACCATGCTGCTCGAGGACGACATGGCCGTGACCGACGTGGCCGAGCCTTTCGAGATGTCGCTGGCCGCGATCTCCAAGCACCTCTCGATCCTCGCGGCCGCGGGCCTGATCAGCCAGGAGAAACGCGGCCGCGTGAAGTGGTGCAAGCTGGAGCCCGACGCGATGAAGCGCGTCTCGGTCTGGATGCAGGGCTTCGGCCAGTTCGAGCCGGTCAACCTCGACGCGTTCGAGGCCTTCCTCGAGCGGGAGTTCGCGGGAGCGATGGACGGGGCCGAGGGGTCATTCCCGGAGCAGCAGGGCGAGCGCGCCGACGCTCAGCGCGACGCCCAGTAGCACCGCCGCCGGCGGCACCGGACGGCCCAGCGCGAATTCCCAGATCAGCACCCAGGACGGCGTGAGATAGGTGTAGGCCATGACCTTTGACGACGGCAGCCGCATCGAGGCGTATTGCACGAGGAACACCGTCGTGGAGCTTGCGATCAGCGCGACATAGCCCAGCGTGATCCAGACGATCGCGGGCAGCCCCGCCCAATCCGTCGCCGCGATGTCGCCCGCGCCCCAGACCAGGAGGATCGCCGCGCAGGCCGCGAGCGTGAGGAAGGTGAAGGCGAGGATCGGCTCGCCCCGGTTCAGGAAGCGCACCAGGGGAGTGTAGGCGGCGTGCGCGACGCAGCCCCAGAAGAAGACGGCCTCGCCCGGGCCGATCTCGAAGGCGAGGATCGCGCCGACATCCGCGCGGAAGATGACCCAGACCGCGCCAGCCGCGCCCAGCGCAAGCGCCAGCGCGATGCGCGGGCCGACCGCCTGCCGCAGCAGGAGCCAGCCGAAGACCGCGCTCATCACCGGGGTCAGCGTGAAGACAGCCGAGGCCGAGACCGGTGGCGCGGTCTTGAGGCCCTCGAACATCGTCACGAAATAGCCCGCGAACAGCCCGCCGAGCACGAGGTAGCGCCACGGCGCGACAAGCGCGGCGCGCGGCAGGCCGCCACGGGCGCGGACCACGGCATAGACGGCGGCGGCGGCGATGGCGAAGCGCACGGCGTTCAGCGCGGCGGGCGAGATCTCGTTCGCGACGAGGCCACCCAGCGAGAAGCTGCCCGCGATAAGCGCCGAGAAGACAAGCATGGCGAGATGGCCGCGCCCGGCCTCCGTGCCCGCGGCGGCCGCTGCGGTCACTGTTCGACCGGCCAGGTCTTCACCTCCTGCTTGAGGTGGCGCACGAAGCTCTGGACCTTGGCGGTGCGGTGCAGGTCCATGTGGGTCACGAGCCAGATCTTCGCCGACCATTCCTCGAGCGTGGGAAGCATGTCCACGAGGTCCTCGGTCCGGTTCTGGTCCCAACCGGCAAGAAATCCGATGCCGACGCCCGCGATCACCGCCTCCTTCACCGCGCGCATGTCCGATGCGCGGAACACCACGTTGCGGTCTGGAACCGTCTCCATCAGCCAGCGGTAGTAGGGCGCGCGCGGCGTCTCCTCGTTGGGGCCGATGAAGCGGTGATGTTCCAGCGTCTCGTCGTTCAGCGGGCCGTGCGCCTCGAGGTAGGCGCGGCTCGCGACCAGACGTAGGGTCTGCGTGAAGAACGGCTGCACCACGTTGTCGGGCTGGTCCGGCAGCTTGCCCGCGCGGATCGCCACATGCGCCTCGCCGTATTCCAGCCGGAACAGGCGGGCGTCCGAGATCAGCCGCACGCGGAGATCGGGGTGGCGGTCCTGGAACTTCGCGATGGTCGGCACCAGAAGCGGGCTGAGCGAGCCCAGCGAGGTCACGATCAGGTCGCCCGTCACCTCGTCGCCGCGGCCCTTGATGCGCCCGGCAAGCTGCGTGAACTGGTCCGAGGCGACCGAGGCCACGGACAGCAGGTCCTGCCCCGCCTCCGTCGCCGTGTAGCCGCGCGCGTGGCGCTGGAACAGCTTGGCGCCAAGCTGCTGCTCGAGCGCGTCGATGTGGCGGATCACCGTCGCATGGTGGACGCCCAGAACCTCCGCCGCGCCGGAGACCGTGCCCAGCCGGGCCACCTGATATGCGGTGCGGATCTCGTCCCAGTTGTCCATTCGCCCCTCGTGCGCCAGCTCACAACATCACGGTAGATTTTTATCTTCCTGTTCAAAAATGCAAGAGGCAAGAATGAGCCTTCCGGGACGCTTCCCGCCCGCGAAGGATGCGCGGGCGCGCGCCCGGCCGCGCCCGATCGCGTCGCACTTTTCCGGCGCTGTCTTCGCGGCTAGGATCGCCGGCGATGGGAACGAGGTTGTGCGCGACATGTCTGGCGGCGCTGGCGCCGGCGATGGCCGGGGCGCAGACCTGCACGCTCGACTTCACGGTGGTGGTGACGCAGGGCGTGGGCGACATCCGCCCCGGCGACGAGATCCACGGGCAGGCCGAATACACCCTCACCGATCGCAGCATCCGGCAGGAGAGCGGCACCACGGCATGGCTCGCCAGCGGCGAGATGCGGCTTGGCACCGACATCGCGGGGCCGATCTGGACGCTGATGACGACGGCGGGCGGGCCGACGGCGGACCTCATCGGGGTCTACGCCAACCACGTCGAGGGGCTGACCGTCGCCGGGGTCGCGTTCGAGGGGCCGATGGCCCTGACGCTGTTCGGGCGGGCCGGCACGCTGCGAGACCCCGCGCCGCCGACCGACCAGGCGGCGTGGGACAGCCTCGATCTGCGCCGGGCGTTCTCGCTTCAGGCGCATGGCCAGGACATGCTGTCGGGCGACGTGGCGGAGGTCATGGCGCGGTGCGAGTGACCGCCGCGAATTGACTCGGCGCCCGAAAGCGCCTATCCGCCCCGCAACATGTCCGGAAAGCGCCAGCCTTCCGGTCCTGCGTCCCGACCAGGATCGCCCCCCGTCAGCGAGGTTTCGCCCACGGGGGCAAGACCCGTTTGGACCACTGGGCATGGCGCATCGACCGATCGCTCCTTACCTTTGGGGCAACGACAGACGAGATAGGGGGCCCGCAGCCCATGTTTGAGAATCTCTCCGAACGCCTCGGCGGCGTCTTCGACCGGCTCACCAAGCAGGGCGCGCTGAGCGAGGACGACGTGCGCACGGCGCTGCGCGAGGTGCGCGTGGCGCTGCTGGAGGCCGACGTCTCGCTGCCGGTCGCCCGACAGTTCATCAAGGCGGTCGAGAAGAAGGCGACCGGCGCGGCGGTCACGAAATCGGTGACGCCCGGCCAGCAGGTCGTGAAGATCGTCCATGACGAGCTGGTGCACGTCCTGACCGGCGACGAGGATCCCGGCCGTCTCAAGATCGACAACCCGCCCGCGCCGATCCTGATGGTCGGCCTTCAGGGCTCGGGCAAGACGACGACGACCGCCAAGCTCGCCAAGCGGTTGAAGGACCGCGAGGGCAAGCGCGTGCTGATGGCCTCGCTCGACACCAACCGGCCCGCCGCGATGGAGCAGCTTGCGATCCTCGGGCAGCAGATCGGCGTCGACACGCTTCCGATCGTGAAGGGCGAGGACCCCGTGACGATCGCCAAGCGCGCCAAGACGCAGGCGAGCCTCGGCGGCTACGACGTCTACATGCTCGACACCGCGGGCCGCCTGCACATCGACCAGGAGCTGATCGCCCAGGCCGCCGCGGTCCGCGACGTCGCCAACCCGCGCGAGACGCTTCTGGTGGTCGACGGCCTGACCGGTCAGGACGCGGTCAACGTCGCCGAGGAATTCGACGACAAGATCGGCGTCTCGGGCGTCGTGCTGACGCGGATGGACGGCGACGGGCGCGGCGGCGCCGCGCTCTCCATGCGGGCGATCACCGGCAAGCCGATCCGCTTCGTCGGCCTCGGCGAGAAGATGGATGCGCTCGAGACGTTCGAGCCATCGCGCATCGCGGGCCGCATCCTCGGCATGGGCGACATCGTCAGCCTCGTGGAGCGCGCGCAGGAGACGCTGGAGGCCGAACAGGCCGAGCGCATGATGAAGCGTTTCCAGAAGGGTCAGTTCAACATGAACGACCTGAAGGGGCAGCTCGAGCAGATGATCCGCATGGGCGGGATGCAGGGCATGATGGGCATGATGCCCGGCATGGCCAAGATGCAGAAACAGCTGGACGAGGCAGGCTTCGACGACACGGTCATCAAGCGGCAGATCGCGCTGATCAACTCGATGACGAAGAAGGAGCGCGCCAATCCGCAGCTTCTTCAGGCCTCGCGCAAGAAGCGCGTGGCGGCGGGCGCGGGACAGGACGTGTCCGACCTCAACAAGCTTCTGAAGATGCACCGCCAGATGGCCGACGCGATGAAGAAGCTTGGCAAGATGGGCAAGAAGGGACTGCTGAAGGGCGGCCTAGGCGCGTTGATGGGCAAGGGCACGCCGCAGTCGCTGCAGGACATGGACCCCGGCAGCATGGACCCCGCCGCGATGGAGAAGGCCGCACGCCAGATGGGCATGGGCGGCATGGGCGGCATGGGCGGCCTGCCCCCGGGCCTCGGCGGTTTCGGCAAGAAGAAGTGACCATGCAGGCCCCGACCCTCCAGACCGGGCGGCTGACGCTCCGGCCCATGCGCGAAGGCGATTTCCCCGCCTATGCCGCGCTGATGGCCGGCCCGCGCGCTGTCCACATGGGCGGGCCGCACGACACGCGCGCGGCCTGGGGGATGTTCTGCCACGACGTGGCGGGGTGGTCGCTGTTCGGGCACGGGGCGCTGATGCTGGAGCGGCGGGACACCGGCGAGACGGCGGGCCAGGTGGGCATCAACGCCGGACCGCTGTTCCCGGAGACCGAGCTTGGCTGGATGCTGTGCGAGGGCCATGAGGGACAGGGCTTCGCGACCGAGGGCGCCGCGGCGCTGCGCGACTGGGCCTTCGACGCGCTGCGCCCGGACACGCTTGTCAGCTACGTCTCGGCGGGGAACGCCGCCTCGCGCGCCGTCGCCCGCCGCCTCGGCGCGGTCGAGGACGCAGCGGCCCCGCGCCCCGAGCCCGGCGACATCGTCTTCCGCCACCGGAGGGCCGCATGACGATCGCGCCCCGCTGCACCCTGCCGCCCACCGGCGACGCCGCCGAGGCCGCGCGGCGCCAGCGCGCCCTCGTTCCGGTGATCGAGACCGGGCGCCTCCGCCTGCGCGCGCCCCGTCCCGAGGACATCGGCGACTGGACGCATGTGTTCCTCGCCGACTTCGCCGCCGACGGTGACGGCGACGAACAGGCCTGGACCGAGTTCAGCTGCTACGCCTCGGGCTGGCTGCTTCATGGCCACGGCCTCTGGACGGTCGAGCGCAAGTCCGACGGCCTTCTGGTGGGCTTCGTCCTTCTGGGTCTGGAATGGTCCGACAGGGAGCCCGAACTGGGCTACGCCTTTCTGCGCGCGCATCGGCGGCAAGGCTATGCGTCCGAAGCCTGCGCGGCGGCCCGCGACTTCGGCTTCACCCTGCTCGACACCTTCGTGAGTTACGTCGAACCCGGCAACGCCGCCTCGAACCGGCTGGCCGAGGGGCTGGGAGCGCGGCGCGACGCCGAGGCCGAAGCGCGGTTGGGCGCGGAGGACGAGGACCTCGTGCATGTCTGGCGCTACCGGAGGGCCGCATGACCGCGCACCTCGCCGATACGCCCGTCCTCGAGACGGAGCGCCTGCGCCTGCGGGCGCCCGAGGCCGCGGATCTCGAGGCCTACGCGCCCTTCGTCATGTCCGCGCGCGCCCGCTTCATCGGCGGCGGCGCGGACAAGGACATGGGCCACGCGTGGCGGATGCTCTCGGTCCTGTCGGGCCACTGGCACCTGCGCGGCTACGGCACCTTCGTCATGGTCGAGAATGCCTCGGGACGGCCCGTGGGATCGGCCGGGCCGTGGCATCCCGGAGACTGGCCCGAACCCGAACTTGGCTGGTCGATCTGGAGCGAGGACGCCGAGGGCCGCGGCTATGCTTTCGAGGCGGTGACGGAACTGCGCCGCCACGCCTACGGGCGACTGGGCTGGTCGACCGCCGTCAGCTACATCGACGCGCGCAACGCGCGGTCGCTGGCGCTGGCCCGGCGGCTGGGCTGCACGCCAGACGATGCGGCCGCGCAACCCCACCGGGACGAGCCGGTGCAGGTCTGGCGTCATCCGGCCCCGGCGGAGGTGGCGGCATGACGCGGACCGTCTCCCCTATCCCGACCTTCGAGGCCGGCCGCCTGCGGTATCGCGCGCCCCGGATGGACGACTTCGAGGCGTACCACGCCTTTTGCGCGTCGGACCGGTCGGTCGGCGTGGGCGGCCCCTTTCCGCACCGCTCGGACGCGTTCGGCCGCATGGCGGGGCTGATCGGCCACTGGCACCTGCGCGGCTACGGCCGGTGGATGGTGGCCGACCTCGAGACCGACGCGCCCCTCGGCGTCGTCGGCCCGATGTTCCCCGAAGACTGGCCCGAGCCCGAGATCGCCTGGAGCGTGTTCGAGAACGCCGAGGGCAAGGGCATCGCCCACGAGGCGGCCCTGTTCGCGCGGTCCTACGCCTACCGGACCCTCGGCTGGCCCACCGTCATCAGCTGCATCAAGCCCGACAACGCGCGCTCCGCCGCGCTGGCGCGCCGCCTCGGTGCGACCCTCGAGGGCGACTATGACCACCCCGTGATCGGCACCGTGCAGATCTGGCGCCATCCATCCCCGAACGAGGCCGAGACATGAGCGACGACAGCGCCCGCGCGGCGTCCCTTCTGAAGGACCACCGCGAAAGCATCGACCGGCTGGACGCGATCCTGATCTATACGCTCGGCGAGCGGTTCAAGCACACGCAGGCCGTGGGCAAGCTCAAGGCCGCGCACGACCTTCCCCCGTCCGATCCGGACCGCGAGGCGGCCCAGATCGCGCGGCTTGAAGACCTGGCGAGGCGGGCCGATCTCGACCCCGAATTCGCCAAGAAGTTCCTGCGTTTCGTGATCGACGAGGTCATTCGTCACCACGAGCGTCATCAATCCTGAGGCCATAGGCCTCGCCCCGCCATTCAAAGGAGAACAGCAAATGGCAATGAAGATCCGACTGGCCCGCGCCGGCGCAAAGAAACGCCCCTTCTACCGCATCGTGGCCTCCGACAGCCGGATGCCCCGCGACGGCCGCTTCATCGAGAAGCTCGGCACCTACAACCCGCTCCTGCCCAAGGACAGCGAGGACCGCATCAAGATGGACCTCGACCGCGTGAAGCACTGGCTCGACCAGGGCGCGCAGCCGACCGACCGCGTGAGCCGCTTCCTCGAGGCCGCGGGCGTCCTCGAGAAGAAGGAACGCGCGAACGCCAAGAAGGGCGTGCCGGGCGCCAAGGCCAAGGAGCGCGCCGAGGAGAAGGCCGCCAAGGCCGCCGCAGCCGCAGAGGCCGCGAACGCTCCCGCCGAGGAGGCCCCCGCGGAGGAGGCCCCCGCCGAGGAGGCCGCGGCAGAAGAGAAGTCCGAGTAACCAGGGACGCGGGGCGCCCCGCGGCGCCCCGCCTCGCCCTGCCTCCGCCATGCACGTTCCCGGCCCAGCATACCGCTGCCGTCCAACCCGCTCCGTGGCCCCGCCGCGGCGCAGAGGCCGGGGCGTGCGGCCATGATCCTCGCGATCCTCGGCCTCGGCGGCGTCGGCCTGTGGTTCCTGATCGCGGGCGACGGGCCCGCGCGCCTCGTGGGGGTTCTGCTGATCGCGCTTGCGGGCGTCTTCGGCTTCCTGCTCTGGGTGGCGCTCGAGGTCGAGCGTCCCTCGCCTTCGGACGCTGCGTTGCCGGCGGAGATCGTGAATGGCTGAACGGGTCTGTGTGGGCGCCATATCGGGCGCATTCGGGGTGCGCGGCGAGGTGCGCCTGAAAAGCTTCTGCGCCATCGCCGAGGACATCGCCACCTACGGCCCCCTCACCACCGAGGACGGCGCCCGCAGCTTCGACGTCAGGCTGACCGGCCTGGTGAAGGGCGGCCTGGCGGCCCGGCTCTCAGGCGTCTCGACCAAGGAAGAGGCCGATGCCCTGCGCGGCACCCGCCTCTATGCGCCGCGCGACGCGCTGCCCACGCTTCCCGACGACGAATTCTACCACGCCGACCTGATCGGCCTTGAGGTCCACGACACCGGCGGCGCGCTTCTGGGCAAGGTCGCGGCGGTCCTGAACCACGGCGCGGGCGATATCCTGGAGGTGCGGGGCCCCGGCCTCGACGGATCGGCCCTCGTGCCCTTCACGCTCGAGATCGTGCCAACGGTCGATCTGGCGGCGAAACGCGTCGTCATCGATCCTCCCGAGGGCCTGCTCGACTGAGCGGAGGGAACAAATCCCGCCGGCGCAAGGTTTGTTCGGCAGACCCAATAGGCCGGAGACTGCAATGGACATCCTCACGCTGATCCTCATCCTGCTCGCGATCGCGGCCATCGCCGGGGTGTTCGGCTTCGGGCGCATCTCGGGCATGGCGCTCACCGGGGTGAAGATCCTCGTGATCGTCGCGCTGGTCCTGTTCCTCCTGGTCCTGCTTGGCGTGATCGCGCTGGCCTGACCGCTCAGGGGCGCAGGCGCCAGCCTGTGCGGAAGATCCACGCGACCACCCCGAGGCACAGGATCAGGAACCCCGTGATCGCCACCAGCGACCAGCCCACCGGCACGTCCGCCATTCCGAAGAACGACCAGCGGAACCCCGAGATCAGGTAGACCACCGGGTTGAACAGGCTGACCGTCTGCCACGCGCCCGGCAGCATCGAGATCGAGTAGAACGCCCCGCCGAGGAACACGAGCGGCGTGATCACCAGAAGCGGCACAAGCTGCAACTGCTCGAAATTCTGCGCCCAGATCCCGATGACGAACCCGAAAAGCGCGAAGGACAGGCAGGTCAGCACGAGGAACAGCGCCATCGCGAACGGCTGCTGGATCGTGAGGTCCACGAAGAAGAACGACGTCGCCAGGATGATCAGCCCGATGGTCAGCGCCTTGGTCGCCGCCGCCAGCACGTAGCCCGCCGTCACCTCCAGGAACGAGACCGGCGCGGACAGAAGCTCGTAGACCGTACCGATGAACTTGGGAAAGTAGATCCCGAAGGCCGCGTTCGTGACCGATTGCTGCAACACCGTCAGCATGATCAGCCCCGGCACGATGAAGGCGCCGTAATCGACGCCCTCGACCTCCTGGATGCGGCTGCCGATGGCGGTGCCGAAGACAACGAAATAAAGCGACGTCGTCAGCACGGGCGAGACCACGGACTGCCCGAGCGTTCGGAAGGTCCGCCCCATCTCGAAGCGGTAGATCGCGGCGACGGCGCGCAGGTTCATGAGCTCGCTCCCTCTTCGGCGACGAGACCGACGAAGATCTCCTCGAGCGAGGACTGCCGCGTCTCCACGTCGCGCAGATGAAGCCCCGCCGCCTGGATGTCGGCCAGAAGCCGCGTGATCCCGGTGCGCTCGGCCTGCGTGTCGTAGGTGTAGACGAGGCTGTGCCCGTCGCCCGCGGGCCTGAGGCCATGAGCGGCCAGCGCCTCGGGCACGGCCTCGACCGGCTCGCGCAGCTCGATCACCAGTTCCTTGCGCCCCAGCCGCCGCATCAGCGCGGCCTTCTCCTCGACCAGCAGGATGCGCCCCTTGCTGATGACGCCGACGCGATCGGCCATCGCCTCGGCCTCCTCGAGGTAATGCGTCGTCAGGATGATCGTCACGCCGTCTTCCTTGAGCCCGCGCACGACCTCCCACATGTCGCGGCGCAACTCCACGTCCACGCCCGCCGTCGGCTCGTCCAGGAACAGGATGCGCGGCTCGTGCGCCAGCGCCTTGGCGATCAGGACGCGCCGTTTCATGCCGCCCGACAGCGCCCGGATCGGGCTGTCGCGCTTCTCCCACAGCGACAGCTGCCGCAGGATCCGCTCGATCAGCGCGTCGTCGCGCCGCTTGCCGAACAGCCCGCGCGAGAAGCGCACCGTGGCGATCACCTTCTCGAAGGGCTCGAGGTTCACCTCCTGCGGCACCAGCCCGATCAGGCTGCGCGCCGCGCGGTATCCCGCCTGCGTGTCGTGCCCCGCCACCAGGACGCGCCCGCCCGTGGGCTGCACCAGCCCGCAGACCGCGCCGATCAGCGTGGTCTTGCCCGCGCCGTTGGGACCCAGAAGCGCGAGGATCTCACCCTCGCGTATGTCGAGCGACACGTCGTCGAGCGCGGCGAACCCGCCTTCGTAGACCTTGGACAGCCCGTCGATCGACAGGATCGGCTGTGTCATCGCGCATCTCCTCTTAGGGGCGGAGACATAACCGCGCGATCGGCAGGAACAACCCCCTCCTTCATCCTTGCAGGAAACTCCCGCCGGAGGCAGCAGCGCCGGCGAGGGGCCGGCGGCCCCGAGGCGGCGCTTCCCCCCTCCCCGGCTTGCGGGCGGCCCTGCGGTCGGGCCCCAGATCCCGCGCCCGATCCCATTGCCAGCCACCGGGCCGCCCGCTAAGCCTCGCGCCATGTCCGATCGCCCGACCGACCCGCCCAAGCCCGCCCCCGGCCGCTCGCACGGCCGGCTCGCCGTCTCGCCCAGCCTCAAGCCGCGCGCGCTGATGGACGAGCCGCCGCGCCTCAAGGGCGCGTGGTGCGCCAAGGTGCTGACGCTCTTCCCCGAGACCTTCCCCGGCGTTCTGGGCGCCTCGCTCACCGGACGCGCCCTGCAGCAGGGCATCTGGGCGCTCGAGACGGTGGACCTGCGCACCTTCGGCACCGGCCGCCACCGGCAGGTCGACGACACGCCCGCGGGCGGCGGCGCGGGCCTCGTGATGCGGGCCGACGTGCTCGGCCGGGCCCTCGACCTCGCCGCCACCGGCACGCCCGGCGATCCCGCGCGCTGGCCGCGCGTCTACCTCAGCCCGCGCGGCGCGCCCTTCACGCAGGCCCACGCCCGCCGCTTCGCCGCCGCCGAGGGCGTCACGCTCCTGTGCGGCCGCTTCGAGGGCGTCGACCAGCGGGTGATCGACCATTTCGCGCTCGAGGAGATCAGCCTCGGCGACTTCGTCCTGACCGGCGGCGAGATCGCCGCGCAGGCCGTTCTCGACGCCACGGTGCGCCTGATCCCCGGCGTGCTCGGCAACGCCGCCTCGACCGAGGAGGAAAGCTTCTCGGACGGCCTTCTCGAGCATCCCCAGTACACGCAGCCGCGCGACTGGCGCGGCCGCGCGATCCCGGACGTGCTGCTGTCGGGCAACCACGCCGCGATCGCGCGCTGGCGCCGCGCCGAGGCCGAAGGGCTGACCCGCGCGCGCAGGCCGGACCTCTGGGCGGCGCATGTCGCCCGCGGCGACGGGCCATCCGACGCCGAGGGTTGATCGCCGCGCGAAAGACCCTTAAGAGCGCCCTGTCCGGGGCCGGAATCGGCCTGCCGGGCCCGTTCTGCTTCGCCCAAGGCGCGTCTTCGGCGCCCCAAGGGGGCGAGCGGTCCGGCACCGAACGGCAATGATGGACCGAACCTCTGGCGGGCGCCTTCCGGCACGGACAGGCGGACCCGGATCGAAGACCGGAGCTCTGGGGACGCGACACACCTTCGCGGGACAACCGCGAGCAGGATAGGAGACGGTCGGATGAACCTGATCGCACAACTGGAGGCCGAGCAGATCCAGGCTCTGGCCAAGGACATTCCGGACTTCAAGGCCGGTGACACGATCCGCGTGGGCTACAAGGTGACCGAGGGCACCCGCACCCGCGTGCAGAACTACGAGGGCGTGTGCATCTCGCGCAAGAACGGCAGCGGCATCGCCGCATCCTTCACGGTGCGCAAGATCTCCTTCGGCGAAGGCGTGGAACGCGTTTTCCCGCTCTACTCCACGAACATCGATTCCATCGAGGTGGTCCGCCGCGGCAAGGTGCGCCGCGCGAAGCTCTACTACCTGCGCGCGCGCCGGGGCAAATCCGCCCGGATCGCCGAGGATTCGACCTACAAGCCCAAAACGGCCGCCGAAGCCTGAAGGAGCCGCGAGAGATGAAGAAGAACATCCATCCCGACTATCACGTCATCGACGTCAAGATGACCAACGGCGACGTGGTGCAGATGCGCTCGACCTGGGGCTCGGAAGGCGACACGCTGTCGCTCGACATCGACCCCACGGTGCACCCCGCATGGACGGGCGGCAGCACCCGCCTCATGGACCAAGGCGGCCGCGTGTCGAAGTTCAAGAAGAAATACGAGGGCCTCGGCTTCTGAGCCGGCGCCACCCGCATTTCGCGCATTCAGGAAACGGCCGGCGATCCCGGCCGTTTTTTTCATGAGGCGACACCGAGGCGGGCCGCCATGCGACCCCGGCACGACCACCGGAACGCCACCCGGCACGACCGACATCCTTCGGCAAGCCCTGCGGGCCCGGACCGCGGTTCCCGTTTCAGCCCGACCGGCGCTCTATCGGGGTTAACACCGCCGCCACGCTCCCGTATGATCCGATGGATCACGCCCCGGTGAACGAGGGCGCGACGGAACCGAGGGCGACAGCAGTGGCACACATCATCGTTCTGGGAAACGAAAAGGGCGGCTCGGGCAAGTCGACCACGGCCATGCACGTCGCGACCGCGCTGTCGCGGCTCGGCCACGTCGTGGGCACGCTCGACCTCGACCTGCGCCAGCGCAGCCTCGGACGCTATGTCGAGAACCGGCAGAACACGATCGCGCGGCGGCGCCTGGACATGGCCTGCCCGGTCGCGATGGAGCTTCCCGCCATCGACCCCGCGACGCTCGGCGAGGGCGAGAACATCTACGACCGGCGCCTGTCGGCGGCCGTGGCCGAGCACGAGGCCGCCTGCGACTTCATCGTGATCGACTGTCCCGGCAGCCACACGCGCCTGAGCCAGGTCGCCCACAGCCTCGCCGACACGCTGGTCACGCCGATGAACGACAGCTTCGTCGATTTCGACCTCCTCGCGCGGATCGACCCGGACAGCTACGCCATCAAGGGCCCCAGCGTCTATTCCGAGATGGTCTGGCACGCCCGGCAGCTCCGCGCGAAGGCGGGCCTGAAGGCGATGGACTGGATCGTGGTGCGCAACCGGCTCGGCGCGCAGGAGATGCACAACAAGCGCAAGGTCGGCCGCGCGCTCGACGAGCTGTCGAAGCGCATCGGCTTCCGGGTCGCGCCTGGCTTCTCCGAACGCGTCATCTTCCGCGAGCTGTTCCCCACGGGGATGACGCTTCTCGACCTGCGCGAGTTGGGTGTCGAGCGGCTCAACGTGTCGAACCTCGCCGCGAGACAGGAGTTGCGCGACCTGATGCGCGCCCTGAACCTGCCGTCCGTCAGCATCGACTTCTGACGGACGGGGGGCCAGCCCCCCGGGCCTTCGGCCTCCCCCCGGAGTTTTCCTGCAAGGATGAAGACGACCCCGTTTCGCCTTCATCTTTCTTCAAATACGCCTGCGACCTCAGTCGTATCGCAGCGCCGTCGCCTTGCCGCGGAAGATCGTGTAGGCCAGCACGGAGTAGCCGAGGATCACCGGCACGACGACGAGGGCGCCCACAAGGATGATCAGGAGGCTCTCGGGCGCGGCGGCCGCCTCGTAGATCGTCAGACGGTCGGGCACGACGTAGGGATAGAAGCTGTAGGCCATGCCGAGATAGGCCAGCGCGAAGAGGGTCGCCGAGGCGGCGAAAGGCAGCCACGACAGGCGGTCGCCCGA
Source organism: Roseicyclus salinarum (assembly GCF_029624655.1). Taxonomy (GTDB): domain Bacteria; phylum Pseudomonadota; class Alphaproteobacteria; order Rhodobacterales; family Rhodobacteraceae; genus Roseibacterium; species Roseibacterium salinarum. Next base: position 37,199 of record NZ_JARRSA010000021.1, read on the forward strand.
GGAGGGCATCCGCCGCAGCATCATCCAGAGCGCGGCGACGAGGGCGGCCGAGATCATCGGCAGCGGCGCGAGGTAGAGCACCTCGGGCCAGGCGAACCACTTCTCGAAGATCCGGTCGGAGACGAAGGGCGTGGCGAGCGACACTGCGCCAATGCCGAGGATCACGCCCCAGAGGCTCTCGCGGGCCCAGCGCACCGACTTCAGCTGAAGCGCGCCCTCGGTCTTGTGCACGAGCCATGCCGCACCGATGAAACTGTAGCCGACCGCGAGGAAGACCGCGGTGAGGGTGGCGAAGGCGTAGGTCGAGAGGCTCGTCTCGAGCCCCATGACGTAGAGGCCCAGCATGAAGCCCTGCGCAAGCGCAGTCATGAGGCTGCCCGCGAAGAACAGCCGATTCCACAGCCGCTTGTGGCGGTCGCGGGCCTTGGCGCGGAATTCGAAGGCGACGCCGCGCAGGATCAGGCCCACGAGCATCACGAAGACCGGCAGGTAGAGCGTGGAGAGGATCAGGCCGTGCGCCGTGGGGAAGGCCACGAGGAGAAGCCCCACGGCAAGCACGAGCCAGGTCTCGTTGGCGTCCCAGAACGGCCCGATCGAGCCGATCATGCGGTCCCGCTCCTCGGCCTCGGCCAGCGGGAAGAGGATGCCGACGCCAAGATCGAAGCCGTCGAGGATGACGTAGATCAGGATCGACAGCCCCATGAGCGAGGCGAAGGCCCAGGGCAGCCAGTCGGCGGGGTTCGCGAAATCGGGCAGCATGGGATCACTCCGCGGGGGATATGGCGGCGACCTCGGCGGCGCCGGAATGGGTGATGTCCTCCATCGGCGCGTCGTCGCCCCGCGCGGCCTTGCGGGCGAGGTAGACGATGACGCCGACATAGGCGAAGAGCAGCGCGGCATAGATCGCGAGGTAGGTCACGAGCGTGCCCATCACCATCGGCGCGGGCACGTCGGCCACCGCCATCTCGGTCGTCATGACGCCGTGCACGAGCCAGGGCTGGCGGCCGATCTCGGTCGTGTACCAGCCCGCGAGCGTCGCGACCCAGCCCGAGAAGGCCATCGGCACGAGCGCCCAGACCAGCGGCCTCGGAAGGCCCTCCACGGCGAGCCGGTGGCCCGCCACGCGGCCCTCGTGCAGCGCGCGTCGGCGCCACATGAAGAAGACCGAGGCCCAGCTGAGCGCCAGCATCGCGACGCCGGTGCCCACCATGACGCGGAAGGACCAGAAGACGGGCGCCACGGGCGGGTGCAGGACCTCGCCGTCCTCGGTGACGAACTCGTTCAGGCCCTTCAGCTCGCCGTTCCAGTCATGGGTCAGGATGAAGGAGGCGAGGCCCGGGATCTCGATGGCGTTCCGGTTCTCGCGCGCGGCCTCGTCGGGGATGCCGAACAGCACGAGCGGCGCGCCTTCGGTCGTCTCCCAAAGGCCCTCCATCGCGGCGACCTTGGCCGGCTGGTATTCCTTGGTGTTGAGGCCGTGCATGTCGCCCATGAAGATCTGCACCGGGATCAGGAGCGCCGCGATCGCGATACCGGTCTTCAGCATCGAGCGCACCTCGCGGGAGCGGTCGCCGAGGATCCAGCGGAAGGCCGAAACGCCCGCCACGAGGAAGCCTACGGTCAGGAAACTCGCCAGCATCATGTGGGCGAAACGGTAGGGCATCGACGGGTTGAAGACGATCGCCCACCAGTCCGTCGCGTGGGCGACGCCGTCGATCATCTCGAAGCCCTGCGGGGTGTGCATCCACGAGTTCAGGACGATGATCCAGAAGGCCGACATCGTCGTTCCGAAGGCGACGAGGCCGGTGGCCAGGATGTGCACCCAGCCCGGCACGCGGGAGAAGCCGAACAGCATGATGCCGATGAAGACGGCCTCGAGGAAGAAGGCGGTCAGCACCTCGTAGGCGAGGAGCGGCCCGGCGATGTTGCCGACGGTCTCCATGAAGCCCGGCCAGTTGGTGCCGAACTGGAAGGACATGGTGATGCCCGAGACGACGCCCATGGCGAAGCTGAGGGCGAAGACCTTCACCCAGAAGCGGTAGGCGGCCATCCACTTGTCGTCGCCCGTCTGGGCGAAGCGGACGCGGAAGAAGAACAGCACCCAGCCCAGCGCGATGGTGATCGTCGGGAACAGGATGTGGAACGAGATGTTGGCCGCGAACTGGATACGGCTGAGGATGAGGGTGTCGAGGGCTTCCATGTGACGTGTCCCCTACGTGTTACTTGCGTCTGGCGAAGGACGGCAGCGCGCCGCCCGCCTTGTCGATGAGGCCAGCGACCCGGCTGCCCATGGTCATGAGCTTAACGAGGCGCTCGGTCTCGAGTTTCTCCATCTCGGCGTAGAAGCCGGTGAGCATCTCGATCAACTCGCGCAGCTCGGCGATGCGGGCCTCGGCGTAGTCGTCGCCGGCGGGGCCGGACATCTCCAGCTCGCGCAATTTGGACAGCGTCGGATCGATCTCGCGCTTCTTGCGCTCGGCGACGAGGATGCGCACGATCTCCCAGAGGTCCTCGGGGGTGGTGAAGTAGTCGCGGCGGTCGCCCGGGTAGTGCTTCAGGCGCACGAGGGACCAGGACTGAAGCTCCTTCAGGCCCATCGAGGTGTTCGACCGGCTGATCCTCAGGGCGTCCGTGATCTGTTCCGCGTTCAGCGGCTCGCGGGAGAGAAACAGCAGGGCATAGATCTGCCCAACGGTGCGGTTGATGCCCCACCGGCTGCCCATCTCGCCGAAGTGCAGGACGAACTCCTGCTGGAGAGGTGTCAGTGTCATGGTCCTCAAGATCCTGTTCGCGCAGGTATTTCAGTAATTTCTGAAATGAAGGTATGTCTGCGCGCCACCGAGGCAAGCCGTCCTTCTGCGACATGATGGCGTGGAAGGCTGCGCGCGCGAGGCGGGAGGTCGTGGCTGTCCGGCCAAGCGGCGCGCACCGGGATGTCGGGTTCATGGCCCGTCAGACGCTGGAGCGGGCCCCGTCCAGGCGCCTTCGGCCCCGCGCAGGACGCGCGGGGCCTTCCGGGGGGACGTTCGCGGGCGGCTGGGACTTTGGGGATTGAACCGCCCGGCGCGTCCATGCTGGCACGGCCATGTAACAGGAATATCTCGATAGGGCCGCAGGGGCGGGCTGGGCTGGGCTGGGTGAGGCTGAGGGACGAGGGGGTTTCGCGCCTTGCCATCGCGCGGGAAGCCGGCCTGGCGGCTGCGGGGCCGGCGGGTCCGCGACCGCGCTGCACATCCCCCGGAGATGGGGGGCGCGACGAAAAAGGCCCCGCCGGTCCGGCGGGGCCTTCGTTCTTCAGGGCGGGCCGAAGCCCCGGCCCTAGTCGTCGTCCTTCTTCAGCGCCGCGCCGAGGATGTCGCCCAGCGATGCGCCGGAAGCCGACGAGCCATACTGCTCGACCGCTTCCTTCTCTTCGGCGATCTCGCGGGCCTTGATCGACAGGCCGAGGCGGCGCGACTTGGAGTCCACGTTGGTGACGCGCACGTCCAGCTTGTCGCCGACCTGGAAGCGCTCGGGGCGCTGTTCGGAGCGGTCGCGGCTGAGATCGGAGCGGCGGATGAACGACTTCATGCCGTTGTAGTCCACCTCGATCCCGCCATCCTCGATCGCCGTCACCTCGACGGTGATGATCGAGCCGCGCTTCACGCCGTCGATCGCATCGGCGAAGGGGTCGCCTTCGACCGCCTTGATCGAGAGCGAGATACGCTCCTTCTCGGTGTCGACCTCGGTGACGACCGCCTTGACGATGTCGCCCTTGCGGAAGTTCTGGATCACGTCCTCGCCCCGGCCTTCCCAGGTCAGGTCGGAGAGGTGAACCATGCCGTCGATGTCGTTGTCGAGACCCACGAACAGACCGAATTCGGTGATGTTCTTGACCTCGCCCTCGACCTGCGTGCCGACCGGATGCGTCTCTTCGAAGACTTCCCAGGGGTTGCGCATGGTCTGCTTGAGGCCCAGCGAGACGCGACGCTTGGCGGTGTCGATCTCGAGCACCATGACCTCGACCTCCTGGGAGGTGGAGACGATCTTGCCGGGATGGACGTTCTTCTTGGTCCACGACATCTCGGAGACGTGCACGAGGCCCTCGACACCGGGCTCCAGCTCCACGAAGGCGCCGTAGTCGGTGATGTTGGTCACGCGGCCGGTATGGACGCTGCCGAGCGGGAATTTCGCCTCGACGGCATCCCACGGATCGTCCTGCAGCTGCTTCATGCCGAGGCTGATGCGGTGGGTGTCCTTGTTGACCTTGATGACCTGGACCTTGACGGTCTCGCCGATCGACAGGATCTCCTTGGGGTCGTTGACGCGGCGCCATGCCATGTCGGTGACGTGCAGGAGGCCGTCGACGCCACCGAGATCGACGAAGGCGCCGTATTCGGTGATGTTCTTGACCACGCCGTCCACGACGTCGCCCTCGTTGAGCTTGCCGATGACCTCGGCGCGCTGCTCGGCGCGGGATTCTTCGAGGATCGCGCGGCGCGAGACCACGATGTTGCCCCGGCGGCGGTCCATCTTGAGGATCTGGAACGGCTGCTTGAGACCCATGAGCGGGCCTGCGTCGCGCACGGGGCGCACGTCGACCTGGCTGCCGGGCAGGAAGGCCACGGCGCCGCCGAGATCGACCGTGAAGCCACCCTTGACGCGGCCGAAGATCGCGCCCTCGACGCGCTCCTCGTCGGCATATGCCTTCTCGAGACGGTCCCACGCGGCTTCGCGCTTGGCCATCTCGTGGCTGATCACGGCCTCGCCGCGGGCGTTCTCGACGCTGCGCAGGTAGACGTCGACGTCATCGCCGATCTCGATCTGCGGCGCTTCGCCGGGATTCGCGAATTCCTTGAGATCGACGCGGCCTTCCATCTTGTAGCCGACGTCGATGATGGCCTGTCCCGCCTCGATGGCGATGACCTTGCCCTTTACGACAGATCCCTCGTCGGGGGTGTCGATGTCGAAGCTTTCGTTCAGGAGGGCTTCGAATTCCTCCATGGTTGCTTTAGCGCACATGCGTGTGTCGATTCCTATTCGTTCGATTTTTCCGGCCGCGCGGTTGTCTCCGCCGGTCTTGGGTTGGTCTCTGGCGCCGCGAAAGCAAGAAGGGCCGGAGGATGTCCGACCCTGCCCGACCTCTGTTCGCGTGGCGTGTTCGCCGTCTTGACGGAGCGGCATATAGCCAAGCGCGGCCTTTCGCGCAAGGGGCCACAGGGGGGCAGCAGGGCGGGAGGCGCGCCTAGCGCCGCGCCTCGACCGCGGCGATGGCGGCGGCCACGGCGTCCTCGATGCTGAGCGTGCTGGTGTCGAGGACGACGGCATCCTCGGCGGCGACCATCGGCGCGGCGCTTCGGCCGGCGTCGCGCGCGTCGCGCTCCCTCACGTCGGAGAGCACCTCCTGAAGGCTGATCTGGTGACCCCGCTCCAGGAGTTCCCGGTGCCGGCGCTCGGCGCGCACCTCGGCGCTGGCCGTCACGAACAGCTTGGCCTCGGCCTCGGGGCAGATCACGGTGCCGATGTCGCGGCCATCGAGCACCGCGCCGCCCGCGCGCCGGGCGAAGGCGCGCTGGAAATCGACAAGCGCCGCTCGCACCTCGGGGATCGCGGCCACCTTCGAGGCGGCCTGCGCCACGTCCGGGCCGCGCAGGTCCTCGGTCACCTCGAGGTCCTCGGCGCGCAGCGCCAGCGCCGCCTCCTCGGGCTCCTCGCCCTTCAGCATCCGCGCCCCGACGGCCCGGTAGAGAAGCCCGGTATCGAGGTGCCCCAGCCCGAAATGGCCGGCGACCGCGCGGCCAATGGTGCCCTTCCCGCTTGCCGCGGGCCCGTCGATGGCGACCGTGAAGCTCATGGCGTCCCCCGTATCGTGATGGACCGACAGCCTAGCGCGCGGGGCCGCGGACGCAATGCGCCGCCCGTCCCGCCGCGCCACTCATGCCGCGCCCGTCCGGTCCAGATCCGCGCCGAGGCCGCGCATCAGGGGCTCGAAGATCGGAAAGGACGTGACGATCGGACCGGCGTCGTCCACGCTCACGGGGGTGCGGCTCGCCAGTCCGAGGCAAAGGAAGGACATCGCGATCCGGTGGTCGAGATGGGTGGCGCAGGTCGCGCCGCCCGGAACGCCCAGAGCGCCGCGCCCCTCGACGATCCACCAGTCGGGACCGTCCTCGACCGTGACGCCGCAGGCGCGCAGGCCGTCGGCCATGGCGGCGATGCGGTCGCTTTCCTTCACGCGCAACTCCCTGACGCCGCGCATGACGGTCCGCCCCTCGGCGCAGGCGGCGACGACCGACAGGATCGGGTATTCGTCGATCATCGAGGCCGCCCGCTCGGGCGGGACCTCGACACCCTTCATGTCGGGCGAGAACCGGGCGCGCAGGTCGGCCACCGGTTCGCCGCCCTCTTCGCGCTCGTTTTCGTAGACGAGGTCAGCCCCCATCTCGCGCAGCGTGGTGAAGAGGCCCGCGCGCGTGGGGTTGAGGCCGATGTTCGGCACCAGCACGTCCGACCCTTCCGCGATCAGCGCGGCGCAGACCGGGAAGGCGGCCGAGGACGGGTCGCGCGGGACGACGATGGTCTGGGGCCTGAGGTCGGGGCGCCCCCGCAGCGTGATGACGCGGCCTTCGGGCGTGACCTCGGTCGCGATCGCTGCGCCGAAGCCCGCCAGCATCCGCTCGGTGTGGTCGCGCGTGGCCTCGGCCTCGATCACCACGGTCTCGCCCGGCGCGTTCAGGCCGGCCAGAAGGACCGCCGACTTCACCTGCGCCGACGGCACCGGCAGCGTGTAGCGCACCGGCATGGGGTCGGCCGCGCCGATCACGGTCATCGGAAGCCGCCCGCCGGCCCGGCCAACGGCCTGCGTCCCGAACAGCGACAGCGGGTCGGTCACGCGCGCCATCGGGCGCTTGCGGAGGCTGGCGTCGCCGGTGAAGGTCGCGGTGATCGGCGTCGTGGCCATCGCGCCCATGACCAGGCGCACACCGGTGCCGGAATTGCCGCAGTCGATCACGTCCTCGGGCTCGCCGAAGCCGCCGACGCCTACGCCGTGGACGCTCCAGACGCCGTCTGCGTCCCGGTCCACCTCGGCCCCGAAAGCCTGCATGGCGCGGGCGGTGTCGAGGACGTCCTGCCCCTCGAGCAGGCCCGTCACCCGCGTCTCGCCCACCGAAAGCGCGCCGAGAATGAGGCTGCGATGCGAGATCGACTTGTCGCCGGGCACGTCGGCCGTGCCGGTGAGGGGCCCGCCCCTGCGCGCTGTCATCGGAACTGGATCGCCGTGGCCGGACATGCGCCGCCTCCCCTGTCGTCGGTCGCGCGCGTGATAGACGCGGGCCGGGGCGGCGTCCACACCAAAGCCGTTCGCGCGGGCCGCTACAGGCGCCGGAACGTCATGTAATGCGGCACGCGCGCCTCGCGCAGGGCCTTCTGCTCGTAGCGGGTCGAGATCCAGTCGCCCCACGGCGCGCGCCAGTCGCCCGGCCCCTCGGCCAGCCATTCGAAACCGTGGCGCGGGACCTCCTGCAGGGTCTGGCGGACGTAGTCGGGAATGTCGGTGGCCACGCGGAACTCCGCGCCCGGCTTCAGCACGCGGGCGAGCGGTCGGAGATGCTCGGGCGTGACGAAGCGGCGGCGGTGGTGGCGGGCCTTTGGCCACGGGTCGGGATAGAGCAGGAAGGCCCTGCCGATCGAGGCCTCGGGCAGGACGTCGAACAGGTCGCGCGCGTCGCCGGGATGGATGCGCAGGTTGTCCACGCCCGCACGGCGGATCTTGCCCAGAAGCATCGCGACGCCGTTGATGTAGGGCTCGCAACCGATGATCCCGACCTCGGGATGCAGGCCCGCCTGGTGGACCATGTGCTCGCCGCCGCCGAAGCCGACCTCGAGCCAGACCTCGCGCCCGCCGAACATCCCGGCAAGGTCGAGGGCTCGGCGTTCCGGGTTCGCGTCCCAGTCGACGGGACCGGGCGACAGGGCGTCCAGATCCTCGTCGAGGTAGGCCTCCTGGCTTTCGCGCAGGTGCTTTCCGCGCCGGCGGCCGTAGAAGTTGCGGCGAGGGCGCTGGGGCGGGGGTTCGGGATCACGCGTCATGGCCGCGCTACCTACTGCGCGGCCGGGGCGTTAGCAACGTGGCACGCCGCACCGATTTGGGGCAAAAGCAAGGTACGATGCTGAACGTGATCCTGCCGATCCTCTCCGCCATGCTCGTGGCGCTGGCGCTATGGCTGGCGTGGCGCGCGGCCAAGACCGCGCGGACGCCGCAGGCCGCCGTGGGGTGGGTCGTCTTCCTGCTGGCCGCGCCGTATCTCGCCGTGGTCGCCTACGCCTTCCTCGGCCCGCACCGCTACGAGTCGCGGCGCCGGGCGCGCAGGCTGAGCCGGAAGCTCTTCGACGACCACCGCAGCGACTGGCCGGACGCAATCGGCAACGACCCGCTCGCCATCAACCTGCGCCCCTTCGAGCAGGTCGCGGGCCTGCCGGTCGTGCGCGGCAACAGGGCGGCCCTCCTGGTCGACGGGCAGGAGACCTTCGACGCGCTTTTCGAGGCCATCGACGCGGCACGGCATTACCTGCTGGTGCAGTTCTACATCTACCGCGACGACGCGCTCGGCCGGAAGATGGCGGACCACCTGATCGAGGCGGCCCGGCGCGGCGTGAGCGTGCGGCTTGGCTACGATGTCTTCGGCTCGTTCGGCCTGGGGCGCGGGCTCCTGCGGGAGATGTCGCAGGCCGGAATCGAGGTCATGAGCACCCGCCGGGGCGGGCCGATCGAGCGGCGCTTCCAGGTCAATTTCCGCAACCACCGGAAGGTCGTCATCGCCGACGGGCGCGTGGGCTTCCTCGGCGGTCTGAACGTGGGCGACGAATACATGGGTCGCGATCCCGCCTACGGGGCGTGGCGCGACACGTTCTGCCGGATCGAGGGCCCGATGGTCACGCAACTGCAGCTGATCTTCGCCGAAGACTGGCACTGGGTCACCGGTGAGGTCCTGCGCGACATCCTCGACTGGTCTTCCGAGGACGGTCCGGGCGGGATGGACGGGCTGATCGTGGCGACGGGGCCGATCGACACCGAGGATACCGGCAGCGCGATGCTGTTCTCGACGCTGGCCGCCGCGCGGTCGCGGATCTGGGTCTCGACGCCCTACCTCGTGCCGGACCTCGCGACGCTCACCGCGCTGAAACATGCCGCGATCGAGGGCAAGGAGGTGCGCATCCTCGTGCCAGACGCGATCGACCATTACCTGCCGTGGCTCGCGGCCTTCGCCTATTTCGACGAGCTTCTGGAGGCCGGCGTCGAGATCTGGCGCTACCGCGAGGGATTTCTGCACCAGAAGGCGTTCCTGATCGACGACGGGCTGGCGGCGGTGGGCACGCACAACCTCGACCACCGGTCGTCTCAGCTGAACTTCGAGACGATGGCCTATTTCTTCGACAAGGGGTTCTGCGCCGAGCTGGAGGCGGTCCTGCGCAAGGATTTCGCCCGCGCCGTCCGGCTGGAGAAGACGCTGGACGAACAACCTCTGCGCCTTCGCATCGCCGCACCGGTCGCGCGGCTGATGGCGCCCGTCCTTTAGGGGGAGCGCATCGCGTGAGGATCGTCAGCTACAACATCCGCAAGGCCGTCGGACTGGACGGGCGCCGCGACCCCGAGCGGGTGCAGAAGGTGCTGATCGACTCGCAGGCCGACGTGCTGGTGCTGCAGGAGGCGGACCGGCGCATGGCGCCCCGGCCCTCGGCCCTGCCAAAGGCCATCCTCGAGGCCGAGACGCCCTACCGCGTGGCCGACGTCGCGGTCACGGACGTGAGCCTCGGCTGGCATGGCAACGCGGTGCTGGTGCATCGCGACCTCGCCATCCGCGAGACCGCGCGCATCCCCCTGCCGGGACTGGAGCCGCGCGGCGCGGTGCGGGTGGAGGTCGAGGGGCCGTTCGGCTTGATTTCGGTGGTCGGCGCGCATCTGGGGCTGTTGCGGAAGTGGCGCCGCCTCCAGCTTCATGCGCTGCGCGAGCATCTGGAGCGTACCGACCATGACCGGATGCTCATCGCCGGGGATTTCAACGAATGGTCGCCGAACTCGGGGTTCGAGCCGCTCGGCCCGGATTTCGACGTGGTGTCGCCGGGGCGGAGCTTCCACGCGTCCTACCCGGTGGCAGCCCTCGACCGGTTCGCGCACGGACCCGGCCTGCGGCTGACCGAAACCGGCGTGATCCGCGAGGGCGCGGCGCGCCACGCCTCGGACCACCTGCCTGTCTGGGCGCGGATCGCGCCGGCCTGAGGACCGGCGCGACGCCGTTTCAGACCGCGGCCTTCAGCGCCTCGGTCAGGTCCGTGCGCTCCCAGCTGAAGCCGCCGTCGGCCTCGGGCTGGCGTCCGAAATGGCCGTAGGCGGCGGTGCGCTGGTAGATCGGGCGGTTCAGCGCGAGGTGCGTGCGGATGCCGCGCGGCGTGAGGTCCATGCAGTCGCGCACGGCCTTCTCGATCCGCTCCTCGTCGACGAGGCCGGTGCCGTGGGTGTCGGCATAGACCGACAGCGGCTCGGCCACGCCGATGGCGTAGGACAGCTGAAGCGTGCAGCGCCGCGCGAGGCCCGCCGCGACGACGTTCTTCGCGAGATAGCGCGCGGCATAGGCTGCCGAGCGGTCCACCTTCGTCGGATCCTTGCCCGAGAACGCGCCGCCGCCATGGGGCGCCGCGCCACCGTAGGTGTCCACGATGATCTTGCGCCCGGTAAGGCCCGCATCGCCGTCGGGGCCGCCGATGACGAACTTGCCCGTGGGGTTCACCCACCATTTCGTCGCCTCGGTGATCCAGCTCGTGGGCAGGACCTCGCGGATGTAGGGCTCGACCACGGCGCGCACGTCGTCCGAGGTCATGTCCTCGTCGAGGTGCTGCGTGGACAGGACGATCGACGTGACTTCGACGGGCTTGCCGCCCTCGTAGCGCAGGGTGAGCTGGCTTTTCGCGTCGGGGCCGAGCGTGGGCTCCTCGCCCGATTTGCGCACTTCGGCGAGGCGGCGCAGGATCGCGTGGGAATAAAGGATCGGCGCGGGCATCAGCTCGGGCGTCTCGTCGACGGCGTAGCCGAACATGATGCCCTGGTCGCCCGCCCCGTCGGTGTCCACGCCCTGCGCGATATGCGCCGACTGCTCGTGCAGGAAGTTCAAGACGTGGCAGGTGTTCCAGTGGAACTTGTCCTGCTCGTAGCCGATATCCTTGATGCAGTCGCGGGCGATCTCGCCGATCTTGCCCATGAAGGTCTTGAGGCGTTCCTTGTCGCTCAGGCCCACTTCGCCGCCGATGACGACCATGCCGGTGGTGGCGAAGGTCTCGCAGGCGACGCGGGCCTCGGGCTCCTCTGAGAGGAAGGCGTCGAGGACGGCATCGGAAATCCGGTCGCAGACCTTGTCGGGGTGGCCCTCCGAGACGGACTCGGAGGTGAAGATGTAGTTTTCGCGGGCCATGGGGAAGTGCTCCATTACATGTCGGTCCCCACGCCAGGAAGCCGTTGTGGGGTCGCGAAGCCTTACGCTGACCGCCCCCGGTGATCAATGGGGCTTTTTCCGCCGCGCGTCAGCGCGATGTCCGCCGTGCCGCGAACATGATGGCGCAGGCCAGCGCCAACGTCAGAAGGAGCGCGGGCAGATCGCCCCACCGCGCGTAGGGCGTGGGCGGCGCGGGCGGCGGAAGCCGGGCGTCGATGACCCCGGCCTCGCCAAGCCCGAGCGACCGCACGACCCGTCCGCGCGCGTCGATCACCGCCGAGACGCCGGTATTGGCGGCGCGCAGGACCGGCAGCCCCTGCTCGGCGGCCCTGAGGCGCGCGAGGGCGAGGTGCTGCCACGGTCCCGAGAAGGTGCCGAACCATGCGTCGTTGGTGACATGCGCCATCCAGTCCGGCCTCCGGGGCAGATCGCGGATGTAGCCGGGAAAGATCGCCTCGTAGCAGATCATCGGAAAGGCGCGGCCGAGGCGCGGCCCGAGGTCCAGCGCGGCCGGTCCGGGGCCAGGCCGGTAGCCTGCGGGCATCACCGCGGCGAGCGCGCGGATGTCCAGCCGCTCGGCCAGCCCCTGAAGCGGGACGTATTCGCCGAAGGGCACGAGGTGGTGCTTGTCGTAGAGCGCCGTGACCGATCCGCCGGGGTCGAGGACCGCGAGGCTGTTTCGCACGGTGAAGTCCTCGAAGCGCTGGACGCCGACCATGACCTGCGCCGCGCCGGCGGCCTGCGACAGCTGCAGGCGCGCGACGTCGGAGCGGCCGAGTAGGACCGGAAGGCTGGTCTCGGGCCAGACCACGAGGTCGGGCGTGCCGAGGTCGGGATCGGCGGGCGCCGCCGTCAGGTCGCGGCCCCGCTGCCAGAACACCGGGATCATGTCCTCGCGCCATTTCAGGTGCTGGGGCGCGTTGGGCTGGACCAGCCGCACGACCGGCGCATCGGACCCGGCCTGCGGCGCCTGCGCGACCGGCAGGACGTAGGGGGCGAAGAGCACCGGCAGGCCGAGCGCGGCGGCCAGCGCGGCGCGCCGGTCGAGAAGCGCCGCCGCCCAGAGCGAAGCCACGAGGGTCACGGCCAGCGTCATGCCGTGCGCGCCGAGGAGGCCGCCGAGCTGCAGCCATGGCGTGTCGATCAGCGCATGTCCCGGCAGCGCCCATGGAAAGCCCGTCAGGGCCGTGGAGCGCACCACCTCGGCCAGCGTCAGAAGCGGCGCGAAAAGCGCGATCCGGGGCATCGTCCCGCGCGCGAGGCGCAGCGTCCCCCATCCCGCCGCAGCCCAGAACAGCGCCAGCCCCACCGCGAAGAGGACCAGCGCGAAGGGCGCCATCCAGCCGTGGCGCGCGGCGTCCACGAAGAACGGCTCGACGATCCAGTGCAGCGACAGCGCGAAATGCCCAGCGCCGCCGGCCAGCCCTCGCAGGAACCCGGCCCGCGCGTCCGGCGCCAGCGCGACCAGAAGCGCAAGCGCCGCAAGCCCGAGCGGCATGGCGAGCCACAGGTCGAACGGCGCCTGCCCGAGCCCCGCGAGAAGGCCCGAGGCGAAGGCCGCAGGAAGGGCCGCGCGGCCGCGCAGCCCCTCCAGCGATGCGGCAAGGCCGCCTGCCGGTCTCATTCGGCGGTCATGTCCCTCGGCCTGCGCACCCGAAGACGCTTGATCCGGCGCGGATCGGCGTCGATCACCTCGAACTCGACGCCGGAAGGATGCGGCACGACCTCGCCACGTGCGGGAACGCGGCCCGTCAGCAGAAAAACGAGACCGCCAAGCGTATCGACTTCCTCCTCGTCGTCCACCGCGGCGAGGTCGATCCCGATCTCGGCCTGGAATTCGTCGAGCGGGGTGCGCGCCAGCGCGAGCCACGAATGGTCGCCTTCGCGGCTCCAGGTCTGGGCCTCCTCGATGTCGTGCTCGTCCTCGATCTCGCCGATCACCTGTTCGATGAGATCCTCGATCGTCAACAGCCCGTCCACGCCGCCGTATTCGTCGATCACGAGCGCCATGTGCGTGCGGTCGGTCTGCATCTTGGTGAGCAGGACCCCGATCGGCATGGAGGGCGGCGCGAACAGCAGCGGACGCAGCATCGTGCGAAGCGAGAAGCTGCCATTGGCCTTGTCGAAGCCGTAGCGCAGGGCGACGTCCTTGAGGTGCACCAGCCCCACCGGCACGTCGAGCGCGCCGTCGTAGACCGGCAGGCGCGTCATGCCGCTTTCGCGGAAGGTCTCGACCAGTTCGGGAAGCGTCGCGTCGCAGGAGACCGACACGATCTCGGCACGCGGGATCGCCACGTCCTCCACCCGCATTCGCCGCAGGTTGGACATGCCGAAGGGACGCGTGCCTGCGCCACGCGCCTCGGGCCAGGAACTGGCGGCGCCGTGCGCTTCGTCGGGTTCGCCTTGAGGGGGACCGCCAAACAGGCGGGCGAGGAAACCGGGTCTTTGGCCCGGAGGCTCATCCTCGTCGATCTGCGCGCCATGCGCCGCCGAAGACGAGGGATCAGGGTTCGAGCTCATCGCTCCTTTCCAACACGTTGGCCGGGCTTTGATCACCCGTTGCGGTCAATATGGGTCAGGAACCCCCAGTCTTGCAAGGACATGCGTCTCGAGGCGCTCCATCAATTCCGCGTCGGCGTCGGTTTCGTGGTCGAATCCGAGCAGATGGAGAAGCCCGTGCACCAGAAGATGGGCGACATGATGATCGAGGGGCCGTCCCGCGGCCTCCGCCTCGCGGCGGCAAGTCTCGTAGGCGAGCGCGATGTCGCCCAGCTCCTCGGGGGGACCGGCGGGATCCGGCCGGGGGAGGTCGGGCATCGCGCCCGGCACCTCGGCGCCCCGCTCTTCCGAGGGCCAGGACAGCACGTTCGTCGGCTGCGCCTTGCCGCGAAACTCGGCGTTCAGGCCGGCGATGCGGGCGTCGTCGCAGGCGAGGATGCTGACAGAGAAGCGCGCGGGGTCGAGGTCGAGCTGGCGCAGCGCCGTCTCGCAGGCCTCGGGCGCGAGGGCCTCGAGCGCTGTTTCCTCCCAGGCGGGGGCGTCGATGAGGATGTCGATTTCCATGACGCCGCTCCTGCCCGCCGACGGGGCCCTCGTCAATCGCCGGACCGCGGCGGCGGCGCGGGCTTCAGGACGCCTCGTCGGCGTCGTAAGCCTCGATGATGCGCGCGACCATGGGGTGGCGGACCACGTCCTTGGCGGTGAAGTAGTTGAAGCTGATGCTTTTCACGTTGCCGAGGATCCGCTCGGCGTCCATCAGGCCCGAGGGCATCCCGCGCGGCAGGTCCACCTGGCTGCGGTCCCCGGTGATGACCATGCGGCTGCCCTGCCCGAGGCGCGTGAGGAACATCTTCATCTGCATCGTGGAGGCGTTCTGCGCCTCGTCGAGCACGACATAGGCGTTCGACAGCGTCCGTCCCCGCATGAAGGCGAGGGGCGCGATCTCGATCGTCTTCTCTTCCATCAGCTTCTGAAGCTGCTTGCCGGGAAGAAAGTCGTTCAGCGCGTCGTAGAGCGGCTGCATGTAGGGATCGACCTTCTCCTTCATGTCGCCGGGAAGGAAGCCGAGCCTTTCGCCCGCCTCGACCGCCGGGCGGCTGAGGATGATCTTGTCGACATGGCCGTTGATCATCTGGTTCACGGCCACCGCGACCGCGAGGTAGGTCTTGCCGGTGCCCGCAGGCCCGATGCCGAAGGCAAGCTCGTGCGTGAAGAGGTTGCGCACATAGGCCTGCTGGGCCTGCGTGCGCGGCTCGACCGTCTTCTTGCGCGTGCCGATCTCGAGCATCCCCGCGCCGAACATCTCCATCTGGTCGCCCGAGCGCGCACCGGTATCCTCGGCGCTGCCGCCAAGGCGCACCGCCGCGTCGATATCGCCGGGCTCGATGCTCTTGCCGGCCTCGAGGCGCGCATAGAGCCCCTTCAGGACGCCCGCGGCCCGCGCCCGCGCCTCGCCCAGCAAGGCCAGCTCGTTGCCGCGCCGCACGATGTGGACCGACAGCAGGTGCTCGACCTGCGCGAGGTTGCGGTCGAACTCGCCGCAAAGCTCGATGAGAAGGCGATTGTCGGGGAATTGCAGAAGCAGTTCCAAGGGTGGCTCGGAGGGCGGCTCGGCAGCGGGGTGCGGCAGAGGGGTTATCGCCAAGTTGGGCTCCCGTGGTTCAGGCCAATGCTCTGCTGGCATGTTCGCAAGCGCCGCCACACAACGCAACAGATTGTGTCGCCTGTCACGAATTATTCTTGATGCAGTGGAGCGGCGCAGGCGGCCTCCATGGGCGAAGGCGCCGCCGCGCCCACGCGCCCGATCAGGCACAGCGCGGGGTTTGACGGTCGCGGGACCCCGGCACCCGCAGCGGCGTTCCGGCAACGGCGACAATGATTGCAATACGGGGCCACCGTCCCGGAGCCCGCCCCAATGACGCTTTCCCCCTGACGCGGAGTCTTAATAATGTGTTAACAATGTGGCGAAGCAGGCTCGCGACGCGCCTGATTCATGACACATTTGAGCGGCGCGTCTTCGATTTCCGTGGGGGAACGGCATTTCATGACACGACACGTTTTCATCGCATCCTGCGGCATGGCCGCCGTGCTGGGCGCGGCACCCGCCGCCGCGACCTCCTACGCCCACGAGACCGCGGCCGCCAATTCGGTGGTCACGGTCAGCTGCTTTCGCGGTCCGTGGGAAGAGGTCATCTGGGATCGCCCGAACGCCGTCTTCGTCGATAGCCTCGTGGCCATCGGCTACAACTTCCCGGAAGCGCACGCCATCGCCGAGCGTGTCTGCCGCGACGAGGCCACCGTGGGCGACCCCGAGGCCGCGGCGGCCGTGATGCGCCGCATCCTCGCCGACAACCCGCCCGGACGCTGACGCCTCAGACGAGCTGCCCGGCAAGCGAGTTCGGGCCGCTGTCCACGATCCTGACGGGCGCGATGCCGCCGATCAGCGCGGCGTCGCCCTCGGCATGGACGGCGTGCAGGTATTCCGACTTGCCGACGATCTGGCCGGGCATCCGGCCCGTCTTCTCGAACAGCACAGAAACCGTGCGCCCGACCATGGCGTCCTGCGCCGCGCGCTGCTGACGGGTCAGGAGCGCCTGCAGACGTTGCAGCCGCTCGTCGGCCTCGACGGGATCGACAAGCGCGCGCTCGGCGGCGGGCGTGCCGGGGCGCGGGGAATACCTGAAGGAAAAGGCGCTAGCGTAGCCGACCTCCTCCACGAGGTCGAGCGTGGCCCGGAAATCCGCCTCGGTCTCGCCGGGGAAGCCCACGATGAAGTCGCCCGACAGCGCGAGGTCCGGCCGCGCGGCGCGGATGCGCTCGATCAGGCGGACGTAATCCCCGGCGGTGTGCTTGCGGTTCATCGCCTTCAGGATGCGGTCGGACCCCGACTGCACCGGCAGATGCAGGTAGGGCATCAGCTTCTCGCAATCGGCATGGGCGGCGATCAGGTCGTCCTCCATGTCGTTGGGATGCGAGGTGGTGAAACGGATGCGGTCGAGGCCGTCGATCCCGGCCAGCGTCCGGATCAGCCGCGCGAGACCCCACTCGCCGCCATCCGGCCCCTCGCCGTGGTAGGCGTTCACGTTCTGGCCGAGAAGCGTGATCTCGCGCACACCGCGCTCCACCAGGTCGCGCGCCTCGCGCAGAAGCCGCTCGGCGGGGCGCGAGACCTCGGCGCCGCGGGTATAGGGCACAACGCAGAAGGAACAGAACTTGTCGCAGCCCTCCTGCACCGTGAGGAAGGCGGTGGGCCCGCGCCGCGTGCGGCGGTCCTTCGGCAGGTGCGCGAACTTGTCCTCTTCGGGGAACTCGGTATCGAGCGCCTTCTCGCCGCGATCCAGCGCCTCCATCATGCGCGGAAGGCGGTGGTAGGTCTGCGGCCCCACGACAAGGTCCACCATCGGCTGGCGGCGCATGATCTCCTCGCCCTCGGCCTGCGCGACGCAGCCCGCGACGCCGATCTTGAGGTCGGGCTTCGCCTCGCGCAGCGGCTTCAGGCGGCCAAGCTCGGAATAGACCTTCTCCGCCGCCTTCTCGCGGATGTGGCAGGTGTTCAGCAGGATCATGTCGGCCGCCTCGGGGCTGTCCACCTGCTCGTAGCCCTGCCCGCCCAGCGCCTCGGCCATGCGTTCGCTGTCGTAGACGTTCATCTGGCAGCCGTAGGTCTTGACGTAGAGCTTCTTCGTCCCGGTCATGGCGCGCCCGTTATGGTCAGGGAAAATCAGACCTGCGGCATGTATCGCAGGCGCGGCACGGGATCAACGCCGGGCGCGATTGCAAATGCCGCGTGGCGGGGCCAGTCTGCATCCGAGGGGCAGGCGAAGCGATGGATCACCACAGTCTCGACGCGTTCAGGGCGGACCGCACGCCATACGGCAGCGGCCCCTTCGCCGTCGTGATCTGCGAGGACCCCATCGAGATCGACACGACGCTCGGCCATGTCGCGCGGCTGGGGTTCCGGGCCGTGTTCCTCGTGGCGGCCGAGGGCATGGACGCCCCTGCCGAAGGTCCCGGCCTTCCCGTCCACGTCATCCGCGACCGCCCGCGGCGTCCGGACATGGCGATGGACATCGTCAACGCGGTGATCGCCAAGGTGCCGGGCGAGTGGGTCCACTACTGCTACAACGGCGAATACCTGTTCTACCCGTTCTGCGAGGACCGCAGCGTGGGCGAGATGGCGTCATGGGTCATGGAGGAGCGGCGCGACGCCGTGCTGACCTTCGTGGTCGACCTCTACGCGGCCGACCTGTCGGCGCATCCCGACGGCGTCTCGCTGGAGACGGCGATGTTCGATGCGGCGGGCTACTACGCCGAAACGCGCCGCCGCGAGCCCGGCGGCGTCATGGAACGGCAGCTCGATTTCCACGGCGGCCTTCGCTGGCGCTTCGAGGAGCA
The DNA here is from genome assembly GCF_029624655.1 of Roseicyclus salinarum. Classification (GTDB taxonomy): domain Bacteria; phylum Pseudomonadota; class Alphaproteobacteria; order Rhodobacterales; family Rhodobacteraceae; genus Roseibacterium; species Roseibacterium salinarum. The sequence goes on from NZ_JARRSA010000021.1 coordinate 55,558, forward strand.
TGTGGCCGAACACAGACGGCGCATCGACCGCGTGGGCCTGTTCCGCGCGAAGCCGGGCCTGCGCCTGCGCGACGACCACACGCTGAATGACGAGGAGATGAACACCTACGAATGCCGGTGGCACCATTCCCTGACGGGCGCGATCTGTTCGTTCCGGGCGGCCAAGGCGCTGAGGACGAACCCCGGCTCGCGGTACGAGGTGCACGATTTCCGATGGCACGGGTCCACGCGGTTCGACTGGTCGTCGCTGCAGCTGATGGAGCTGGGCCTGATGGAGCCCGGACAATGGTTCTGACGGGGGTTCTGACGGGGGTTCTGACGGGGGTTCTGACGGGCATCCCGAGGTCTTCATGCGGGCCGCGCTGAGCGATCCCCCGATCCTCGCGCTGATGGTGGCCCAGACGCTGATCTGGGCGGCCACCTTCTACGTGTTCCCCGCGCTGGTGATCGAATGGCGGGCCGAGTTCGGCTGGAGCGCGGGGCAGGTCATGGGGGCGCTGTCGCTTGCGCTGGCGGTGCAGGGCCTCGCGGCGGGGCGCGCGGGCGACCTGATCGACCGGGGCCTCGCGCCGGTCTCGATGCCGGGCGGCGCGCTTCTGGGGGCGGGGTGCCTCGCGCTCCTGACGCAGGTGGACGCGCTCTGGCAGTTCTACGCGCTCTGGGGCGTCATCGGGCTTGGCATGAGCCTGACTCTCTACGACGCGGCCTTCGCGCTGGTGGTCCGGGGCCGGGACGAGACGGCGCGGCAGGCCATCACCGCGATCACGCTGGTGGCGGGCTTCGCCTCGACCATCGCATACCCGCTGACGGCATGGGTGTCCGGGGGCGCGGGCTGGCGCGCGGCGGTCTGGGTCCTCGTGGCGCTGGTCGTCCTCGTCAACATGCCGCTCGCCGCCTTCGCCGCGCGGCGGCTTGAACGGGAGGGGGCGGCCCGCGAGGACGCCACGGGCGCGCCGCCCGCGCAGGCGGCGTGGCGGCGTCCGGGCTTCTGGCCGCTGACCCTAGGGCTCGGCTTCTCGGCGCTGGCCGTCGGCATCGTCACAAGCCATCTGCTGCCGCTTTTCGCCGCGCTCGGCGTGGCATCGGCGACCGCCGTCCTCGCCGCCTCGATCGTCGGGCCGTCGCAGGTGGCGGGGCGCGTGGCCCTCAGCCTCGCGGGGCTCAGGGTGCCGGGCCGCATCCTCGCCGTCGGGGCGCTCGCCGGAATGGGCCTTGCCGCGACGCTGCTTCTGGGGGCGGGCGCGTGGCCCGCGCTGGTGCTGACCTTCGCGGTCCTGCATGGCATGTGCGTCGGGCTGGTCAGCATCCTGCGCCCCGTCGTCATCCGCGAGACGCTGGGGCCGCGCGGCTTCGGCGCGGTGCAGGGCGCGGTCGTGCGTCCGGCGCTGTTCGCCTTCGCCGCCGCGCCCTTCGTGGCCGCGCTGGTCGCGGATGCCGCGGGCTACCTGCCGGTCATCGCGCTGTGCATCGCGGCACAGGCGGGGGGCGCGGCGCTTCTGTGGCGCTTGCCGCGCGCATGAAGAAGGCGGCCCCCGAAAGGGCCGCCTCCAGTGGTCCGTCGATGATGCGGATCAGGCGGTTTCGGCCTCGGACGCGCGCTCGGCCTCGATGGCCTTCGGCCCGCGCGAGGCGATCTCGATCCGGCGCGGCTTCAACGCCTCGGGCACCTCGCGCACGAGATCGACATGCAGCATTCCGTTCTCGTGGACCGCACCCGTCACGCGGACGTGGTCGGCCAGCTGGAACCGCTTTTCGAAGGCGCGCGTGGCGATGCCACGGTGCAGGTAGGTGCGCTGCGCCTCGTCCTTTTCCTTGCGGGCGGTGATCACCAGCTCGGCCTCGCGCTGCTCCACGGACAGCTCGGCCCCGGTGAAGCCCGCGACGGCGATCGAGATGCGGTAGGCGTTCTCGTCCGTCTTCTCGATGTTGTAGGGGGGGTAGGTGCTGGGCGCGGCGTCCTGGGTCATGACGCGGTCCAGCAGGTCGGCCATGCGGTCGAAGCCGACAGTGGCCCGGTAAAGCGGGGAAAGATCGTAGGTACGCATGTGTCATCCTCCATTGAGCGACAACGTTCGACGAAGGTGGCCCCGTCGGGCGGGCGCCACCGGTTTCAACATGCCCCGGCCCGCGGTGGGCGCCGGTGCATCGTGGAAATTGGGAAGCGATTTCCGCCGTTTCAAGGGGCCTCAGGGCCGGATGAACCGCGCGCCGATGCTGGACCGTCCGCCATCCCCGGCCGGCGCGGTCATCCGCAGCCGTCCCTGCCCGGCTGCGCCGCCGGGCCGCCCGGCCCCGCGCTCCATCGCGTCCAAAAGCTCGATGAACGGCGCGTCGAGCGCCACGGCCATCGACACGTCAGCCCCGCTGCGGTCGCGCGCCGTGGCGGAGATCACCGCCACCAGCTCGGGCCCGTCCTCGGTCAGGCGGATGACCGGCGCGCCCGAACTGCCCTGCACCACACGGCACGACAGAAGCCGCACGGCGCCCTGCCCCTCGAGCACCAGGCACCCCTCCTCGATCGAGGCATGCGCCTCGCGCTCGGCGCCGTAGGACACGACGGTCACGACCGTCTCGGGATCGGCGCGCCGCCCCGTCGCGATGGGGGCGATCCTGTTCGACCGCACCGGCAGCTCCAGCTCCAGAAGCGCAAGATCCATGCCGATGCTCTCGAGGGTCGGGTCGTCGCGGGGGGCGTAGGCCTCGGGGACGTGACTGCGCCGCACCCCGCGAAGCGCCTCGGGCCTGCCGTTTCGCAGCCCCGCCTGGAAGGTGAGATCGGCATCGGCGATGCGCTCCGCCGTCGCCGGATCGAACAGGCAATGCGCGGCCGTCAGCACGAGCCTGTCGGTGATCAGGGTGGCCGAACAGAACGAAACGCCTGTGTCGAGCCGCCCGACCCCCGTCCATGGCATCGCCGCATCGGCGCTGACGAGCGGCCTGAGCCCGCCGAGGGCGGTGGCGCGCTGCTCGGCCGGCAGGTCCTGCGCGACCGCGGGAAGGCTCGCGGCGAGGGCGATCAGGGTCAGGATGAGCTGGCGCACGGGACACCTCCTTCGATCGTCGTTCCCGCCGCTGGCTATTGGTCCCGCATGGCGGAATTTTGTCGATTGCGGGACATCACCTCAGGATCGGCACCGGCACCTCGCGCTTGCCCGGCGCGTCCAGCGCCGGCGGGCGCGGCCCGCCCGTCGCCCAGTCCAGAAGCTCGACCGTGTGCACGATCGGCACGTCGGTGCCCGACCCGATCTGCATCATGCAGCCGATGTTGCCCGCCGCGATGATGTCGGGCCTCGTCATCTCCAGCGTCTCGACCTTGCGCGCCTTCAGCTGGCCCGAGATCTCGGGCTGCATCAGGTTGTAGGTCCCGGCCGAGCCGCAGCAGAGATGGCTGTCGGCCGGCTCCACGACCTTGTAGCCCGCGCGCTTCAGAAGGTCCTTGGGATAGGTCTTGATCCGCTGGCCGTGCTGCAGGGAGCAGGCGGCGTGATAGGCCACGCGGAGCCCCGCCTGCCCCGCCGGGGGTTCGGCCGCCCCGGCGCTCGCCGCGCCGTCGGGCATCAGCTCCATCAGGACCTCCGACACGTCGCGCGCGATCCCGGCGACGGCGCCCGCGTCCTCGGCCAGCGGATCGTTGCGGAACATGTGGCCGTAATCCTTCACGGTCGTGCCGCAGCCGGACGTGTTGATCACGATGGCATCAAGGCCCCCGCCCCGCATCTCGCGCGTCCAGGCGCGGATGTTGCGCGCCGCCGAGCCGTGGCTTTCCGCGGTCTTTCCCATGTGATGCGTCAGCGCCCCGCAGCAGCCCTGCCCCTCGGCGATCACCACCTCCGCGCCCAGCCGCGTCAGAAGCCGGATCGTCGCATCGTTGATGTCGGTGTTGAGCGCCTTCTGCGCGCAGCCCGTCATCAGGGCGACCCGCATCTTCCGCTCGCCGCGGGCGGGGAAGACCTGCGGGTCGTCGTTGCGGCTGACCGGCGGCACCTGTCGGGGCGCCATGGCCAGCATGGCCTTCAGGCGCGCATCGGGCATCAGGAACGCGAACGGCCGCCCGATCTTCGCACCCAGAAGCGCCACGCGGAACCGGGTCGGATGGGGCAGGATCTTCGCCAGCGTCCAGCGCAGGAAGCGCTCGAACGGGGGCCTGCGGTAGGTCCGCTCGATATACTCCCGCGCGTGGTCCACGAGGTGCATGTAATGCACCCCTGAGGGACAGGTCGTCATGCACGCGAGGCACGACAGGCAGCGGTCGATGTGCCTGACCGTCTTCTCGTCCGCGGGCCGCCCGGTCTCGAGCATGTCCTTGATGAGGTAGATGCGCCCCCGCGGGCTGTCCAGCTCGTCCCCGAGGACCTGGTAGGTCGGGCAGGTCGCCGTGCAGAAGCCACAATGGACGCAGGCGCGCAGGATCTCGTTCGACCTCGCGGTGGACGGGTCCTTCAGCTGCTCGGGCGTGAACGTGGTCTGCATGTGTGCGCCTTCGGATCGTGGTGTTTCGGGCTGGGCCTCTCGCGCGCCCTCAGGCCGCCATCAGGCCCGGGTTCAGGATGCCGCGCGGGTCGAACTTGTCGCGCAGCCCCTGCGACAACGCGGCGATGGGGGCGGGTTCGGGCTGGAACGGCGCGATCCGCGCCCGCGTCTCCTCGGAGGCGCGGACCAGCGTCGCGTGGCCCGCGAAGGCGCCAAGGCGCGCGCGCAGGTCCGTCCCCTCCTCCACGCGGGCCCAGATCAGGCCGCCGCCCCAGTCGAGGAACGTCTCGCCCTCGGTCCGCGCCGCGACGTCCGGCCCGTCCGACGGCTTCACCGAGATGCGCCAGACATCCCCCGGCGCCTCCGCGAAGGGCAGGACGTCGCGCACCGCGCGCCACGCACTGGCGACGGCGTCCGGCTCCACCTCGGCCCGCACCGCGCCGAACGGCGCCATCAGCTCCGACAGGCGGCCGAGGCGATACTCCACGCTCGCCGCGAAGCCCTCGAGCCGCAGCATCGTCACCGGCGTGCCACCGCCCCCCCAGGGCAGGTGCGCCGCGCCGCTGACCTCGAAGGGAGAGCCGAGCGCGGTCGCCATGGCCTCGACCGCCTGGTGGCCCGAAAGCCCGTCGATCAGCACGCTGGCCTGCTGCTCGGTCGCGGGCAGGACCTTGAAGGCCACCTCCGTCAACACCCCGAGCGTGCCCCAGGATCCCGCCATCAGCTTCACGAGATCGTAGCCGGTGACGTTCTTCATCACCCGCCCGCCGTTCTTCAGCACCTCGCCGCGCCCGTCCACGAAACGCACCCCGATCAGCGAATCGCGGCAGGCGCCCGCCTGGATGCGCCGCGGCCCCGACACGTTGGCCGCGACCACGCCGCCGATGGTCGGCTCGCCCGCGGTGCCCAGAAGCGCGCGGTGATCCATGGGCTCGAACGGCAGGCGCTGGTTCTCGGACGCGAGCAGCGCCTCCACCTCCGCCAGCGGCGTCCCCGCGCGCACCACGATGGTCAGCGCGCCGGGCTCGTAGAGCTCGACCCCCGTCAGCCCGGCCACCGACAGGGCCGCGCCCGCCACCGGCCGGCCGACCGGCCGCGTGCCGCCGCCGATGACGCGCAGGGGCCCGTCGGCCGCCGCGACGGCCTCGCTCAGTTCGCTCTCGCTTGCGGGGGTCGGCACCTGTGGCGCTCCTTCATCCTTGCGAAAAAACTCTCGGGGGGTCCGGGGGGCAGACAGCCCC
>NZ_JARRSA010000022.1 GCF_029624655.1 Roseicyclus salinarum
AGGGGGCTGCGCCCCCTCGCGCTCCCCCCTTGCGTATTTGGGGAAAGATGAAGCCGAGGCCGGGCGGATGCGATCAGGCGTTCCAGGCGATGGCGGTCTGGGTCTGTTCGCCGAGGCCCTCGATGCCGAGGCGCACGGTCTGGCCCGCGCGCAGGTAGGTCTGCGGCTTCTGGCCCATGCCGACGCCGGGCGGCGTGCCCGTGGAGATGATGTCGCCGGGCTGAAGGCTCATGAACTGGCTGACGTAGTGGACGCGGTGGCGCACGCCGTAGACCATCGTCCGGGTCGAGCCGTCCTGGTAGCGGTGGCCGTCGACCTCGAGCCACATGGCGAGGTCCTGCGGGTCGGCAACTTCGTCTTGCGTCACGAGCCAGGGGCCGATGGGGCCGAAGGTATCGGCGGATTTTCCCTTGATCCACTGGCCGGATCGCTCGTTCTGGGAGGCGCGTTCGGAATAATCGTTGATCACGCAGTAGCCCGCGACGTGGTCCATCGCGTCGGCCTCGTCGACATAGGAGGCGGTCCGGCCGATGACGACGCCGAGCTCGACCTCCCAGTCGGTCTTTTCCGAGCCGCGCGGGATGCGCACGGGGTCGTTCGGCCCGCAGATCGCGGAGGTGGCCTTGGCGAAGATCACCGGCTCGGGCGGGACCTCCATGCCGCTTTCGGCGGCGTGGTCGGCGTAGTTGAGGCCGACGCAGATGAACTTGCCCACGGCGCCGACGCAGGGGCCGAGGCGGGGCTCGCCCTCGACCACGGGCAGCGTCGCGGGGTCGAGGGCCGCGAGCCGTGCGAGCCCCTCGGGCGTGAGCGTGTCGCCCGCGATGTCGGCCACCGCGCCCGAGAGGTCGCGGATGCGGCCCTCGGCGTCGAACAGTCCCGGCTTTTCCGAGCCCGGAGGCCCGTGGCGCAAGAGTTTCATGTCCCTGTTTCCCGTCGCTTGGTTCGGTCAGACGTTGGACCAGCCGCCGTCGATCACGACGGCCTGCCCGGTCATGAAGGCGCTTTCGTCGCTGCCGAGGTAGACGGCGAGATGCGCGATTTCTTCGGAGGTGGCGATGCGGCCCATCGGCTGGCGCGCGATGAAGTCGGCGCGCGCCTTGTCCACGTCGCCGATGGCCTCGCCCTGCGCGCGGACCCGCGCGTGCCACGAGGGGCTTTCGACGGTGCCCGGGCAGATCGCGTTGGCGCGGATGCCCTGCGTGACGAAATCGGCGGCGACGGACTTGGTCATGGCGATCACCGCGGCCTTGGTGGCGCCGTAGACGAAGCGGTTGGGGGCGGCGATGATCGAGGAGACGGCGGAGGCCATGTTGACGACGGTTCCGCCGCCCGCGCCGATCATGGCCGGAAGGAAGGCACGGGTCATGCGATACAGGCCGCGCACGTTGAGATCGAGCGAGAACTCGAACGCGTCGGGGTCGCAATCGAGGATCGTCCCGTGGTGGACGTGGCCCGCGCAGTTGAACAGGATGCCGATGGCGCCGGTTTCGGCGGCGAAGGCCGCGACGGCGTCGGCGTCGGTCACGTCGAGGCGGTGCGTCCGGGCGCCCGCGGCGGCGAGCGGGGCGAGGCTGTCGCCGTCGATGTCGGTCGCTATCACCTCGGCGCCCTCGGCGATGTAGGCCAGGGCCGTGGCCTGGCCGATCCCGGCGCCGGCCGCCGTGATGACGGCGCGTTTGCCCTTCAGTCGCATCGATCCCTCCGATCGGGCCGCGAGGCGGGCTTGCCGCCCCCACCGGCCTTGGCTAACATGCTAGAATGTTATCTGGCGTCACAAGCGGACCGCAACCCGAAAACGGACCCGATGCCGGGGCCGGTGCGTCGCGCCTGGCGCCGCTGGAGGCCTACGAGGGCTCGTTGGCCACGCGCGTCTACCAGAGCCTGAAGGACGCGATCCTGTCGCTTGCCTATCAGCCGGGCGAGATCCTGCGGAAGGGCGAGATCTGCGAGCATCTCGGCATCTCGCGCAGCCCCGTGTCGGAGGCGGTGACGCGGCTGGCGGCGGAGGGCCTTGTCGACGTGGTGCCGCAGGCCGGGACCTTCGTGGCGCGGTTCTCGATGTCGGAGATCCGCGAGGGGGCGTTCCTGCGCGAGGCGCTGGAGGTGGCCGCGATCGAGCAGGTCGCGGACGGCCTCACCGAGGAGCAGCTGGTGGCGCTGCGCCGGAGCCTGCGCATCCAGGAGGCGCTGGTGGAGGATGACGACGTCGCGGGCTTCTACAAGCTCGACGCCGAGATGCACGAGCTGATGCTGTCCTTCACCGGCTACCGGCGGCTGGCGCAGATCGCCGAGACGAGCTGGCTTCAGGTGAACCGCGCGCGGCGGCTGGTCCTGCCCAACCGGCGCCGGATCGCGGAGACGCTCGAGGAGCACCGCGCGATCGTGGATGCGCTGGAGGCGCGCGACCCGGAGGCCGCGCGGACCGCCACCCGCACGCATCTGCGCCAGCTGCTTCGCTACCTCGAGCCGCTGGAGCGCGAGCATCCGGAACTGTTCCAGCGCAAATGAGCCGTCCGAACCGTCCCCGCTACGCCGCCCGCCTCAACGCCTTCAGGCGCAAGGGGGAGACGGTGATCGACATGATCGGGCGGGCGGCCGAGGTGGGCGGGCTGGACGCGGCCGACCTGAACTATCCCGACCATTTCGCCGATCACCGCGCGGGCGAGGTCGCGGCGCGGCTGGCCGATGCGGGCATGGCGGTGAACGGGCTCGCGATGCGCTACTACACCGATCCGGGCTTCCGGCTGGGGGCGTTCACCCATCCCGACCGCGCGGTTCGGCGCAAGGCCATCGACCAGACCAGGGACGGCATCGACACCGCGCTGTCCATGGGCGCGCGGCTGATGACGCTGTGGATGGGGCAGGACGGGTTCGATTACGCCTTCCAGATGGACTACGCGCGGGCCTGGGACGATACCATGGCCGCGCTCGAGGAGGTCTGCGCCCACGCGCCCGAGTGCGGCATCGCGCTGGAATACAAGCCCAACGAGCCGCGCGCCTTCGCGCTGATGCCGGACGTGGGAACGACGCTTCTGGCCTGCCGCGAGGTGGGGCGCGAGAACCTCGGTGTGACGCTCGATTTCGCGCATGTGCTTTACGCCGACGAGATGCCCGCGCATTCGGCCTACCTCGTGTCGCGGCATTCGCGGCTGATGGGCCTGCACCTGAACGACGGATACGCCAAGCGCGACGACGGGCTGATGGCGGGCTCGGTGCACCCGGTACAGACGGTCGAGCTGCTGGTCGAGGTCGCGCGGCAGGGCTACGACGGGGTGATCTACTTCGACACCTTTCCCGACATGGGCGGTCTGGATCCCGTGGCCGAGGCGCGGGCCTCGATCGCGATGACCGAGCGGCTGAAGGTGCTGGCGGGCGAGCTTTACGCCAGCGAGGCGCTTGCGGCGGCCATCGCGCGGCAGGACGCGGCGGCCTCGTCGCGGATCGTGGCCGCGGCGCTTTACGGGGCCTAGGGGCGGATGTCCGGCCTTCTGGTGGTGGGCGCGCTGCACTGGGACGTGGTGGTGCGCGCGCCGCGCCTGCCGCGCGTGGACGAGACGCTCAAGGGGCAGGCGGTCGATTACAGGTTCGGCGGCAAGGGCGGCAACCAGGCGCTGGCGGCGGCGCGCGCGGGCGCGCGGACGGCCTTCGCGGGGCGCGTCGGCGCGGACGACCCGGGGCGTCGGATGCGGGCCGCGCTTGTCGCGGCGGGCGTCGATGTCGCGGGCCTGCAGGAGGGGCGGGGCGCGTCGGGCATGAGCGTGGCGATCACCCGCGGCGACGGCGCCTACGGCGCGGTGATCGTGTCGGGCGAGAACCTTGCGATCGACGCCGCGGCGCTGATGGTGCCCAAGGGGTGCCGGATGGTCCTTGCGCAGAACGAGATCGCCGCCGCGACGCTTGGCCTTCTGCCGGGGTTGGCGCAGGCGGCGGGCGCGGAATTCTGGCTGAACGCGGCGCCGGCTGACGATCTGCCCGAGGGCCTTCTGCGGCAGGTGGACGGGTTGATCGTGAACCGGCTGGAGGCGGGCGACCTGCTGGGCTCGGCGGCCCTTTCGCCGGGGGAGATGGTCGAGGGGCTGTCGGCGATGGCGACGCGCGCGACGGTGATCGTGACGCTGGGCGAGGAGGGCGTGGCCCATGCCGTGCCGGGCGGCGATCCGGTGATCGCGCCGGCGCGGCGGGTCGAGGTGCGCTCGACCCATGGCGCGGGCGACATGTTCGCGGGCAGCCTTGCCGCGGCGATCCTGCGGGGCGACGATGTCGGCGCGGCGGTCGCCTTCGCGCAGGAAAGGGCGGCGGCGCTGATCTCGAGCCGCCGCTGAGACGCGCCTAGATCCGGTAGAACCGCGCCGCCGTGCCGCCGAACACGGCCTCCTTCGCCGATGGCGACAGGTGATCGGTCAGCGCCTTGGCCGCCTCGCGCCAGTCGTCGTAGCTGGCCTCGAGCTGGCAGACCGGCCAGTCCGAGCCCCACATCACCCGGTCCGGGCCGAAGACGTCGAGGACGTGGCGGGCGTAGGGTTCCAGTCTGTCCAGCGTCCAGCCGTCGCTTTCGGTGACGATGCCCGACAGCTTGCAGCAGGCGTTCGTGTCCTCGGCGATGGCGCGCATCCCGTCGGCCCAATGCGCGAAGCTTTCGACCGAGTGGGACCTGATCTGGGGCTTCATGCAATGGTCGATCACCACCCGCATCTCGCGGTGATGGGTGAGGATCTTGTAGAAGTTTTCGAGATGCCGCGGAAAGCCGAGCGCATCGAAGGTCAGGTCGAGGTCGATCAGCGCCTCGTAGGCCCATGCGATGTCGTCGCGCAGCATCCAGTCGTCGTCCGCGATGTCCTGTATCATGGGCCGGACGCCGGAGAACCTGGGATGCTCGGCCAGCCGTTCCAGATGCGCGCGGTCCGACGGTTTCTCGAAGTCGATCCAGCCCACGACGGCCGCGACCGACGGCGTCGCGTCGGCGATGCCGAGCATGTATTCCGTCTCGAAGACGGTGGCGGCGGCCTGCACCAGAACGGTGCGCGAGATGCCGTGGCGGTCGAGCATGGGGGCGAGGTCGGCCGGATGGTAGGGCCGCGCGAGCGTGGCGTCGTCCATGGGCATCCAGTCGTAGTCGCCCCGCCGCGGGTGCCAGTAGTGCTGGTGCGCGTCGATCATGTCCATCTCTCAGTCCTCTGTCGGCGCGTCGTCGCGCATGAGTCCCTCGGCCTTCAGGTCGGCCCAGAGAGCGGACGGGATCGCGGCCCCGGCCGCCCGAAGGTTGCTGTCCATCTCGGCCACGCCCTGCCCGCCGGGGATGACCGACACGACGCAAGGATGGCGCAGCGGGAACTGGAAGGCCGCGTCCACCAGCCGCACGCCGTGCGCGCCGCAAACCGCCTCGATGCGGGCGGCGCGGTCGAGGATCCCGGGCGGCGCGGGGTCGTAGTTGTAGAACGCGCCGGGCCGGGGTCCGGTGGCGAGGATGCCGGAATTGTAGGGCCCGCCGATGACGACGCCGATGCCGCGCGCCTCGCAGAGCGGGAGGAAGCTTTCGAGGGCGTCCTGTTCCAGCAGGGTGTAGCGTCCGGCAAGAAGGAAGAGGTCGAAATCGCCGCGCTCGGCCAGCCACTGACACGGCTGCCATTCGTTCAGCCCCGCGCCGAAGGCCCTGATCGTGCCTTCCTCGCGCAGCCGCAGAAGCGCCCTGTAGCCGCCCTCCATGAACTCGGCCAGCCGCGCGTCCAGCGCCGCCTGCGAGCCGTGGTTGAAGACGTCGAGATCGTGGGCGTAGAGGATGTCGATCCGGTCGACGCCAAGCCGCTCGAGGCTGAACTCGACCGAGCGCAGGACGCCGTCGTGGCCGTAGTCGTAGACTTCCTGCCGGGCGGGCACGTCGAACCACTTGCCGACGCCGTCGCGGTCCTCGGGCGCGCAGGCCCGCAGGAGCCGGCCCACCTTGGTCGACAGGACGTAGCCGTCGCGCGGCTTGCCGCGCAGGAACCGGTTCAGCCGCGTCTCGCCGAGGCCGAGGCCGTAAAGCGGCGCGGTGTCGTAGTAGCGGATGCCCGCATCCCACGCCCGGTCGAGGATCGCCTGCGCCTCGTCGTCCGGTATCGCCCTGTAGAGATTGGCGAGCGGCGCGGTGCCGAAGCCGAGCCGCGTGAAGGTCAGCCCGCCGTTTCCCAAGCGGTCCCAATGCCTTGTCTCTTGCGCCATGCAGCCCCTCCGTCAACTGACATGCTAGAATAAAACGCGGTGGACTGCACCTGTTTCTTGCGCCAGCATGGACGCGAGGAGAGGGATCATGGACCGTTTCAAGCATACGTTCGGCACGTCGAAGCCGGTGATCGCGATGGTGCATCTCGGCGCCCTGCCGGGAAGCCCGCTGCACGATGCGCAGGCCGGCGTGGCCGGCATCGTCGAGGCCGCCGCCCGCGACCTCGACGCGTTGATGGCCGCGGGCGTCGACGCGGTGATGTTCGGCAACGAGAACGACCGCCCCTACGAGCTGGAGGTGGACGCGGCCTCGACCGCGACGATGGCCTACGTCATCGGCCAGCTGCGCGGGCGCATCGCCGTTCCGTTCGGCGTGAACGTGCTGTGGGACCAGATGGCGACAGTCGCACTGGCGGCGGCGACCGGCGCCGCGTTCTGCCGCGAGATCTTCACCGGGCTCTATGCCTCGGACATGGGGCTTTGGGCGCCCGACGCGGGCCGGGCCATGCGCTACCGCGACCGGCTGGGGCGGCGGGACATGCTCATGCTCTACAACGTGTCGGCAGAGTTCGCGGATTCGATCGACCGCAGGCCGCTGGCCGACCGCGCGCGCTCGGCGGTGTTCTCGTCGATCCCCGACGCGGTGCTGGTGTCGGGCGCGATCACCGGCGAGGCCGCGCGGATGGAAGACCTGGAGGCGGTCAAGGCCGTGCTGCCCGGCACGGCGGTCCTGGCCAATACCGGCGTGAAGCACGAGACGGTGGCCGAGGTCTTCCGCATCGCCGACGGCTGCGTGGTTGGGTCCTCGCTGAAGGTGGACGGGCAGACCTGGAACGCCGTCGATCCCGAGCGCGCCGCCGACTTCATGGCGCGCGTCCGCGCCGCGCGGGGCGGCGCATGAGCCGCATCGCCGACGACCTCAAGGCGCTGATGCTGGTGCCGGGCGTCGCCGGCCACGAGGAGCGGGTGCGCGCCGCGCTCCGCGAGCTGCTGCCGGTGGAGGCGCGGACCGACGCGCTGGGCAACCTGATCGCGAGCATTCCGGGCGAGGGGCCGCCCGTCATGCTGTTCACGCACATGGACCAGCTCGGCCTGATCGTGCGCAAGGTCGAGACGGACGGCCTGATCCGGGTGCACCGGCTCGGCGGCATTCCCGAACGCGCGCTGCCCTGCCAGGAGATGATCCTGTGCGCGCGCGGCGGCGACATCCCGGCCATCGTCGGCATGAAAAGCCATCACGCGACCCAGCCCGACGAGAAATACAAGGTGCTTCCGGCCACCGACCTCTACCTCGACGCCGGGTTCTCCTCGAAGGCCGAGGCGGAGGCGGCCGGCGTCGTGATCGGAACGCCCGTGGCCTACAGGCCGCAGGCCGTCGAGCTTGCCGGGGGGCGTATCGCCGGGACCAGCGTGGACGACCGTGCCGGCTGCGCCGTTCTTGTAGACGTTTGCCGCTGGTTGGCGGAGCGCGAGGTCGGGCCGCCCGTCCACGTCGTCTTCGCCACGCAGGAGGAGTTCAACCTGCGCGGCGCGCAGGTGGCCGCGCAGGCGCTTCGGCCCGCCATCGCCATTCAGGTCGACCTGATGATGGCGACCGACACGCCCGACATGGCCCATCTCGGCGAGATGCGGATGGGCGGTGGGCCGGGCATCAGCCTCTACAGTTTCCACGGGCGCGGCACGCTGAACGGCGTCCTGCCGCATCCCGCGCTGGTCGATCTGTTCGAAGGGGCGGCGGCGGCGGAAGGGATGGCCCTGCAACGCTCGGCCCAGATCGGCGTGCTGACGGACAACTCCTATGTCCAGCTGGTGGGCGAGGGCGTGGCCGCGATCGACGTGGGGTTCCCCATGCGCTACAGCCACGGGCCGCGCGAGATGGTGCAGGTCTCAGACCTCGAGGATCTCTCGCGGCTGATCCTTGCCGCGCTGTCGCGGATCGGACCCGGCTTCCGGACGGAGCGCGGGTGATGCGCTACACGCTCGGCGTGGATATCGGCACCTACCAGACCAAGGGCGTTCTGGTGGACGACGAGGGCCGGGTGGTGGCCGAGGCGGCGCGCGATCACCAGATGATCGTGCCGCGCCCCGGCTGGGCCGAGCATCGCGCCGAAGAGGACTGGTGGGGCGACTTCGTCCACGTCACCCGCGCGGTTCTGGCGGCCTCGGGGGTGCCCGGCGACGAGGTCGCCGCCGTCGCCTGTTCGGCCATCGGACCGTGCATGTTGCCGGTGGACGGGCAGGGCGCGCCCCTGATGAACGGCGTGCTTTACGGGGTCGATACCCGCGCCATGGCCGAGGTCGAGGAGATGACGCAGGCCATCGGCGCGGATGTCGTCCTCGACCGGTGCGGCAACGCGCTGACTTCGCAATCGGTGGGCCCGAAGATCCTCTGGCTGAAGCGAAACCGCCCCGAGGTCTTCGACGCGGCGGCGCGGATCCTGACCTCGACCAGCTTCGTGGTGCACCGCCTGACCGGCGAATACGTCATCGACCACTACACGGCCGCAAACTTCTCGCCGCTCTATGACGTGGGCGCGCAGGACTGGTGCTTCGATCTCGCGCCCGACCTGATCGGGGCGGATCGCCTGCCGCGCCTGCTGTGGTCGTCGGAGATTGCGGGCAGGATCACGGACAGCGCCGCCGCCGAGACCGGCCTCGCCGCCGGGACGCCGGTGACGGCGGGCACGATCGACGCGGCGGCCGAGGCGCTTTCGGTGGGCGTCCGGGGGCCGGGCGACATGATGGTCATGTATGGCTCGACCATCTTCATCATCACGCTGACGCCCGAGCGGGTCCGCGACGCGCGCCTTTGGTATGCGCCGTGGCTGTTTCCCGGACAGCACGCCTCGATGGCGGGGCTCGCGACCTCGGGCACGCTGACCCACTGGTTCCGCGACCAGTTCGCGCGCGAGCTGCCCCGCGACGAGGCCTTCGCGACGCTCGCCGCCGAGGCGGCCGGGATCGCGCCCGGCGCCGACGGGCTTTTGTTCCTGCCATATTTCTCGGGCGAGAGGACGCCGATCCACGACCCGCACGCCAAGGGCGCCTTCTTCGGGCTGAACCTGACGCATACCCGAGCGCATCTCTATCGCGCGCTGCTGGAGGGGATCGCCCACGGCACCGCCCATGTGGCCGAGACCTACCGCGGGGCGGGCGCGCCGCCGACGCGCGTGCTGGCGGTGGGCGGCGGCACGCGGAACGCGATCTGGATGCAGGCCACTTCGGACATCTCGGGGCTGGATCAGGAGGTCTGCGAACGGACCACGGGGGCAAGCTACGGCGACGCGTTTCTCGCGCGCGTCGCGCTGGGCGAGGCCGAGGCGGGCGACATCGCCGCGTGGAACCCTGTGGCGCGCAAGGTGGTTGCCGGAAGGCGGCCGGAATACGTGCGGGCCTATCCGCTGTTCCGGCGCCTCTACGAGCAGACCAAGGACATCGCGAGGGATCTTTCGACATGAGCCCGAGGGACTTCGCCAGAACGGCGCTGGCCGAGATCGGCGAGGTCATGGACCGGCTTGACGTGGCGCCGGTCCGCGCGGCCTGCGAGCGCATCGTCACGTCGCGCCACGTCATGGTCCACGGCTGCGGGCGCGAGGGGCTGATGATGCGCGCCCTCGCGATGCGGCTGCATCACCTCGGCCTCTCGGTCTCGGTGCAGGGCGACATGGCGGCGCCGCCCCTGTCGCGGGGCGATGTCTTCGTCGTCTCGGCGGGACCCGGGGAACTGTCGACCGTCACCGCGCTGATGGGGCAGGCGCGCGAGGCGGGGGCGGACATCATCTTTCTGACCGCCGTGCCCGAAACCCACGCCGCGCATCTTGCGAGCCTTGTCCTGCCGATCCCCGCGCAGACGCGGGCGACCGAGCACGAGGCGTCCTCGGCCCTGCCGATGGGGTCGCTTTACGAGGGGGCGATGTTCGTGCTGTTCGAGGCGATGATCGACGATCTCGCCCGTCATCTGGGCCAGAGCGCCGGGGACATGCGCGCGCGCCACACGAACATGGAATGAGGCCTCACTTCACCGCGCCGGCGGCCATGCCCTTGATGATGTAGCGCTCCAGCACGATGCCGATGACCACGAGCGGCAGGATCGCCGCCGTCGAAAGCGCCGCCATCGACCACCAGTTGATGCCCTGCGATCCCGTCTGCGAGGCGACCATGACCGGCAGCGTCACGGCGTCGGTCGAGGCCAGGAGGGCCGCGAAGAAGTATTCGTTCCACGTCAGCACGAGGCACAGGATGAAGGCCGCGACCATGCCGGGCAGGGCGATGGGCAGGATGATCGTCAGGAACGCCCCCCAGATCGACAGCCCGTCGACCAGCGCGGCCTCCTCCAGCTCGGTGGGGATGGAGCCGAACTGGTCGCGCATGATCCAGATGACGATGGGCATGACCGTGAGGGCGTAAAGCAGGATCAGCCCGATCCGCGTGTCCAGAAGGTCGATCTCGCGGTAGAGCACGAGGAAGGGCAGGGCGAGGACCACGGGCGGCAGGATCAGCTGGCTGAGGAAGAAGAACGAGATGTCGTCGTTCTTCATCGGACCGAAGCGGTATTCGAAGCGCGACAGCCCGTAGGCCGCGAGCGAGCCCAGCACCAGCGCCAGAAGCGACGCGCCGACGGAGACGACGGTTGAGTTCCAGAACCGCAGCATGAACTGCTCGCGGACCGTCGAGGGTTCGATGATCGTCTCGGGGCTGAGGCCCAGCGACCGCCAGCCAAGCCATTCGGGCTGGTAGTGCACCCAGGGGATCAGGTTGCCCTGCATCACGTCCGGCGCGGTCTTGAACGAGGTCGTGACCGTCCAGAAGATCGGCCCGAGGCAGATGATCGTCCAGAAGATCAGCACCGAGTAGATCGCGACCCGGCCCAGGTACCATTTCGGGCGAAAGGCACGGTCGGCCTCGGTGTCGCGGAAGATCTGGGTGGTCGCGTCTGCCATGTCAGTATCGGGGCCTCATCCAGCGGGACACGAGCTTGATGAAGATCGTGAAGGCGATGACGATGAGCACGAGGTAGACCACGGCCAGCATCGTGCCGTAGCCAACGTTCGAGCGGTCGCGGTATTCGCGGAAGATGTAGGACGTCACGCTGTCGGTGGCCCCGCCGGGACCGCCGGAGGTGATCGTGATGATGATGTCGGCCAGCTTCAGCTTGAAGATCATACGGATCATGATCGCGGTGATCGAGACCGGCAGCATCAGCGGGAACGTCACCTCGCGGAAGTTCTGCCACGGCGTCGCGCCATCGACGCGCGCGGCCTCCTGGATGTCCTTCGGGATCGACTGCAGGCCGGCCAGCAGCATGATCATCATGAAGGGGATGAAGGTCCACGCGTCGAGCGCAGCGATCAGGTAGGGCGCGATCTCGGCGTTGCCGAAGAAGCTGGGGTTCTGCCAGCCAAGCTCGCGGGCGACCCGTGCGAGGGGGCCGAAGCGGGCCTCGAACATCGACTTGCCGATCATCCACGACACCGCCACCGGGCTCAGCATCAGGGGCAGAAGGAAGGCCACGCGGAAGAACTTGCGCGCGCGGATCTGGCTGTTGAGGATCAGCGCGAGGCCGAAGGCGATGACGTATTCGACCGCGATCATCGCGGTGTAGAACACCATGTTGCCGAGCGCGTTCCAGTAGAAGCGGTCGCCCCACATCTGGCGCACGTTGTCGAGGCCGTTGAACTGCTGCCCGCCGACGGACGAAAGGTTCCAGTCGGAAAAGGCGATGGTGACCGCGAAGATCAGCGGGAAGATCACCATCGACACGATGAAGATCGTCGCCGGCGCGATGAAAAGCTGCCGCTTGCCGCGCTCGCCGAAGCGGATGACGAGCGACGCGCAATAGGCGGTGATGAACAGGCACCATGCATAGAGGGTGGGGCGCCAGGTCTCGACCAGCGCCGGGATCGAGGGGTCGGCCGCGCCGCGGTGGGCCACGATCTGCGCCCCGGCGACCGCGGCAAGGATGGCGAAGGCGCCCCACAGGAGCAGGCGGCCCAGCCGCTCGCGCGTGGGGCCGATCTGATCGTTGGTGACGACGTAGAGGCGGTCTTCGCTCATGCTCGCTCGCTGCCCGGTCCTGCCCCTCGGGGCGAAAAGGGTGCGGCAGGTCCCCCCGCCGCACCCGGTCGTGTCACGTCCCGGCGGCCCCGGTCACATGCCGAGCGACGCGCGGTAGAGCGCGACCTGGCTTTCGCGGCCGATCTGGTCGGTGATGCCTTCCCATGCCGCGGCGATGGCGTCCGCCGTCTCCTGCGCCGAGCCGTATTCGCCCGAAAGGCCCCGCACCAGTTCGTCCTCGGCGATCGAGTAGTACTGGAAGATGCCCGGGATGCGCGGCTCAACGGCGGCGTTGGGGTGGTTGTAGCTGTCGAGGTTCGAGCTGAGGTAATCCTCGACGAAGGCCCGGTCGTATCCCGCCGCTTCCCATTCCTCGTAGTTGAAGTGCGAGTTGCGGTAGGGCTGGAAGCCCGAGGGATAGGCCGAGCACCACAGCGACAGGTCGCGCCCGCCGAGATGCGCCGCCGCCGACCAGGCCGCCGTGCGCTTGCGCTCGTCGCCCTGGACGTTGTTGGTGACGTAGACCCCCCAGCCGATATAGGCGTTGTTGGGCGCCTCGTTCATCATCTCGTCCCAGGCGCCCGAGCGACTGTTGTAGACCCGCGTCGCGCCGGGGTTGATCGAGAAGCCGACGACGTCGCCCACCAGCGAGGTGTCCGAGGTCCGCGCGTTCGAGCCCACGTCGCCCCACCAGGTCAGGCCCATGCCGGTGCCGGCGAGGAACTGCTGGAAGGCCGTGGTGTTGGGGTCGGCGTTCAGCTGGTCGGCGGGGTAGGCGCCCTCGACCTGCATCAGGTCCATGACGTCCTGGATCGCCTGCACCCACGCGGGGTTGTTCACGCGCGGGGTCATGTCCTCGGGGTCGAACAGCCATGCCGGGTCGTCGGGATGCTTGGCGTAGGAGGCCGCGCGGTCGGCGAGGAAGTAGAACCCGAAGCCGCCCCAGGTGTATTTCAGCGGGTCGAGGAAGCCATGCGCGGGAAGGCCGGTCAGCGGGTCGGTCTTGCCGGCGAGGAAGCGCGAATGGGCGTTCACCTGCTCCCAGGTGGCGGGCGGCGCCCAGTCCGACCCATCGCCCTCCTCGGCCCAGGCCGCGGCAAGCTCGTCGCTCTCGTAGTAGTCCTTGCGGTAGGCGAAGGTATGGCAGTCGCCGTCGATCGAGACGCGGTAGGTCTGGCCGTCCCATGTGCCCACGGGCGCCTTGAGGTAGTCGACGTAGTCGTCCATGTCGATGTCGGCCGCGACCCATTCGGGCATCGGGTCTAGAAGGCCCCGACCGGCGGTGTCGCCCTCGAACGGCGCGCCCATCTCGAGCACGTCGAAGTCCACGGTGCCGGTCGCGATCGACTGTTGCAGGCGGGCGTTGTAGTCGGCCTGCGCGAGGTCGATCCAGTTGATCGTGGCGCCGGTGTATTCCTCCCAGGGGCGCAGGAAGCCGCGGAACAGGAAGTTGTGGAGGTTCTGGTTGTTGAGCCCCATGAAGGTCAGCTCGACCCCCTCGAACTCGCCTTGCGCGAACCGCTCGCGGGTGGAACCGAGGCACAGCTCGCCCACGCGCTGCCAGTCGCTGTCGGTGGGGCTGCCCATGCCGACGCCGGGTATCTGCAGGATCTGGGCGCGCAGGTCGCCCTGGGCTCGCGCGGCCCCGGTCAGGCCCGGAAGGCCGCCCGTCGCGGCCAGCGCGCCGACGCCGGCGGCCCCCCTCAGCATGGCGCGGCGGGACATCATCGCCCGCACAACGGCGTTGTAGTTCGAGACTTTCATTCCAAGATCCTCCCAATCGGTTCAGGGCTTCGACGACCCGTCGTTCCGCCTTCGCCATGTCCGGTCTAGCGCCGGATCGCCGGTGTCGAATGCGGAGGGGAGGCGCGCCTCCTCCCGGCGCAATCCCCGCACGGGGTGACGTCCCATGGGGGGATGTTCGGTCAGCGCCCGCCCGTGTGTCAAGCATCTAACATGTTAGTATGGTCAGATGGTGGACAGGCCCCTTGCCCTGCGCTACCCATCGATGGGGCGGCGGACCGAAGGGGCGCCCGCCGGGGAGGCATCCGGGGAGGCACACGGGGAGGGACATGGCAGAGGTCGCCATCAGAAGCCTGCGCAAGAACTACGGCGCGGTCGAGGTGATCCACGGGATCGACCTCGAAATCGGGCGCGGGGAATTCGTGGTGCTGGTCGGGCCCTCGGGCTGCGGCAAGTCCACGCTCCTGCGGATGATCGCCGGGCTGGAGGAGGTCACCGACGGCGACATCCTGATCGGCGACAGGCGGGTCAACCACCTGTCCCCGAACGAGCGCGACATCGCCATGGTGTTCCAGTCCTACGCGCTCTATCCGCACAAGACGGTGCGCGCGAACATGGGCTTCTCGCTGAAGCTGCGGAAGATGGACCGGGGCGAGATCGACCGGCGCGTGAACGAGGCGGCCGAGATCCTCGGCCTCACGCCCTACCTCGACCGCTATCCCCGCGCGCTCTCGGGCGGGCAGCGCCAGCGCGTCGCGATGGGCCGCGCCATCGTGCGAAACCCGCAGGTGTTCCTGTTCGACGAGCCCCTGTCGAATCTCGACGCCAAGCTTCGGGTGCAGATGCGCACCGAGATCCGCGAGCTGCACCAGAGGCTGAAGACCACGACCGTCTACGTCACCCACGACCAGATCGAGGCGATGACGATGGCCGACAAGATCGTCGTGCTGAACGGCGGCAACGTGGAGCAGGTGGGAAGCCCGCTGGAGCTTTACGACAGCCCGAGGAACACCTTCGTGGCAAGTTTCATCGGTTCGCCCGCGATGAACCTGATGGCGGGCGGCGTGCTGGGCGTCGAGGGCGGGACGGCGCGCATCGACCTCGGGCAGGGAAGCGTCGTGGAGATGCGCGCGCCGCCCGGCCTCGGCGCCGGCGCTAAGGTGACGCTGGGCGCGCGGCCCGAACACCTGCGGCTTGCCGATGACGGCCTGCCGGTGACGGTGCGCGTGGTCGAGCCCACGGGATCGGAGACCCACGTCGTGTGCAAGTTCCAGGACCGCGAGATCACCGCCATCTTCCGCGACCGGGTCACGCTGCGGCCCGGCGACACCGCGACACTGGCGCCCGAGACCGAAAGCCTGCACATCTTCGACGGTGAAACGGGCGACCGGTTGGGCGCGGCGTCCTGAGCGACAGGGAGGAAAGACATGCTGAAGGGAATCGACCCAAGGCTGAACGCGGACGTGCTGCACGCGCTGCGCTCCATGGGGCATGGCGACGTGCTGGTGGTGGCGGACACGAACTTCCCCTCGGACAGCGTCGCGCGGCACACCGTCTACGGCGAGCTTCTGCGGATGGAGAACCTGAGCGCGGGCGAGGCGATGCAGGCGATCCTGTCGGTCTTTCCGCTCGACACCTTCGTGGACGATTTCGCGGCGCGGATGGAGGTGGTCGACGCCCCCGGCGAGATCCCGCCGCCGCAGGCCGAGGCGCAGGCCGAGATCGACCGCGCCGAGGGCAGGCCGCGGCCCATGGTCGGCGTCGAGCGGTTCGAGTTCTACGAGCGCGCGCGCGAGGCCTACGCGGTGATCCAGACCGGCGAACGGCGGTTCTACGGCTGCTTCCTTCTGCGGAAGGGCGTGATCGGGCCGGAGGGCTAGGGCCTTGGCGCACGACATCGTCATTCTCGGCGTCTTCGTGGCCGACACCGCCTACCGCGCGGGGCGGATGCCGCGCATGGGCGAGACGATCCTCGGCCAGAGCTTCGCGCTCGGGCCCGGCGGGAAGGGCTCGAACCAGTCCGTGGCGGCTGCCATGGCGGGCGGCGACGTCGGCTTCGTCACGAAGCTCGGGCGCGACACCTTCGCCGAGATGGCGCTGGCGACGTGGGAGAAGGCGGGCGTGACCTCGCTCGCCACCCAGCACGACGACAGCTACACGGGGGCGGCCTTCATCTTCGTGGACGACGCGACGGGCGACAACGCGATCATCATCAGCCCCGGCATCGCGGCGACGATCTCGCCCGCGGACGTCGAGGCGCAGGCCCCCGCCATCGGCGGGGCGCGGGTCTTCGTCACGCAGCTGGAGCAGCCGCAGGACGCGGCGATCCGGGCGCTGTCCATCGCGCGCGAGGGAGGTGCCGCGACGATCCTCAACCCCGCGCCCGCGGCCGAGATCCCCGACGAGATGCTGGCGCTTTGCGACTACATCACGCCGAACGAGACCGAGGCCTCGGAGCTGACGGGGATCGAGGTCACGGACATCGCGAGCGCCGAACGCGCGGCCGCGGCGCTGATGGGGCGCGGCGTCGCGAAGGCGGTCATCGTGACGCTGGGCGAGAACGGATGCCTGTGGTTCGACGGCAACGCGCGCCTTCACGTCCCCGCGCTGAACGCCGGCCCGGTGGCCGAGACGACGGGGGCGGGCGACGCCTTCAACGGCGGCTTCGCCGTGGCGCTGGCCGAGGGGATGACGCCCGAGGCCGCGCTGCGCTTCGCCAACGCGACGGCCGCGATTTCGGTGACGCGGCCCGGAACCGCGCCGTCGATGCCCGCGCGCCCGGAGATCGAGGCGCTTCTGGCGCAGGGCTGACTACTCGGCCAGCTGGCGCAGAAGGTCGCGCATCTCGCGCAGACGCGCGGCGCCGATGCGCTCCTGAAGGGCGTGCTCGTGTTCGGCGGCGGCGCGGGAAAGGTCCCTGAACGCCGCCTCGCCGGGCGGTCTGAGGGCGAGGATCTCGACGCGGCGGTCCCGCTCGCTCGTGCGGCGTTCGAGGAATCGCCTCGCCTCCAGCGCCGCCACCGCGCGCGATACCTTCGTCTTGTGGATCCGCGCGCGCCGCGAGATCTCGCGCGCCGACATCTCGCCGTAGCGGCCAAGGTGGAACAGGACGCGCCATTCCGTGCGCAGCATCCCGTAACGCTCCTTGTAGACGCGCGAAAACCGCAGCGACTGCGCCTCGGCGGCCGCGTTCAGAAGGTAGGGCGTGAAATCGCTCAGCTCGAAATCGCCGGTTTCGGACATCCCTTTACACCCCGCCGCCCTTGTTGGTTACAAAAGTAACCATACACCTGTCGCGACCGGAAAGGGAGGATCGAGCGCATGACCGACCAGTCACCTTCGCGCGACATGGTGCAGGACCGCAACGCGCAGGGCACGCATCCGGGCTACATGCCGGGCTTCGGCAACGACTTCGAGACCGAGGCGCTTCCCGGCGCGCTGCCGCAGGGGATGAACAGCCCGCAGAAATGCGAATACGGCCTTTACGGCGAGCAGCTGTCGGGCACCGCCTTCACCGCGCCGTCCCACCAGAACGAGCGGACGTGGTGCTATCGCATAAGGCCCTCGGTGAAGCATTCGCGCCGCTACGAGAGGATCGACCTGCCCTACTGGAAATCCGCGCCGCACATCCCCGAAGACGTGATCTCGCTCGGCCAGTATCGCTGGGACCCGGTGCCGCACACCGATCAGGCCCTGACGTGGCTGACGGGGATGCGCACGATGACGACGGCGGGCGACGTGAACACGCAGGTCGGCATGGCGAGCCACATCTACCTCGTCACGGCGTCGATGGTGGACGACTACTTCTATTCCGCCGACAGCGAGATCCTGATCGTGCCGCAGGAGGGACGGCTGCGGTTCCTCACCGAGCTTGGCGTCATCGACCTGAAGCCGCAGGAGATCGCGATCATCCCGCGCGGGCTGGTCTACCGCGTCGAGGTCGTGGACGGCCCCGCGCGCGGCTTCGTCTGCGAGAACTACGGCCAGAAGTTCGAGCTTCCGGGGCGGGGACCCATCGGGGCCAACTGCATGGCGAACAGGCGCGACTTCAAGACGCCGGTGGCGGCCTTCGAGGACCGCGAGGTGCCGTCGACCGTCACCGTCAAGTGGTGCGGCCAGTTCCACCGGACCGAGATCGGGCATTCGCCCCTCGACGTGGTGGCCTGGCACGGCAACTATGCGCCGGTGAAATACGACCTCACGACCTACTGCCCGGTGGGCGCGGTCCTTTTCGACCACCCCGACCCGTCGATCTTCACCGTTCTGACCGCACCCTCCGGCGTGCCGGGGACGGCCAACATCGATTTCGTGCTGTTCCGCGAGCGGTGGATGGTGGCCGAGGACACGTTCCGCCCGCCGTGGTATCACAAGAACATCATGTCCGAGCTGATGGGCAACATCTACGGCCAGTACGACGCGAAGCCGCAGGGCTTCGTGCCGGGGGGCATGAGCCTTCACAACATGATGCTTCCGCACGGGCCGGACCGCGAGGCCTTCGAGGGCGCGTCGAACGCAGAGCTTGCGCCCCGGAAGCTCGACAACACGATGTCGTTCATGTTCGAGACCCGGTTTCCCCAGCACCTGACCGAGTTCGCCGCACGGGAAGCGCCGCTTCAGGACGACTACATCGATTGCTGGGACAGTCTCGAGAAGAAGTTCGACGGCACGCCCGGACGAAAATGACGCGGCGCCCGCGGCAAGGGAGGAAGACCATGACCAAGGCATTCGCCAGCGCAGGCGACCTGACCGAAAAGAAGGTCAGCTTCACCGAGATCGGTCCGGGCATCCACGCCTTCACCGCCGAGGGCGATCCGAACACGGGCGTCATCATCGGCGACGACAGCGTCATGGTGATCGAGGCGCAGGCGACGCCGCGCCTTGCGCGCAAGGTGATCGAATGCGTGCGCTCGGTCACGGACAAGCCGATCAGCCACCTCGTCCTGACGCATTACCACGCGGTTCGCGTCCTCGGCGCCTCGGCCTACGGCGCGCCGCAGATCATCATGTCCGAGGGCGCCCGGTCGATGGTGGCCGAGCGCGGCCTGGAGGACTGGGACAGCGAATTCGCCCGCTTCCCGCGCCTGTTCGAGGGGCATGACGAGATCCCCGGCCTGACCTGGCCCACGACCACGTTCTCGCAGGCGATGACGGTCTACCTCGGCAATCGCCGCGTGGACATCTTCCGGCCCGGCCGCGCCCACACGTCCGGCGACGCGGTGATCCGGGTGCCGGACTGCGAGGTGATGTTCACGGGCGACATCGTGGAATACCGCTCGGCCTGCTACTGCGGCGACGGGCACCTGAGGGAATGGACGGACACGCTCGACGTCATCGCGGGCTTCGAGCCGCACGCCATCGCGCCGGGGCGGGGCGATGCGCTGGTCGGCCGCGAGATGGTGGCCGCCGCCATCGAGAGCACGCGGGATTTCGTGGCCTCGACCTACCGCCCGGCGGCGCGCGCCGCCGCGCGGGGCGGCACGCTCAAGGACGCATGGGAGGCCGTGCGCGAGACCTGCGATCCGAAATTCGCCGACTTCGCGATCTACGAGCATTGCCTGCCCTTCAACGTCTCCCGCGCCTATGACGAGGCGCTCGGCATCGACACGCCGCGCATCTGGACCGCCGAGCGCGACGCGAAGATGTGGGCGGCGCTGCAGGGATGAGGAGGCGCACGGGTCCCCCGCGCATGGCGCGCGACGAAGCCCCGGCAACTGCGCGGCGGATGCTGGCCGGATCCGCTGTGCCGCCGACCACGCGCACCAAGGTCCTGCCCGTATTCGCGCGGCACGCCGCCGCCGCATTCCACGCCTGACCCGCAGGAGAGGACGCCATGCCCGCCCATCCTCATGCCGAGCAGCCCTTCGTCCGCCCGCCGGAACTCGACGGCGGGACCACGCAAGCGCAGGTCGCCATCGTCGGCGCGGGGCCGGTCGGCCTGTCCATGGCGATCGACCTCGCGCTGCACGGGGTGGCGAGCGTCGTCCTTGACGACGACAACGTGGTGTCGGTGGGTTCGCGCGCGATCTGCTGGGCGAAGCGGACGCTCGAGATCTTCGACCGGCTGGGCGTGGGCGAGCGGATGCTGGAGAAGGGCGTGACGTGGAAGGTCGGGCGGCTGTTCCACGGGGACGCGGAAGTCTATTCCTTCGACCTCCTGCCCGAGGCGGGCCACAAGTATCCCGCCTTCATCAACCTGCAGCAATACTACGTCGAGGAATACCTGCTGGATCGCGCGCGGGAGTTTCCCGGCCTCATCGACCTGCGGTTCCTGTCGCGGGTCGCGGACCACGAGGACAGGGGCGAGGACGGCGTGCGCCTGACGGTCGAGACGCCGGAAGGCCGTTACGTCCTCGACGCGCGCTACATGCTGGCCTGCGACGGGGCGAATTCGCCGACGCGCGCGCGCATGGGCCTCGACTTCGAGGGGCGGACCTTCGAGGAGCGGTTCCTGATCTGCGACATCGAGATGAAGGACAGCCCCTTCGGCGAGCATGGCGTGCCCGAGCGATGGTTCTGGTTCGATCCGCCCTTCCACGCGGGCAAGTCCGCGCTTCTGCACAAGCAGCCCGACGACATCTACCGCATCGACCTGCAGCTGGACGCCGCCGCCGATCCGAAGGCCGAGGCCGAGGAGGCCCGCGTGATGCCGCGCCTGCGCGCGATCGTGGGTGACAGGCCGTTCCGCATCGACTGGCTATCGGTCTACCGGTTCCGCTGCATGATGCTGGAGCGCTTCGTGCATGGCGGGGTGATCTTCGTGGGAGACAGCGCGCATGTCGTGTCGCCCTTCGGCGCGCGCGGCGGCAACGGCGGCATCCAGGACGCCGACAACCTCGGCTGGAAACTGGCCGCCGTCCTGAACGGCGAGGCGCCCGCGACGCTGATCGACAGCTACGACGACGAGCGGCGCCATGCCGCGCGGGAGAACATCCTGAACTCCTCGCGCGCCACCAGCTTCATGACGCCCAAGACGGAGGCCGAGGCGCTGTTCAGGTCCGAGACGCTGCGCATGGCCCACGACCAGCCCTTCGCGCGGGAGTTGATCAATTCGGGGCGGCTGTCGCGGCCCTGTTCGCTGGCGGGCCTGCCCCTGCAGACCGCGGGCGAGGCGCCGGTGCCGCCCGGCACGGCGATGGTCGATGCGCCCCTCGGCGACGGCTGGCTGATCTCGATGGCGCAGGGGGCGTTCACGCTGGCGGGTTTCGGCAACGTGCGGCTGCCGGACGTGCCGGGCGTCCGGCGCATCGGCATCGCGCAGCGCGCGGCCGCGTATCCCTGCCACGCCGACATGCAGGGTCACGCGCTCGGCCGCTACGGGATGGGCCTCGCCTACCTGTTCCGGCCCGACGGCCATGTGGCGGCGGTGTTTTCAAAGCCCACGGCGGCCGGGGTGGCGGAGGCGCGCGACCGCGCGCTGGGCCGGTGCCACGCCATGCAGGAGGCGACGTGATGGGCGCGCGCAGGATCTTCCGAAGCGGCTTCGCGGGGCGGGGCGACGAGGTCTACGCAGCCCTTCTCGAGGCGCATTCAGGGCTGGACGACGCCGCGAGCCAGGCGCTCAACGCGCGGCTGGTCCTGCTTCTGGCGAACCGGATCGGCGACGTGGACGAGGTCCGCGAGCTGATCGCGACGGCGCGCTCCTACGCCGGGGACTGAGCGCGCTCACTCGGCGGCGAGCTTGTTTTCCTCGGCGTCGATGCCGCCGCGCCCGACCGCGTCGTAGGCCTGGAACCCGGCCTTCTTCACATCGCTCGCGGCGTAGATGTTGCGCAGGTCGGCCATGCGGGGCGTGGCCATCCGCCCGGCGAGACGCTTCAGGTCCAGCGCGCGGAACTCGTTCCATTCGGTCAGGAGCACGACCAGGTCCGCGCCCTCGGCCGCCTCGTAGGGGTCGTCCATCCAGACCGCGCCGGGCAGCATGGCCTCGCCCTCGCGGCGGCCCTGCGGGTCGACCACGCGCACCTTCGCGCCGCCGCCGACCAGCGCCGGCACGATGGTCAGCGAGGGCGCGTCGCGCATGTCGTCGGTGTTGGGCTTGAACGTCACGCCGAAGACCGCGACCGTGCGGCCGTTGAAGGATCCGTCGCAGAGGTCGCGCAGCTTGCCGATCATCCGCGTCTTCACGCCGTCGTTCACGCGGATCACGGTCTCGACGATGTTCTGAGGGGCCGCGTGCTCCTGCCCGATCCGGGCGAGCGCGCTGGTGTCCTTGGGAAAGCACGAGCCGCCGTAGCCGGGCCCGGCATGGAGGAACTTGTTGCCGATCCGCCCGTCGAGGCCCATGCCCTTCGCCACCTCCTTCACGTCCGCGCCGACACGCTCGCACAGGGCCGCGATCTCGTTGATGAAGGTGATCTTCGTGGCGAGGAAGGCGTTGGCCGCATACTTGATCATCTCCGCGCTCTCGAGGTCGGTCGTGACCACGGGGAAGTCGCGCAGGAACAGCGGGCGGTAGATCTCGGCCATGACCTCGGCCGCGCGTTCGGTCTCGACGCCGACGACGACGCGGTCGGGGCGCATGAAGTCGTCGATCGCGGCCCCCTCGCGCAGGAATTCGGGGTTGGAGGCCACGTCGAACTCGGCCTCGGGGTTGGCGGCGGCCACGGCCTCCCTGACCTTGCGGTTGGTGCCGACGGGCACGGTGGATTTCGTCACCACGACCGCGTAGCCCGTCAGCGCGCGCGCGACCTCCTCGGCGGCGGCCATGACGTAGGTGAGGTCGGCGTGGCCATCGCCGCGCCGCGTGGGCGTGCCCACCGCTATGAAGACCGCGTCCGCGCCATCGACGGCGCGCGAAAGCTCGGTCGTGAACGAAAGGCGGCCCGCCTCGACGTTGCGCGCCATCAGCGCATCGAGACCCGGCTCGTAGATCGGCACCTCGCCGCGTTCCAGCATCTCGATCTTGGCGGGGTTCTTGTCGACGCAGACGACCTCGTGGCCGAAATCCGAAAAGCAGACCCCCGAGACGAGGCCGACGTAACCGGTGCCGATCATCGCGATCTTCATCTTGGCGCTCCGTTGTTCATGCGGGCAGGCCTGCCGCCCGGGACTTCAGATCCGATATCACGGGGAGGCGCTGCCCCGCAGCAATTTTCCGTGCCCCCTTCCGGCCCGACCGGCGGAGGGCCGGACGCGGCCTCGTTACTCCAGCGCGTGGAAAAAGGAAACGCTGTCGCGGCGAGTGGGGGCTAGGCGTAGCTTGCCGTGTCGCCGAGAACGCGCAGGACCTGCCGCGCGACGGCGCGCCCGCCTGCGTCGCGGGCCGTGCGCGTCACCACGAGAAGCGGGGCGTGACGGTCGCAGGCGAGCGCGACGGACTCCGCCATCGTGGTCACGGCCGCGCCGATCTCGTCGGTGATGGTCGCGGGACCGAGCCCGTGATCCTCCAGAAGTTCGGCCAGGTCGACCGCGCCGTCCTCGTCGAGAGCGGGCGCGGCGCGTTCGGGGACCACCACCTCCTCGAGCGCGGCCCGGTCGCCCGCGCGCTTCAGCAGGCGTTGGAGATACACGAGGCGCCTGGTCCCGAACAGCGCCGCCTCCTCGGGGTCTGCGCCGCGCAGGCCCGACTTCGCCCGGTGGACCTCGGGGACGAAGGGTGCGCCGCCCGCCATGAGTCGGCCCTGCGCGGGGGGCGGGGCGGCCGGCTGGGCGGCCTTGGGCTGCGCCGGCGCGGCCTCGGGGCGCGTCACGATCGTGCCGCGCCCGGGCTTGCGGTGCAGGAGGCCCATCCCCTCGAGCGTCATCAGCGCGCGGCGCATCGTGCCCTGGCTGACCCTGAACTCCTCGGCGAGCACGAATTCGTTGGGAAGCCGCAGGCCGACCTCCCAGGTGCCGGTCTCGATCCTGCGGATCATTTCCGCCTCGGCGGCCTTGTAGAGAGGTGTGCGCGCCATGATGCCCTTCCAGTCCGTCTCCGCGACCTCTGCGCCTTGCTGGCGCGGGGGTCAATTCAGGTGTTCGATCAGCCGCGAATGCCGGTCGAAGGCCGCGATCAATGCCCCGAGATTGGGCAGCTCTGCCGCTTCCAGCATCGGGATCATCTTGCGGAAGGCCTCGCCGGTGCCGATGGCGTCGCCGATGGCGGTGTGACGCTCGGCCTCGGGGATCGCGATGCCCAGCCGCGCGCAGAGGGCGTCCAGCGTATGCTCGGCCGATTGCCCGAACAGGACGGCCGAGCACAGGACCGTGTCGAGGATCGGCTGGTCGAAGCGGCGGCCGATCTCGCGCTCGCGGCGCCTGAGGAAGGACATGTCGAAGGGGGCGTTGTGGGCCACGAGCACCGCGCCGTCGGCGAAGGTGTGGAACCGGGCGATGGCCTCGGTCACGCCGGGGGCGTCGGCCACCATCGCGTCGGTGATGTGATGGACCGCGCTCGAGGCGGCGGGAATGGCGCGGCCCGGGTTCACCAGCATGTCGAAGCGTTCGGCCTGCACCAGCTTGCCGTTGACGACGCGCACGGCGGCGATCTGGCAGATCTCGTCCACCTGCGGATTCAGGCCCGTGGTCTCGGTGTCGAAGACGACGAAGGACAGGTCCCTGAGGCGCGCGGCGGCGAGGTCGCCCGCGATCTCGGCGTTCAGGAGGTCGAAATCGTAGAGCACGGTGCGCTGCGGGCGTCCGGGCCTTGCGCTGGCGAGCGGCAGCGGCAGGCGCAGCGCGTATCGCCCCGGACCGGCCGGTTCGCGCAGGACGGCGGTGCCGTGCGCGGTGGTGACGCTCGTGCCGGTGAAGCCGGTCATGCCGGGCGACAGCGGCTCGGCGAGCCACGCGGCGAGGGCCGCCTCGCCGGGCAGCTCGCCCGTGGCCTCGAGGCTCAGGACCGCCGTCTCGGCGCCCTTGGCCGTGATCGTCAGGGTGAGATCCCGCGCGCCCGCGCCCGTCCAGTCCAGCGCCAGCCGCTCCAGCAGTCGCGCCACCGCGAAGCCGTCGCAGCGCAGGCCGGTCTCGCCCAGATCGCAGGCGAGCCGCACGCCCTTGCGTCCGAGCCGCGCCGCCAGGGCCGCGCCGAGATCCTCGGCCGCGATCCGCTCCATCGGCCACCACTCGGTGTCGGTGGCGCGCTTGCGCCGCGCGGTCTCGTCCGCAAGATCGGCCAGCCGCCGCGCGGCCTCGCCCCCGGGCAGGTGGGCCAGCGCCGCCTCGACACCCGCCAGAAGCCCCTCGAGCAGCTGCGTGCGCTCCAGATGCGTGGCGATGCCGGCGGTCACGTCGCGCAGGGTCAGGACGTAGCCGGGCCGCTCCGTCTCCTGGCCCTCCAGCCGAAGAAGCCGCATGCGCGCCTCCAGAAGCCGCGCGCCCGCCCGCGTCGTCACCAGGATGTCCGTGCCCTCGCCGCCGCCCTTGCGCACGAGCCTTTCGTAGGCCTGTTCGACCGGTCCCATCCGCAGAAGCCCGCGCACGGGCCGGTTCAGCCCCAGCGCCTCGGACGCGCCGAGGATCTCGCGGGCATGCCCGTTGTAAAGCGCGATCGTGTGGCCGGGCGTGCAGAACAGGACGCCGTCCGGCATCTCCGACAATAGCGCCTCGAGGCGGGTCTTCTCGGTGTTGAGCCGCGCCGTCTCGCGGCCCACGGCCATCGCCATGGCGTTGCGTGTCTCGGTCAGGTTGGTGGTGACCGCGGCTGCGGCGGTGCCGAGATCGCCGAGGTATTTCGCGCCCGAATGATCGATCGCGTCGTCGACGTCGGCATGGGCGCGGGCGCGCATCTCGCCCGCGAGACGCTCGACCGGCTTTGCAACGTTCTCGTCGAACAGGACCCAGACCCAGGTGGTGAGCGCGAAGATCGCGAGGATGGCGATGAAGCCCGCGACGACGAAGGCGGACAGGGCGTGGTCCTCGCCGAGGCGGACATAGCCGAGCACGAGGCCGGCGATGGCGAGCGCCGAGGTGGCCGTCGCAAGGACGGCGAACAAAAGGAAGATGCGCAGACGCAGGCTGAGCGTTGTGAACATGGGTCGGGGCCTCCTCCTTGCCCCGTGGGATCGGGCCTCGCCGGGCGGTCGCGCGACGCCAGGCGGGCGGTTGGCGTCAGCCGGCGGCGGTCCTTCCCTCGCAGACGGCTCTAACGATGGGCAGGACGGGGTCGGCCTCGCGCCAGTCGGCGTCCGCGGGCACGCCCGCCTCGTCGAACTCCATGTCCTGCGTGACGTCCGCCCAGAGGCCCGCCCCGCAATCGACCAGCACCGGCACCACGGCCTGCGGCTGCCATCGTTCCTGGATGCGCAGCTGCACGGCGTAGATCTCGGCGCCCTCGGCCGTCGCGACCGTCTCGGATGGAGAATACGAGATGAAGCCGCGGATCCACGGCTGAACGTAGGTCCACGGCTGATACCATGCCTTCTGCTCGCGCGTGGACAGGACCACGAGGTCCTCGGCCATCGTCGAGCGGACGCCGTCATACCAGCCGTATTCCTGCCCCACGGTCGCGACGATCATCGCGATGCCGGCGCAGAGCGGGATGACGCCGCCCGGCAGGCGCTTGCGCGTCAGGCTGCGCAGCAGAAGGCCGATGCCGGCCCCGGCGAAGCCTGCCACGAGTGTGGTCACGAGCATCCAGAACAATGGTTTCTCCTCAACTCAGGTAGCCGCGGCCGGAGCCCGCGGCATTCTGCATGGTCTTTATCACGACGAAGGCGTCGCGCAGGTGGCTGCGTTCGAAATCCGAAAGATCGCCCGGCGTCATGAAGTTGTCGGGCGCCTCGCCGCGCTTGATCTGCTCGGCCTGATGTTCCAGCCGTGTCTGCGCGATCATGTCGTAGGCGTCCAGCAGGTCGCGCCCCCCCGACGCCGAGACGGCGCCCGCATCCACCGCCGAGATCAGCCGCGCGCGGGTGTTCACGTCGGTCAGGCGGCCCTTCAGCGCATAGACGCGCCCAAGGTCCACGACCGGGACCACGCCGTTGTGCTTGAGGTCGATCGTGTTCTTGTGCTCGCCCGAGCGCACGGTCGCGAAGCCGCGAAAGAGGCCCAGCGGCGGCTGGTGCTTGAGCGAGTTCGAGATCATGTGCGCCACGAAGATCGAGTTCTTCGAGGCGGCGGCCAGCGTCTCGTCCTGGAGGTCGGCGAACAGGCCGAAATGCCCTCCGATGGGACGCAGGTCGAACATGACCGAAGCCAGCATCTGCGCCTCGGGGTTGGGTGTGGCGATCCAGTTTGCGAAATACTTGCGCCAGACGCGCACCGGCTGCCGCCAGCGGATGTTCGTCGCCATCATGTCGCCGGGGCAGAAGAAATATCCCGCCTCGTTCAGCCCGTCGGAGACGAACCTTGCCAGCTCGGCGAAATAGGCGTCGTCGGGCGGCGAGACCGCGTCGTCGAGGATCAGGCAGTTGTCCTGATCCGACACGCCGGTCTGTTCCTGCCGGCCCTGGCTGCCGCAGGCGAGCCAGAGGTAGGGCACCGGCGGCGGCCCCAGCCGCGCCTCGGCCAGCGCCAGAAGGCGGCGCGTCGTGGCGTCGCCGATGTCGGTGATCAGGCGCGTGACGACCTGGTGGGGGTTCTGTGCCGCGACCAGTTGCACCAGCAGGTCGGGGATGCGGCCGACGATCCGGGCGAGCGCCGCGCGGTCGGGCGCGGCCGCGATCTCCTGGATCAGGGCGGCCGAGGACGTGGCCTGGAACCGCGTGAGGTCGGTCTGGGTCAGGATGCCGGCCAGCCGGCCGGCTTCGACCACCGGCATGTGGGTGATGCCGCGTTCGACCATCGTGTGCAGGACGTCGGCCACCAGCGCGCCCGGCGGAAGCGTCACCGGGTCGGCGGTCATGACCTCGGCCACGGGCGTATCCAGCGGCAGCCCCTCGGCCACCGCGCGCGAGGTGATGTCGCCAGTCGTCAGGATGCCGCGCACCGCGCCGTCCTCGGCGGCGATGATGCACGAGACGTGGATCTCGCGCATCTTGCGGGCGGCTTCGATCAGCGGCGTCGCGGGGGTGCAGGTCAGCGGGTCGCGCGTCATCAGGTCCGCGAGCGCCATGGTCGTGATGTCCTGCCGCCGGGTGCGGGCGGGGCGGGTGCGGTCGAAGAAGCGCATGACGCGCGGGTGCGACCCGATCAGCCTGTGGAACGCCTCGGCCGGGATGCGCAGGAGGCGCGTGTCCTCGGCGGCCTTCGCGCTGACGACGGCGGTGCCGCCCTTCATCAGGCCGCGCTCGCCGAACGAGTTGCGGGGGCCGAGGATCGACAGGACCTCGCCGTCGGGGTCGGTGATGTCGATGCGCCCCTCGAGGATCAGGTAGAGATGCGTCTGCGGCTCGCCCGCGGAATAGACGGTCCCTCCCGCGGCGATGTCATGCAGGTCGACGTCGCGGGCCAGCGCCTCGCGATCCGCGTCGGGCAGGGCGTCGTAGGGATGCGTTGCGGCCAGCGTGGCGGCGATGTCGACGGCTTCGGGCATCGGTTCGGTCCCTGAAGAAGAAAGGCGCACCCCGATGGTGTCGGGATGCGCCGGTGTCCTGAACAGGGCCCGCGGTGTCGCAGGCCCTGTTCCCGTGTCCGAGGGTCAGTGACCCGTCGCGCCACCGGCGCCGCGCGGAACCCGGACGCTCTCGACGAGCTCCTGGATGTGCTGCGGCGGTGCGGCCGTCGCCTTCGACACGAAGTAGGCGACCGCGAAGTTCGCAAGCGCGCCGATCGGGCCGAAGTGGGTCGGCGGGATGCCGAACAGGTAGTTCGACGCCGTGTTCTCCAGCATGTTGGTGCCGGGGATGA
This sequence comes from Roseicyclus salinarum, assembly GCF_029624655.1. Classification (GTDB taxonomy): domain Bacteria; phylum Pseudomonadota; class Alphaproteobacteria; order Rhodobacterales; family Rhodobacteraceae; genus Roseibacterium; species Roseibacterium salinarum. Next base: position 28,705 of record NZ_JARRSA010000022.1, read on the forward strand.
AGAACCAGCCGAGGTACGTGAAGAGATAGAGGCAGGTCAGGATGAGACCGGCCAGCATCCCCCACGTCGCCCCGGCGGAGTTCATCCGCTTGGAGAAGATCCCCATCATCAGCGTCGGGAACAGGGACGCCGCCGCCAGACCGAAGGCCAGCGCCACCGTCTGGGCCGCGAAGCCCGGCGGGTTGAGGCCCAGGTAGGTCGCCAGCACGATCGCGCCCGCCATCGAGATCCGGGCCGCCAGAAGCTCGCCCCTTTCCGAGATGTTGGGGTTGATCACCGACTTGATGAGGTCGTGGCTGATCGCCGAGGAGATGGCGAGCAGAAGACCGGCCGCCGTGGACAGTGCCGCCGCGATGCCGCCTGCGGCGATCAGCGCGATGACCCAGCCCGGAAGCTGCGCGATCTCGGGGTTGGCGAGCACGAGGATGTCACGGTTGAAGGTGACGAGCTCGTTGCCCTCCCAGCCGCGCTCGGCCGCGATGGCCTGCATCTCGGCGTTGCCGTCGTTGTAGTACTGGATCCGGCCGTCGCCGTTCTTGTCCTCGACCGCCAGAAGGCCGGTCACGGACCAGGTGCGGAACCAGTCGGGCAGTTCGTCCTGCGCCACGGCTTCGCCTTCGATCCCGTTGGGCCACATGGTGGTCGTGATGTTCAGGCGCGCCATCGCACCCACGGCGGGCGCCGTGAGGTAGAGCAGAGCGATGAACACCAGCGCCCAGCCGGCGGACCAGCGTGCGTCGGCCACCTTGGGCACCGTGAAGAAGCGGATGATGACGTGCGGAAGGCCCGCGGTGCCGATCATCAGCGACAGGGTGAACAGCGCCATCAGCCAGTAGGAGCTGCCCGTGGTGTACTCGCTGAAGCCGAGGTCCGTGAGCAGTCCGTCCAGCGTCACCAGCAGCGGCGTGCCGGCGCCGGTGTTGCCCGGCGCCATGTCCGAGAACAGGCCGAGGCCCGGGATCGGGTTGCCGGTCAGCTGGAGCGAGATGAAGATCGCCGGGATCGTGTAGGCGATGATCAGCACGCAGTACTGTGCCACCTGGGTGTAGGTGATGCCCTTCATGCCGCCGAGAACGGCGTAGATGAACACGACACCGGAGGCGATCAGCAGGCCCATGGTGGAGTTCACCTCCAGGAATCGCGAGAAGGCGACGCCTGCGCCGGTCATCTGCCCGATCACGTAGGTCACGGAGATGATGATCAGCGAGATCACCGCCACGACGCGGGCGGTGTTCGAGTAGTAGCGGTCCCCGATGAATTCCGGCACGGTGTACTTGCCGAACTTGCGCAGGTAGGGCGCGAGCAGCATCGCCATGAGGACGTAGCCGCCGGTCCAACCCATCAGGAAGGTGGAGTTCTGGTAGCCCACGAAGGCGATGAGACCCGCCATCGAGATGAACGAAGCCGCCGACATCCAGTCGGCCGCGGTGGCCATGCCGTTGACGACGGGGTTAACGCCGCGGCCTGCGGCGTAGAATTCCGAGGTCGAGCCCGCACGGGCCCAGATCGCGATGCCGAAATAGAGCGCGAAGCTCAGGCCCACGACGATGATGTTGAGTGTTGTCTGATCCATGGTCAGGTCCGCCCCTTACTGCTCGTCCACGCCATGTTCCTTGTCGAGCTTGTTCATACGCCAGGCGTAGAAGAAGATCAGAACGAGGAACACGAGGATGGATCCCTGCTGGGCAAACCAGAAGCCCAGGTCGGTGCCGCCCACTTCGATCCCGCTGACCAGCGGGCGGAGCAGGATCGCGAAGCCGTAGGACGCGAGGGCCCAGATGACCAGACAGATGGTCACAAGGCGGATGTTCGCGGCCCAGTAGGCATTGTTGTCAGTTTTTTCAGCCATGTAGCTCTCCCTTCGAGGTCCAGGCCGGCCAGTCCCTCCTGGTCAGTCCGGCATGTACCGCCGCCGGGACGGATGGCCCCGGCGGCGGATTTCGTCATGCGTCCGCGGATCCCTCGTCGAGGGAGGCCACGATCGCGTGCAGCCGCGCGGCGATCTCGCCGATCTCACCCATCGCGGGGATGGAGGTGAGGGCGCCGCGGGCGGCGTAATGGTCTGCGAGCGGCGCGGTCTCGGCGTGGTAGGCGGCCAGTCGCGTGCGCACGGTCTCGGCGTTGTCGTCGGCGCGGCGCTTCATCTCGCGGCCGCCGCACTTGTCGCAGACGCCGTCTTCGGCGGGCTGCTTGAAGCTGTCGTGGTAGCCCTCGCCGCAGGCGGCGCAGGTGTAGCGGCCCGAGACGCGGGCGATCATCGCCTCGTCGTCGACCTCGAGGTTCACGACGGCGTCGATGCGCTGGCCGCGCTCGGCCAGAAGCGCGTCGAGCGCCTCGGCCTGCGCGGTGGTGCGCGGAAAGCCGTCGAGGATGGTTCCCGCCGCGACGTCGGGCTGGTCCAGCCGTTCCTTCAGGACGGCCAGCACGATCTCGTCGGAGACGAGCGCGCCGCTTTCCATCACGGCCTTCGCGGCGAGGCCCGCCTGCGTGCCCGCAGCGACCGCGCCCCGCAGGAGGTCGCCGGTCGAAAGCTGCACGAGGCCGAAGCGCTCCATCAGCATCCGGGCCTGCGTCCCCTTGCCCGCCCCCGGAGGGCCGAGCAGGATGAGGTTGACGGGGCGTGTCCTGACGGTGGCGTCGTCCATCATGCTCTCACTTGCCCGCACGGTTCGCGATGAGGTCGTCCACCACCGAGGGATCGGCCAGCGTCGAGGTGTCGCCGAGCGACCCGAAGTCGTTTTCGGCGATCTTGCGCAGGATGCGGCGCATGATCTTGCCCGAGCGCGTCTTGGGCAGGCCGGGGGCGAACTGGATGACGTCGGGCTTTGCGATCGGGCCGATCTCCTTGCGGACCCAGGTCTGGAGCTCCTTCTTGAGCTCCTCCGTCGGCTCCTCGTCGGCCATCAGCGTGACGTAGCAGTAGATGCCCTGGCCCTTGAGATCGTGCGGGAAGCCGACCACGGCGGCCTCCGACACCTTCTCGTGGGCCACCAGCGCGCTTTCGACTTCCGCAGTGCCCATGCGGTGGCCCGAGACGTTGATGACGTCGTCGACGCGCCCGGTGATCCAGTAGTAGCCGTCGGCGTCGCGGCGGCAGCCGTCACCGGTGAAGTAGTAGCCCTTGTAGTCCGAGAAATAGGCCTGAACGAAGCGGTCGGGGTCGCCCCAGAGGGTCCGCATCTGGCCCGGCCACGAGTCCTTGATGCAAAGGACGCCCTCGGCCTCGGTCTCGTGGATCTCGGCGCCGGTCGTCGGGTCGAGGATCACGGGCTGCACGCCGAAGAACGGCACGGTGGCCGACCCCGGCTTGGTCTCGGTCGCGCCGGGCAGGGGGGTGATCAGGTGGCCGCCTGTCTCGGTCTGCCACCAGGTGTCCACGATGGGGCATTTCCCCTTGCCCACGACCTCGTTGTACCAGTTCCAGGCTTCCGGGTTGATCGGCTCGCCCACAGATCCCAGCAGCTTCAGGCTGGAGAGATCGTATTTCGTCACGAACTCGTTGCCCTGTCCCATCAGGAGGCGGATCGCGGTCGGCGCGGTGTAGAACTGGTTGACCGCGTGCTTCTCGCAGACCGCCCAGAAACGGCCGGCGTCGGGATAGGTCGGCACGCCCTCGAACATCAGGGTCGTGGCCCCGTTCGCAAGCGGGCCGTAGATGATGTAGCTGTGCCCCGTGACCCAGCCGACGTCGGCCGTGCACCAGAACACGTCCCCGTCCTTGTAGTCGAAGGTGATCTGGTGGGTCATGGCGGCATAGACGAGGTAGCCGCCCGAGGTGTGCACCACGCCCTTGGGCCGTCCGGTCGAACCCGAGGTGTAGAGGATGAACAGCGGATCCTCCGCGTTCATCTCCTCGGCGGGGCAGTCGGTGCCGACGGTCGAGGCGATGTCGTCATACCACACGTCGCGCTCGGCGACCCAGGCCACCTGCGCCCCGGTGCGCTTGACCACGAGGCACTTCACATGGTCGTCGCAGTGCAGCAGCGCCTTGTTGACGTTGTCCTTCAGCTCGGTCACGCGGCCGCCGCGCGGCGCGCCGTCGGAGGTCACCACGACCTTCGCCTCGCTGTCGTTCACGCGGTTGGCGAGCGCGTCCGGCGAGAAGCCCGCGAACACCACCGAGTGGATCGCGCCGATCCGCGCGCAGGCGAGCATGGCGTAGGCCGCCTCGGGGATCATCGGCAGATAGAGCACCACGCGGTCGCCGCGCGTCACGCCCAGTTCCTTGAGAACGTTGGCGAAGCGGCCGACCTCGGTGTGGAGCATCTCGTAGGTGATGTGCTGGGCGGGCTCGGACGGGTCGTCGGGCTCGAAGATGATCGCGGTCTGGTCGCCGCGCGTCGCGAGGTGGCGGTCGATGCAGTTCGCCGCGACGTTCAGGGTGCCGTCCTCGAACCAGCGGATGTGCACGTCGTCATGGGCGAAGGACGAGGCCTTCACCTTCGAGTAGGGCTTGATCCAGTCGAGCCGCTTGCCCTGCTCGGCCCAGAAGGCCTCGGGGTCGCGCACGCTGTCGCCGTACATGCGCGTGTAGGCCGCCGTGTCCACGTGGGCGTCAGCGAGAAGGCTCGGCGTCTGGCTGTCTTTCGGCATTTCGGATCCCCTCCAGGATGCGACGGCGCCGCCGCCCTTGCGGATCGCGCCGGACCGTCGGCGGGACCGTCCCGGCCCCGACGTGTTCCAATGGTCCCGCCCGAGGCCGCGCGTCGGCGCCTCGGCGAATGCGGGCGCCCCTTTCGGGGCATGACGATGTCCGGTCAGCCTCCCCCAACCTGTTCCGACGGGCCGTCGCCGCTTCCCTTGCCACCCGCGTCCGTGTTCCCTCGCGGATGCCGCCGGCTTCGGCCGTCGTGATGGCGGTCGGGGTGCAGTCGCTCCCAGCCGATTCCGCCTCGGGCGGACCATGGCAGTTTTGCGTCGGCGAAAGAATATGTCGCGCAAGCGGCCGATTCGATTATGTCATGAGTTTTCACGCCGCAGTGCAGAAGTTGTAAATTCGTTTACAGATGGCGCGAATTTCCGTCCCGCGCAGGGCGTTGCCGGCGGCGCGGCGCGGGATGCGGTTTTCAGCGGGCGGCCCGCGTCACCCCAGCAGCGCGAAGGCCTCGCCCAGCCAGGACATCCGCTCCAGCCCCGGTTCGAGGAAGTGCGTGCCGATCAGTTCCCGCGCGAGGGTCGCGATCTGTTCGGGGATCGGGCCGGCCCAGTCATCGGCGGCATAAAGCACGATGCGCCGCGAGATCGGCTCGCCCGGGAGCGGCAGGGCGTCGATGCCGCCCGCGAAACGCCCGGCGCGCAGCAGGCTGAGGGGCGTGGTGATCGTCCAGCCGGTGCCGGACGCGACAAGGGCGCTGATCGACTGGTTGGAGTCGATCTCGAAGCGTTGCGGCAGGCTGAGGCCGGCGCGTCCGAGATAGGCCTCGATCTGCTGGCCCATCACCTGGTCGAGGTCCCGGCGCAGGAAAGCGAGGCCGGACAGCTCGGCAAGGTCGGCCTCGGGGCGGACGCCGCGCGGCACGGCGAGGATGTAGGGGTCGCGCACCAGCGGGTGCGGCACCGTGCCCGGCGGATCCGCCGAGGGCGCGGCGCAGATCGCGACGTCGAGCGCGCGGTCGGCGAGGCGGGCGGCAAGCGTATGGCTGGGGCCGGTCTGCAGGCGGAAGGCGCATTGGCTCATCGCCTCGGCCAGCCGCATGGCGAGCGTCGGCGTCACCTCGTTCTCGAAATCCTCGATCACGCCGAGCGACAGCGCGGAAAGCCCCGTCAGGTCGAGCGAGGTCAGGTCCCGTTGCCCGGCGCGCAGAAGCTCCAGCGCAGTCTCGGCGCGTTCGAGAAACAGCCGCCCGGCGGGCGTCGGCGTCATCGGCCGCCGCGAATGGTCCAGAAGCTCCACGCCGAGGGCTTGGCTGAGGTTCTTCATCTGCTGCGAGACGGCGGGTGCGGACAGGCCCAGCTCGCTTGCCGTGGCCGCGACCGATCCGGTCCGCGCGAGCGAGGTGAACACCTCGAGCCCGCGCAGCGTCAGGCCCTTCAGGGGATTTGCTGGCATCTGCGGTCCTGTCGGTCGGGCGCGCGCGGCGGAGGTGTCATGACGCCATGATGGCCGCACCGTCCCCGGCGTCAATGCGCTTGCGGTGCGCTAGCTTTCGATGACGAGCTCGGGAAAGTTGCGCGCCGTGACGCGGACGATCTCGGCGAGGCGCTGGAAGGCCGCGCCGGCGCCCGAGTTCCGGCGCCAGACAAGCCCGATGGAGCGCGCGAAGCGTCGTCCGCGGAAAGGCCGCGTGACGACGTCCCCGGCCGCCCGCGCATCGATCTCGGAGCGGACGTAGAGGGCGGGCAGGAAGGTCATGCCCATGCCCATCGCCACCATCTGCCTGAGCGCGTCGAGCGACGTTCCCTCGTAGTCGCGCGACAGGTGCGCGCCCGTCTCGGCGCACAGCGCCGAGATCTGGTCGTGCAGCGCATAGGCGGGCGACAGCGACAGCACCGTCTCGTTGGCAAGGTCGTGGTTGTCGAGGCCGTCGCGCGCGGCGAGCGGATGATCGGCGGGCAGGGCGACGGACAGGGGCTCGCGGAACAGGCGCGCGGTCTCGAAGGCCGCGCCCGGCACCGGAAGCTGCGTCAGGATCAGGTCCTGCTGGCCGTCGTTGAGCTGGCGCATCAGCTCGCGCGGGGCAGCCTCGCGGATATAGAGGCGCAGGTCGGGATGCGAGCGGTGCAGGTCGCCCACGACGAAAGGCATGAGGTAGGGGCCGAGCGTGGCCGACGTGCCCATCCGGATGGTCCCTGCCAGCCCGGACTTCAGCGTCACCGAAAGATCGAGGATGTCCTGCGCCGCGTCCAGCATCTCGCGCCCGCGCCGCGCGACCTCGCGGCCGGCCAGCGTAAGCTGGACAGGGCCGCGCCCGCGCTCGACCAGCGTCTGGCCGAGGGCGTCCTCCAGCGTCTTGATCTGCACGGAAAGCGAGGGCTGGGAGATGCCGCAGCTTTCGGCGGCCTCGCGGAAATGCTGCGTGTCCTCCAGCGCCACGAGATAGCGGAGCTGGCGAAGGGTGAACGGCGGAATCGAGTTCGGCATCGTGCGGCTATCCCCTCTTTCCGTTGGACATAGGAAGATCCAATGGAAATGAAAGGCTTGCTGATCTTTTTACTATGGCCGACTCCGGTTACGTCTGGTCCACGATCGAGGGAACGGAATGGCAGGCTCGTGGGCACGCGCGGTTCTGCCAGGATGTCGGTGCCGCGCTGGCAGTTGTCCCTACCAGTGCACACGGACCCGCACCGGCATCCTTCGGACGGTCTTTACGCGGACCCCGCCGTCAACCGCCTGGAGATCGTCCGTCCCTCGGTCGTACGATCCTCCCGGTTCAATCCACCCCCGGTTCAATCGACCACCGGTTCAATCGACAACCGTCACCTCCGGCGTCGTGCTCCGGAGGATGCGCCGGATCGCCTGCGCAAGTTCCTGGTATTCCGCGCCCCGCGCCGCGCGCGCCCGCCAGACCATGCCGACGGCGCGGAAGGGCTGCGGGCCTTCCAGGGGCCGCGCGGTCACGAGCTGGTTGGGCCGGACCTCGGAGCGGACGTAGAGCGCGGGCAGTAGCGAGATGCCGAGGCCCATCGCCACCATCTGCCGGATCGTGTCGAGCGACGTGGCCCCGTAGTCGAGGCTGATCTCGGCCCCCGTCTCCTCGCAGATGCGCCGCACCTGGTCGTGCAGGCGGTGCCCCGTCTCGAGCGTCAGGATGCGCTCGCCCGAGAGCCGGTCGCGCGGAACCCGGTCGAGCGCCGCGATCGGATGATCGTTGGCGGCGACGGCCAGCAGCGGCTCGCGGAACAGCCGCGCCATCGAAAGCTCCGCGCCCGCCGCGGGCAGCGGCAGGAACAGCAGGTCGAGCGATCCCGCCTCGAGGCGGCCCATGAGGTCGGACGCCAGCCCCTCGCGGACATAGAGCCTGAGGTCGGGATACCCGGCGTGCAGGTCGGGGATCACCAGCGGCAGGAAGTAGGAGCCGAGCGACTGCACCACCCCGACGCGGATCGTGCCGCCCAGCGGCTTGCCGCCGCGCCGCGCGATTTCCACGATCTCGTCCACCTCGGCGAGGATGCGGCGCGCGCGGGCCGCGATCTCCTCGCCCTCGGCGGTCATCACGACGCGCGAGCGCGAGCGTTCGGCCAGCTGCACGCCCAGCTTCTCCTCCAGCGCCGAAAGCTGTGCGGACAGCGTCGGCTGCGTGACGTTCGCCCGCTCGGCCGCGCGCCGGAAATGCAGGGTTTCGGACAGGAGCGCGAGGTATCTGAGTTGCTGGAGGCTGGGCATGGCGGGCTTTCGATAGATAACATCGATCAAAATACTCCTGAATTTCGATTGGACCAATCAGAAACGAGGCCCTACCTCCGCCTTGATCTTGTGCGGGGACGGACATGCAACGCTTCAAGAGCATCCTGGCGGTGCTGACCGAGGACAGCCTCGACGAGGTTGCCTTCGAGCGTGCCGTGCACCTTGCCCGCGTCAACGGCGCGGCGCTGACGCTCGTGGACGTCATCGACGCCGCGCCGGGGGAGCTGTCGCGGCTTCTGAACGCGCTATCGGGCGCGCGCGGCGGCGTGATCGAGGAAGACGTGCTGGCCTATCACCGCGACAGGCTCGCCGCTTTCGCCGCCCGCGCCCGCGCGCAGGGCGTGGACGTGAGCGAGGCGGTCCTGCAGGGCGTCCCCTTCGTCGAGGTGATCCGCATGGTCCTGCGCGAAGGCCACGACATCGTCGTGAAGGGCGCGACGGACGCTGGCCACGGGCGCGGCGCGTTCAAGGGCTTCGACATGCACCTGATGCGCAAGTGTCCCTGTCCGGTCTGGATGCTGATGGGGCAGGGCCACGGCAAGTTCGACCGCGTTCTTGCCGCGGTCGATCCCTCGCCCGAGGCCGATGCCGGACGCGAGGGGCTGGACCGCGCCGTGCTGGACCTCGCCACCAGCCTCGCCACGCGCGACGACGCCGAGATCCATGTCGCGCACGCATGGTTCCTGCAGGCCGAGCGCGCGTTGCGTCACGGCCGCTACACCTCGGGGCGGCAGGACGAGGTCGACCGCATGGTCGAGCGCGAGCGGCAGGAGGCGGGGGGGCGCCTCGCGCGGCTTCTGGAGGGATATCCGCAGGTGCCGCAGGCGCATCGGCACCTCGTCAAGGGCGACCCCGGCGACGTCGTCGCCGCGTTCGCCGAGGCCGAGGAGATGGACCTGATCGTGATGGGAACGGTCGGGCGCACGGGGCTTGCGGGGTTCGTCATGGGAAACACCGCCGAGACGATCCTGCGCGCCGTGACCTGTTCGGTGATCGCGCTGAAGCCCGAGGGGTTCGCATGTCCGGTGACGCTGGACGCCGGGTGACGGGGCGCAAGTGAGAGAAATGGGCCGGACCCGCCGCGAAGGGCGGGGCGACGCGGCCCGCGAGGGATAGGGAAGAAGAGCTTGGCGAAAACCGGAGCAGAAGTGCCGCGCGTCCTTGGCGGTCCGGCGGGGTGGATCTCGGTCCTGATCCCGGCGGCGATATTCCTTTGGTTCCTGCAGTTCCTCGCCCCCGTGCAGGCGGGCGGGCAGGTCCTTCTGGGCATCGACTGGGTGCCGTCCATGGACATCAGGCTGTCGATCCTGATCGACGGCCTCAGCCTGACCTTCGGCCTCCTGATCTCGGGGATCGGGGCGCTGGTGACGCTCTATTCGACGAAATACCTCGGCAATCATCCCGAATACCCGCGCTTCGTCCTTTACCTCATGCTGTTCATGGTGGGGATGCTGGGCCTCGTGCTGGCCGACAATCTGATCGCGCTGTTCGTGTTCTGGGAGATCACGACGATCTCGTCCTACCTGCTGATCGGCTTCGACAGCGACAGCGCCAAGTCGCGGCGCTCGGCGCTTCAGGCGCTCCTGCTGACGGGCACGGGCGGCCTCGCGCTGCTGGCCGGCATGATCATGCTGGGCAACGCGGCGGGGTCCTTCGAGCTGTCGGTGATCCTGACGCGGGGCGACGAGATCCGGGCGCATCCGCACTACCTGCCCATCGCGATCCTGTTCCTCGCGGGGGCCTTCACGAAGTCGGCGCAGTTCCCGTTCCACTTCTGGCTGCCCAACGCGATGGCGGCGCCGACGCCGGTGTCGGCCTACCTGCATTCGGCCACGATGGTGAAGGCGGGCGTCTACCTGATGGCGCGGATGAACCCCGCGCTGGGGCAGACGGACCTCTGGTTCTGGACGCTGGTCGTCGCGGGCGGCTTCACCACCGTCTTCGCAAGCCTGCTTGCCGTGCGCCAGACCGACATCAAGCAGGTGCTGGCCTACACGACCCTGATGGCGCTGGGCGCGCTGACGCTGTTCATCGGCGCGGGGACGTCGGACGCCATCAAGGCGGCGATGCTGTTTCTCGTGGTGCACTCGCTCTACAAGGCGGCGCTGTTCCTGATGATCGGCCTCGTCGATCACGAGACCGGCACGCGCGAGGTGGACGATCTGCGCGGTCTTGCCCGCAAGATGCCCGTGACCTTCGTGGCCGGCGCGCTTGCCGCGATCTCGATGGCCGGCATCCCGCCGATGGTGGGCTTCATCGGGAAGGAGTTCCTCTACAAAGCGGGTCTCGGCCTCGATGTCGCGTCCCTTTGGGTGACGGGCACGATCTTCGCGGCCTCGGTCCTGATGTTCGTCGCCGCCGGAATCGCCGTGGCGCGGCCCTTCCTCGGGCGTCTGCCCGAGCGGCTTTCGGCCACGCACGAGGGACCGTGGCCGATGTGGATCGGGCCCCTGATCCTGGGCGCGCTCAGCCTCGTCTTCGGCGTCGCGGCGGATCTGGGCGCGACGTGGCTGATCGCGCCGGCAACGCTAGCGGTCTACGGATCGGGCGTCGAGGTGGACCTCTACCTTTTCCGCGAGGTGAACCAGGCCTTCGTGCTGTCGCTCGTGACCTTCGCCTCGGGCTTCGTCCTCTACATGAGCCATCGTCGCCTGCGCGCGGTCCTCGCCCGCGCGATCGAGATATCGCCGCTGAAGTTCGATCCCGGCTGGGACCGCACCCTCGACGGGCTGAAGGCGCTGGCCGAATGGCAGACGCGCATCCTGCAGTCGGGCGTCCTGCAACGCTACATGGTCACCGTTTTCGTGACGCTCGCGGTGGGTGTGGCGGCCACGATCTGGGCGAAGGACGCGCTGGGCCCGGTGACCCTGGATCTTGCCGGGCAGCTTGACGGGCTTCTGTTCAAGCACTGGGCGGTGCTGGTCTTCATCACCGCGGGCGCGCTGCTGACGGCATACACCTCGAGCCGCATGACCGCGGTGGCCGCGCTGGGCGTCGTCGGCATCGGCGTCGCGCTGATCTTCATCATGTTCTCCGCGCCAGACGTCGCGATCACGCAGCTTCTGGTGGAGACGCTGACCGTCGTGCTGGTGGCCGTGGCGATGCTGAAGCTGCCGCACCTCAACATCCGCAAGGAACAGCGGCGGCCGGGCCATGCGGCCCTGTCGGTGACGATCGGCGCGCTTGTGACGCTGATCCTGATCGGCGTGCTGCAGGGCGACATCGACCGGCGCATCACGGACTACTTCGAGATCGCGAGCTGGCCCGAGGCCTTCGGGCGCAACATCGTCAACGTGATCCTCGTGGACTTCCGCGCGCTCGACACCTTCGGCGAGATCGCGGTCGTGGTGATCGCGGCGCTGGCGGCCTACGCGCTTCTGCGCGGGACCCGCTACGAGGGCGGCGTGTCCGACCCGCCGGCGACGGTGACGCCCGCCGCGACGCCTGCCGCAACCCGCAACGCGACGCCCGCTTCCGGGAAGGACAGCTGACATGATGAATTCGATCATCCTCAACGCGGCGACGCGGCTTCTGGTGTCGCTTCTGCTGCTGTTCTCCGTGTTCATGCTCCTGCGCGGCCACAACCTGCCGGGCGGAGGCTTCATCGGCGGCCTGATCGGGGCGACGGGCTTTGTGCTTTATGCGATCGCACAGGGGGCCGACGCCACGCGCGAGGCGCTGCGTTACGAACCGCAGAACATCGCCATGATCGGGCTCGGCGTCGCACTGGCCGCCGGGGTCTACGCCGTGTTCTTCGACGACGCCTTCTTCACCGGCCAGTGGTGGTTCATCGGCGACCGTGAAAGCGGGGAATACATCCCGATCTCTTCCGTCCTGTTCTTCGACATAGGGGTCTACCTGGTGGTGTTCGGGTCGGTCCTGACGCTGGTGCTCGCGCTGGAGGAGGAAGTCTGATGGAGCTTTTCGTCGCCATCATGGTCGGCGTGCTGGTGGCCGCCGCGATCCACCTGATGCTCGCGCGGAACGTTCTGCGCTTCATCTTCGGGCTGATCCTGATCTCGAACGCCGCGAACCTGACGATCTTCGTGTCGGGCCGGCTGACGGCCGAGGCGCCGCCGCTGATCCCCTACGGCGAGGATGCGCCGGTCGAGGCGGTGGCCAACGCGCTGCCGCAGGCGCTGGTCCTGACGGCCATCGTCATCGGCTTCGGCCTGTTCGCCTTCGCCCTGACGCTGGTCTACCGGACCTACCAGAACCTCGGCACGCTCAACTCCGACGAGATGCGCCTGGCCGAGCCCAAGACGGAGACGCCGGAGTGAGCTGGATCCTCGCAACCCCGATCATCATCCCCTTCGCCACGGCGGTCCTGGCCTTCCTGTTCCGCAAGGGGCCCGAGGGACGGTGGCTGTCGGTCATCGGCTCGGCCGCGCTTCTGGTCGCGTCGGGCGTCCTGATGGCCGAGGTCCTCGACCGGGGCGTCGTCGCCGCTCAGATGGGCGGCTGGGGCGCGCCCTTCGGCATCACGCTGGTGGCCGACCTCCTGTCCGCCGTGATGGTCGTGATCACCGGCATCACGGGCCTTGCCGTCGCGGTCTACGCGCTGGCCGACATCGACGAGCGCAAGGAGGCGCTGGGCTACCACGCGCTGTACCAGGTGCTGCTGGCGGGCGTCTGCGGCGCGTTCCTGACCGGCGACATCTTCAACCTCTACGTCTGGTTCGAGGTGATGCTGATCGCGTCCTTCGGCCTTCTGGTGCTGGGCGGAGCGCGCGAGCAGCTGGACGGCGGGATCAAGTACGTCACGCTGAACCTCGTCTCGACGATCCTGTTCCTGTCGGGGATCGGCCTGCTTTACGGCATGACCGGCACGCTGAACATGGCCGACCTGCACGGCGCGGTCCAGGAGGTGGGCAATCCCGGCCTCCTGATCGTGATCGCGGTGATGTTCATGATCGCCTTCGGCGTGAAGGCGGCGGTCTTCCCGCTGTTCTTCTGGCTGCCGGCCTCCTACCACACGCCCGCCTTCGCGGTGTCCGCGATCTTCGCGGGGCTCCTGACGAAGGTGGGCGTCTACGCGCTGATCCGGGTGTTCACGCTGATCTTCACGACCGACGTCGCCTATACCCACACGATCCTGCTCTGGGTCGCGGGCTTCACCATGGTCACGGGGGTGCTCGGGGCGGCGGCGATGAACGACTTCCGGCGTATCCTGTCGTTCCATATCGTCAGCCAGATCGGCTACATGATCCTCGGCCTTGCGCTTTTCACGCCGCTGGCGATCGTGGGGGCGGTGTTCTACCTCGTGCACCACATCATCGTGAAGGCGAACCTGTTCCTGGTGGCGGGCGTGGCGAAGCGCATCGCGGGCTCGACCGAACTCGACCGGATCGGCGGGCTCTACAAGACCGCGCCGCTTCTGGGCTTGCTGTTCCTGATCCCGGCCTTCAGCCTCGCGGGTTTCCCGCCGCTGTCGGGGTTCTGGGCGAAATACGTCCTCGTGAAGGCCTCGCTCGATGCCGGAGCCTACTGGATCGCGGCCGTGGCCCTGGTCGTGGGGCTTCTGACGATCTACTCGATGACGAAGATATGGGGCTACGCCTTCTGGAAGCCGCATCCCGCGGGCCAGACGCCCACGCTCGCGGCGCTGACACCGCGCGACCGGGCGGCGCTGCTCATCCCGATCTCGTCGCTCGCCGCGCTGACCTGCGTGATCGGCTTCTTCCCGGAGCCCTTCGTGGCCTTCGCCGAGCGCGCGGCGGGGCAGCTTCTGGATCCGCGCGACTACATCGTGGCGGTGCTGGGTGAGGTGGGGACGAGCGCGCCGGGACTGGCGCAGATGGAGGCGGCCGAATGAACATCTTCACCCTGAACATCGCGCTGGCCGTCGCATGGGCGGCGCTGACGGGCAACATCACGCTGTCGGGGCTGGTCGTGGGCTTCGCGCTCGGCTCGGCCGCGCTGTATCTCACGCGGCCGCTCTTTCCGGGCTGCGACCGCTATTTCCGCCGCGTCTGGCGCTGGGCGAAGCTGTGCGTCCTGTTCCTCTACGAACTGCTCGCAAGCTCGATGCAGGTGGTCTGGGACGTGCTCACGCCCTCGCACAAGGCGCGTCCCGGCGTGATCGCGATGCCGCTCGACGCGAAGGGCGAGATGGAGATCCTGCTGGTGACGAACCTGATCTCGCTCACGCCGGGCACGCTGTCGCTCGACGTGACGGACGACTGCAATACCCTGTTCATCCATGCCATGTTCGCCGACGATCCCGATGCCATCCGGGCGCAGATGAAGAACGGCATGGAACGCTGGGTGATCGAGGCGATGGAGTAGGCCAATGGGACTTCTGGATGTAGCCATCGACGTGTCGTTCGTCCTCGTGATGCTGGGCGTGGCCTTCGCCTTCGTGCGCCTGATCAAGGGGCCGAGCCTGCCCGACCGGATCGTGGCGCTGGACATGATGACGGTCCTGATCGTGTCGTTCTGCGGGCTTTACGCCATGCTCTCGCAGGATACGGCCTTCGTCGACGTGGCGATCGTGCTGGCGCTGGTGGGCTTCCTCGCCACCGTGGCGCTGGCGCGGTTCGTGGAGCGGCGTGTCACCCGGCGGGACGAAAGCCGCCTGGAGGAGGTGCCGCCGGCGCAGCACGCGCAACCGCAAGGGGAGGAACGGACATGATCGCCGAGATCATCATGGCGGCGCTGGTGCTGCTGGGCGGCTTCTTCTGCTTCGTGGCGGGCCTCGGGGTCCTGCGGCTTCCCGACGTGCTGATCCGGATGCACGCCTCGACGAAGGCGGGCACGCTGGGATCGGGCCTGATCCTCGTGGCGGTCGCGATCTACTTCGCCGACACCGCCACGACCACGCGGGCGGTGGCGACGATCCTGTTCCTGCTGATCACCGCGCCGGTCGCGGCGCACACGATCGGGCGCGCGGCGTTCCGGTCGGGCGTGGCGCTGTGGAACACGAAGATCGAGGAGAAGGCCGAACGCGAGCTGTCTCGCTAGGCCGTCAGGTCTGAAGGAAGTCGTGGCGCCCGTCGGGGCGCAGCGCGCAGGCCGTCAGCCGCCCGGTCCGCCATGCGCCGGTGTCGAGCGCGATGCGCCCGTCCGCGAAGACGGGCCCCTCCATCTCGACATGGCCATGGGCGACCCATGTGCCGTCGGCGCGGGCCACGGCCTCGAACTCGGGGTGGCCCCACAGGAGCACGCGCGCGGATTGCGCGTCCATCGCGTGGACCGGGTCGGCGCCGGCATGGACGGCCCAGACGTTGCCCGAGTTCCAGCTGAGAGGCAGGCCGGCCATCCACTCGGCCAGGCCTTCGGGCATCGCCGCGCGCAGGCGGCGCGCCGCATCCTCGAAATCCGGGACCTTCGCGGCGGCCTGCATGTCGTCGGTGTCGATGCGGAAGCTCCTGAGCGTCGCGGCCCCGCCGGCGCGCATCCAGCGCGGCCCGCGCGTGACCGGATCGGCGAGGAAGTCGAGCAGCATCCGCTCGTGGTTGCCCATCAGGCAGATGACGTTCCGGGGGTAGTCGCGCGTCAGCTCGCGCAGGCGGGCGAGCGCCTCGGCGCTGTCGGGGCCCTGGTCCACATAGTCGCCCAGGAACACCAGTTGCGGATCGCCCGCCCCCGTGCCGCCGATATGCGCGTCGATGAGTTCCAACAGCAGTTCCAGCAGATCGGCGCGTCCGTGGATGTCGCCCACGATGTAGGTCGCGCGTTCCGGGCGCGGGTGATCGGCCTCGGCGGCGCGTCCCGCGGTGGCGGGCGCGGCCTCGGGGCGGTCCTTGCGGCGGAGAAGCGAACGGACGGAGCGCATCATGATGCCTGACGTGCGACCTCGGTGGCGGGTTGGCAAGGGGAAAGGCGGACGCCGCGACGCCACGGGCCGCCCGCGTTGCAGATCGGCTAGTCCTGCGCCCGCAGAACGCGCGCGGGGCGCACGGAAAGCGGGCGCAGCGCGAAGCCGAGGCCCGCGATGAGCGTGGCGAGTGCGCCCCCGAGAACGATGGCCACCGCCGAGACCGGCTCGAACCGGTAGCTCGTGTCCATCACGAAGGTCGTGACGCTCCACCCGCCGAGGGCCCCCGCGGCGATGGCCACGAGACCTGCGGCCGCGCCCAGAAGCGCCGAGCGCAGGGCGAAGCTGGCGAGGATACTGCCCCGAGCGGCGCCCACCGTCTTGAGGACCGCGGCCTCGAAGACGCGGCCGCGCTCGCCCGCCGCCGCCGCACCGATCAGCACGATGAACCCTGTCAGAAGCGTCGCCGCCGCCCCGTAGGAGGTGGCCGCCGCAAGGCTGCGCAGCGCCTCGGCCACCTGGTCGATGGCGTCACGGACGCGGATCGCGGTGATGTTGGGCGCCGCGCCCGCCACGTCGCGCAGGATCGCGGCCTCGGCCTCGGGCTCGGCGTAGACGGTGGCGATGTGGGTATGGGGCGCGCGCGCAAGCGCGTTGCGCGACATCGTCAGCACGAAGCCGATGCCGGCATTCTCGAACTTCACCTCGCGCAGCGCCGCGATGCTGGCCGTGATGTCGCGCCCGAGCACGTTCACGGTGATCTCGTCGCCGATGCCGAGGCCAATCTCCTGCGCCTCCTCGGCGGCGAAGGCCACGAGCGGCGGGCCGGCGTAGTCGTCGGGCCACCAGTCGCCGGCCACGATCTCGCTGTCGGGCGGCGCCGTCTCCAGGTAGGTCAGCCCCCTGTCGCCCTGGATCACCCAGTGATCGCCCGCCACGTCCGCCGCGCGCGCGCCGTTGATGCGGGTGATGACGCCGCGCAGCATCGGGGCTGTGTCGACGCGGCTGACCGCCGGATCGTTTTCGACCCGGTCGAGGAAGGGGCCCAGCTGGTCGGGCTGGATATCCACGAAGAAGTAGGTCGGCGCGACCTCGGGCAGGTCGCGCTGGATCGCGGCGCGCAGGTTGGCGTCGATCTGGCCGACGGAGGCCAGCACGGCAAGGCCGAGGCCGAGCGACAGGACCACCGATGTCGCCTCGGACCCCGGCCCGCCCACGGCGCCGAGCGCGGTGCGCAGCGCGGTGCGCCCCCGCACCCAGCGGCTGCGCGCGGCACGGCGCGACACCGCGCGGATCAGACGCGCCGACAGCGCGAGCAGGACGAGCGCGCCGAGGATGCCGCCAGCGGTGCCGAGCGCGAGTTCGGGGATGCCCGACAGCGTCACGGCCAGCCCGACCAGCAGAAGGGCCAGCCCGGCGATCACGGCGAGGTAGACCGGACGCGGCAGCCCGCGCGACGGCCCGGCGGCGTCGCGGTAAAGGGCCGCCGCGCGCACCTGTTCGGTCCGTGCCAGCGGCCAGAGCGTGAAGATCAGCGCCGTCAGCACCCCGTAGAGCGCGGCCTCGGCGAGCGGTGCGGGATAGACCGAAACGGCGATCGGCACCGGCAGCCGCGCCTCGATCACGGGCGCGAGCGCAAGCGGGATCACGGCCCCGAGCACGATCCCCGCGCCTACGCCCGCCAGCGTCAGAAGGCCGATCTGCGCGAAGTAGGCCGTGAAGATCGTCCGCCCCTCGGCGCCGAGCGTCTTGAGCGTCGCGATGGTCGCGATCTTGCCCTCGAGATAGGCGCGCACCGCCGAGGACACGCCGATCCCGCCCACGGCAAGTCCCGCGAGCCCGACCAGCACGAGGAAGGCACCGATCCGCTCGACGAATTCCTGCACTCCCGGCGCGCCGTTCCGCGCGTCGCGCCAGCGCATCCCGGTGTCGGCGAAGCGCCCCGCGGCCTCGGCCTCGAGCGCCGCGAGATCGGCGCCGGGGGGCAGCGCGAGGCGATAGTCCGTGTCGAACAGCGTGCCGGGCTGCAGCAGCCCCGACGCCTCGAGCGCATCGAGCCGCACGATGGACCTCGGCCCGAGCGCGAAGCCGCCCGCCGCGCCGTCAGGCTCGACCTCGAGCAGGGCGCGCAGCTCGAAGTCCTGCGTCCCCAGGCGCACGGTGTCGCCGACGGAAAGCGCGAGGCGGTCCACCAGAAGCCGCTGCATCACGATGCCCGGAAGCGCCCGCGTCGCGAGCGCGTCCGCCAAGGGCATGTCCGGTTGCAGGACCACGTCCCCGTAAAGCGGATAGGCGCCGTCGATGCCGCGCACCTGCGTCAGCGCGCGCTCGGTCGCGCCGTCGCGGTCGAGCGTCACCATCGAGCGGAAATCGACGGTTTCCGAGACGGCCGTGGCGATCCGCTCCATGAAGGCGCGCTCGTCCTCGCTTGCGAAGCGGTAGGTGAAGCTCATCTGCGCGTCGCCGCCGAGGATGGCCGCCCCTTCGCGCGACAGGCCTGCCTCGATCGCCTCGCGCACGCTGCCGACGGCTGCGATGGCGGCCACGCCGAGGGCGAGACAGGCGAGGAAGATGCGGAAGCCGCGAAGGCCGCCGCGCAAGTCCCGTGCCGCGATGCGAAGCGCGATGTTCACTCGGCGGCCTCGCGCAGGGCGTCGCCCGCCACGCGCCCGTCGCGCAGCCGGATCTCGCGGTCGCAGCGCCGGGCGAGGTCGGGCGCGTGGGTCACAAGGACCAGCGTCGCGCCGTGCCGGTCGCGCAACTCCATCAGGAGGGTCACGATGGCCTCGCCGGTCGCGCCGTCGAGGTTGCCCGTGGGCTCGTCGGCCAGCAGGATGTGCGGCCGGGGCGCCGCGGCGCGGGCCAGCGCCACGCGCTGCTGCTCGCCGCCCGACATCTGGCCGGGGTAGTGATGCGCGCGCGACGCGAGCCCCACCGCCCGCAGCTCGGCCTCGGCCCGGTCGAAGGCGTCGCGGTGCCCCGCGAGTTCCAGCGGCGTCGCCACGTTCTCGAGCGCCGTCATCGTCGGAATGAGGTGGAAGGACTGGAACACCACCCCCATATGATCGCGGCGGAACCGGGCGAGCTGATCCTCGTTCATCGCGGTAAGATCGCGGCCGAGCGCCGTTACGGACCCGCCCGTTGCCCGCTCGAGCCCGCCCATGAGCATCAGGAGCGAAGATTTGCCAGACCCCGAAGGCCCCGTCAGCGCCACCGTCTCGCCGCGCGCCACGTCCAGCGTGATGCCGTGCAGGATGTCGACCGCGCCCGCGTTTCCATCGAGCGTGAGCCGCGCATCCCTCAGCGAAAGTACCGTGTCTTCCATGACTGAACGCCTCGGTTCATTTTGCTCTTGGGCATATGGGGCCGTCCGGCGCGTCGGCAAGGCGGGCGCGGTGGCGCTGGGGCTTGCCGCGACGCTGACCGGGACGGCGTGGGCCGAGGACGATCCGGTCACGATCGTGGCGTTGGGCGACAGCCTGACACAGGGCTTCGGGCTGGTCGACGGCGCGGGCTTCGTGCCGCAGCTGGAGGCATGGCTGCAGGCGCGCGGCCATGACGTCGAGGTGCAGAACCACGGCGTTTCGGGCGACACGACGGCGGGCGGCCTTGCGCGGGTGGCATGGGCGCTCGGTCCCGAGGCGGACGCCATGATCGTGGCGCTGGGCGGCAACGATCTTTTGCGCGGGCTTCCGCCCGGCACCAGCCGCGCGAACCTTGACGGGATCCTCGCCGAAGCCGAGGCGCGCGGCCTGCCCGTCCTGCTGGTGGGGCTGAACGCGCCGGGCAATTACGGGCCGGACTACAAGGCCGAGTTCGACGCGATCTATCCCGAGCTGGCGGCGCAATACGGCGCGATCCACGTCGAAAGCTTCCTTGGCGCGCTTGAACGGGCGGCGGACGCGGACCGCGCGGGGGCGATCGCCCGCTACATGCAGCCGGATGGGCTGCACCCGAACGCCGAGGGCGTCGCGCTGATCGTCGAGGCGCTGGGCCCCGAGGTCGAGGCGCTGCTGGAACGTGTCGGCGCGGGATCTTGAGGCCGGGCCGGGGGCCGCGGCGGCTTGCCCTCACCGCAGGGGGCGGTAGGCTTGCGGCGAAGATCGCAGGGAGGATCCCCATGACCCACGTTCTTGCCATCGACCAGGGCACGACGTCCACGCGCGCGATCGTCTTCGACAGCGTGGACGGCACGCTGCAGCCGGTGGCGAGCGCGCAGGAGGAGTTCGCGCAGCATTATCCCGCCTCCGGCTGGGTCGAGCACGACCCTCAGGAGATCTGGGCCACGACCCTCTCGACGGCGCGCGACGCGCTGGGAAAGGCGCCTGGGCCCGTCGCCGCCATCGGCATCACCAACCAGCGCGAGACCGTGATCGTCTGGGACCGCGAGACCGGCCGGCCGATCCACAACGCCATCGTCTGGCAGGACCGGCGCACCGCCGCGATGACCGCGGCCCTGCGCGCCGAGGGCCACGAGCCGATGGTGCAGCAAAAGACCGGCCTGATCCTCGACCCGTATTTCTCGGGCTCGAAGGTCGCGTGGCTTCTGGAGAACGTCGAGGGCGCGCGCGAGAAGGCGCGCGCCGGCAAGCTCGCCTTCGGGACGGTCGATTCGTGGCTGATCTGGAAACTGACGAACGGCAGGCGCCACGTCACCGACGCCACGAACGCGGCGCGCACGCTGCTCTACAACATCCGCGAGGGGCGATGGGACGAGGACATCCTGAAGCTTCTGGACATCCCCGCCTCGCTTCTGCCCGAGGTGCTGGACACGGGCGCCGATTTCGGCACCGCGGAGGCCGGCCATTTCGGGGCCGCGATCCCGATCCTCGGCGTCGCGGGCGACCAGCAGGCGGCGACGCTGGGGCAGGCGTGCTTCACCCCGGGGATGCTGAAATCGACCTACGGGACCGGGTGCTTCGCGCTTCTGAACACCGGCGACACGCTTGTCGAAAGCCGCAACAGGCTGCTTGGGACCATCGCCTACCGCTTCGACGGCAAGGTGACCTACGCGCTGGAGGGGTCGATCTTCATGGCCGGCGCGGTGGTGCAATGGCTTCGTGACGGGCTGAAGATCATCGGCACCGCCGCCGAGAGCCAGTCCCTCGCGGCCGAGGCGGACACGTCGCAGACGCTCTACCTGGTGCCGGCCTTCACCGGGCTAGGCGCGCCCTACTGGGATCCCGATTGCCGCGGCGCGCTGTTCGGGATCACGCGCAACACCGGCCCGGCCGAGATCGCGCGCGCGGCGCTGGAATCGGTGGGCTACCAGACGCGCGACCTCTACGAGGCGATGTCGCACGACTGGGAGGGCGCGGGCGCGGCGAACGTGCTGCGCGTCGATGGCGGCATGACCGCGTCGGACTGGTCGATGCAGTTCCTCGCCGACATCCTCGGCGCGCCGGTCGATCGGCCGAAGGTCCCGGAGACCACGGCGCTGGGCGCGGCGTGGGTCGCGGGGATGCAGGCGGGCGTCTGCCCCGGCGCGGAGGATTTCGCGAAGGGCTGGGCGGTGGAGCGCGAGTTCCACCCGCAGATGGACCCCGCCACGCGCGAGGCGCGCTACGCGGGCTGGAAGGACGCCGTCGCGCGCACGTTGAGCGACCGTGGCTGAGCGCGGGACCCTGCGCGCGGCGCTGGCGCAGATGCGCTCGGCCGACACGCACGACGCCAATATCGAGACGGTCGCGGCGCTGGCGGCCCAGGCCGCGGCGCAGGGGGCGGAGCTTCTGTGCCTGCCCGAGGTGGCGGGGCTGATGAACCGCGACGCCGAGGCCGCCCGCAGGCAGGTCGTCGCGGCCGCGGACGACCCCTTCATCGCCGCATGCCGCGACCTCGCCTCGACGCACGGGATGTGGATCAACATCGGCTCGACCCCGGTTCTGGCGCCCGACGGGCGTTTCCTGAACCATTCGGCGGTGATCGACGACACCGGCGCGATCCGGGCCGAGTACGACAAGGTCCACCTGTTCGACGTGGCCATCGAGGGCCAGGCGCCGATCGGCGAATCCAAGCGCTTCGCCCCGGGCACCGAGGCGGTGATGGCGGACACGCCCTGGGGCCCCTGGGGTCTGTCGATCTGCTACGACCTGCGCTTTCCCTACTTCTACCGCCGCTACGGGCAGGAAGGCGCGCGCCTGATCTTCATCCCTTCCGCCTTCACGGTGCCCACGGGCCGCGCGCATTGGGAAGTCCTGCTGCGCGCCCGCGCCATCGAGACGGGCGCCTTCGTGCTGGCCGCCGCGCAGGCGGGCGACCATGCCGACGGGCGCGAGACGTGGGGCCACGCGCTGGCCGTCGATCCCTGGGGGACGGTGCTGGCCGATCTCGGGCGCGAGGCGCCGGGGCTTGCCGTGCTCGACCTCGACCTCACGCGGGTGGAGGCCGCCCGGCGCCAGATCCCGGCCCTGCGGACGGGGCGCGACGTGCCGCTCAGGCGGGTCTAGCGCCGCCGCGTCATCATGAAGACGCCGCAGAGGGCCACGGCCGTCAGGATCATCGCCCATTCGAGGCCGTGGGGGTGGACGTGGGCGCCCGCGGTCTCGTGCGCCGAAAGCGCCGAGGGGACGAGGGCGAGGCCGATTGCGGAAAGTGCGCGTGTCATCCGGTGTCTCCTGTGGTTCGGGCCCGTGGGCCGCGACGCTCCCGATCGCTAGCGGGCGCGGCCCGGCCGGTAAACCGTGACGGCCGCACGCCGCGCGCGGATCGCGCCTGCGCCTCCGGCGGTGCATGCCGGGGCGCCATCTGCCGGCGATTTCATCGCTTTGCGGATGACGGACGCGCGACGCGCGCGCCGGCCGCTAAGCCTTGCCTCGCGCGGGCATCCCTGCTTGAGGTTGCACGGAACGTCCCCGGTCGGAGGCTCGCCGCGACATGACGGATTTCGACATCGCCGTGGTCGGCGCGGGCATCGTCGGCACCAGCTGCGCGCTGTGGTCGGCGATGCGCGGGCACCGCGTCGTGCTGATCGATCCCGCCGAGCCCGGATCGGGCACCAGTTCCGGCAACGCCTGCACGCTGGCGACCTATGGCTGCCTGCCGGTGAACGATCCTTCGGTTCTGACCGGCCTTCCGCGCCTTCTGTGGGGGCGTGACAGTCCCGTGTCGATCTCGTGGGGCCATGCGCTGTCGCATCCGGGCTGGATGCTGTCCTTCCTCGCCAATTGCCGCGCCGCGCGGTCGCGCGAGATCGCGGGGCACCTGGCCGCGCTCCTGTCCCATGCCGATGCCGGGCTGAACCCGCTGATCGCCGAGGCGGGGGCAGAGGACCTTGTGGTGGCGCGCGGCCAGATCACGGTCTGGTCGACGCCCGAGGGCGCGAAGGGGGCCGAGCGCGGCCTTGCCCTGCGCCGGTCGCTTGGCGTGACGGTCGAGGACCTGACGCCCGAGGAGGCACTGGGCCTCGAGCCGGGCCTCGCGCTGCCGGTCGAGCGTGCGGTCCTCTATCGCGAGGCGCGCCATGTCCGCGACCCAGAGGAGCTGGTGCGGCGCCTCCACGCCCGCTTCGCCGCGCTGGGGGGCGCGACGCTGGCGGCGAGGGTGTCAGCCACGCGGGCCGATCACGCACTGGTGCGGATCGACGCGGGGGGCGACACCCTGACGGCAGGCCGCGCCGTGATCGCCGCCGGCGCGTTCTCGGGCGCGATCAGGGGCGGCGGGGCCGAGCGGATGCCGCTGGGGACCGAGCGCGGCTACCACCTGCTTTTCGCGGACGAGGCGGGGCGGCTGACCCGTCCCGTGGGCTGGGCCGAAGGCGGGTTCTACGGCGTGCCGATGGCGAAGGGACTGCGTTTTGCGGGCACCGTCGAGATCGCGGGCCTCGGCGCGCCCCCGAACGCGCGCCGCCTCGCGTGGATGCAGCGCAAGGCCGCCGAGTTCGTCGGGCCCTTGCCCGCGCCCACGTCCACGTGGCTCGGCTATCGCCCGACGATGCCGGATTCGCTGCCGGTGATCGGCCAAAGCCCGTCCTCGGGGCGCATACTGCACGCTTTCGGGCACCAGCACCTCGGCCTGACGCTGGGCGGGATCACGGGCCGGATCGTGGCCGACATGGCCGAGGGCCGCAGTCCCAACGTGGTCCTCGACGCCGTGCGCCCCGACCGGCGTTTCGCCTAGGTCTCGGGGCCGGGCAATGCGCCCGAGGCGAGCGTCCGGCTCAGCTCGACGCCGCTTTGGCCGGTCCGCCGCATCGCGAGGATCAGGCGTTCGGCCTGGAACGCGGCCTCCGCCACGCCGGTGCCCGCGTCGCGCACGTTCGAGATGCAGTTGCGCGCGCTGTCGGGCGTTCCCGGGCGCGGTCCGTGCGTGACGTAGATCCCGAGGCTGTCGGCCGCCGACAGGCCGGGGCGTTCCCCCAGCGCCATCACGACGGTTTCCGCACCCATCGCCCGCGCGATCCCGTCGCCGAGGGCGACGCGCGCCTGCCGCGCGAGGATCACGGGGCCGACGCGCAGTCCCGATGCGGCCAGGCGGTCGGCCAGCGCCGAAAGGAAGGCGACCCCGTTCAACGCCACCGCCGTCGCCGACAGCCCGTCGCCCAGCACCAGCGCCACGTCGGCCGGTCCGGCGCCGGCCAGCGCGGCCTCGGCGTCGCTGGGCAGCCGCCTGCCGAGGTCGGGGCGGCGGATGAACGTGTCGCGGTCGCCCGCAAGGCTCGTCACCGTGCGATGCGCAAGGCCCGACCGTTCGAGCGCGGCGCGCAGCGCGGGCAGGTCCATCTCGGCCTCGACCGCCGCCCGCGCCCGCGCGTGGTCCAGCGCGAAGGCCAGCGCGTCGCCCGTCGAAAGGGCCCGCCCGCGCGCGCCGAAGGTCAGCCGCGCCTCCGTGAGGGCGCGGATCTCGTCCCGGGTGATCTCGTTGCGGGTCATGCCGGAAGCCTCAGGCGTCCGAACGCGGCGTCGAGCGCGGGCAGCGCCGCGCCGGGCGAGCCGATGCCGTTGCGCGCCATCCACTCGGCGAATTCCGGGGCGGGCGGGCGGCCCAGCGTGTCGCGGATGAAGTGCGCGTCATGGAACGACAACGACTGGTAGTTCAGCATGATGTCGTCCGCGCCGGGCACCGTGATGACGAAGTTCACCCCTGCCGCCGCCAGCGCGGTCAGGAGAATGTCCATGTCCTCCTGATCCGCGTAGGAGTGGTTCGTGTAGCAGACGTCGACCCCCATCGGCAGCCCGAGAAGCTTGCCGCAGAAGTGATCCTCGAGCCCCGCGCGGGTGATCTCCTTGCCATCCGCGAGGTATTCCGGCCCGATGAAGCCCACAACCGTGTTGACCAGAAGCGGGCGGTAGGCCCGCGCGACGGCATAGGCGCGCGTCTCCATCGTCTGCTGGTCCATGCCGTGATGGGCGTCCGCGGACAGCGCGGCGCCCTGCCCGGTTTCGAAATACATCAGGTTCGCGCCCTCGGGCGCGCGCCCCAGCCCCCGGACCGCGTCCCGCGCCTCGTCCAGCAGGGCCAGCGTGACGCCGAAGCCCGCGTTCGCCTTCCGCGATCCCGCGACGGACTGGAACACGAGGTCCACGGGCGCCCCGCGCTCCATCGCCGCCAGCGCCGTCGTGACATGACCGAGGCAGCAGGTCTGCGTCGGGATGTCGAGCTGCGCCCGGATCGCGTCCAGCACCTCGCAGATGCGGACGTAGTCGGCCACGGCATCGGTCGCCGGGTTGACGCCGATCACCGCGTCGCCGGCCCCCATCAGCAGCCCGTCGAGCGCCGACAGCGCGATCCCCCGGCTGTCGTCGGTGGGGTGGTTGGGCTGGTTGCGCGTCGAAAGCCGGCCGCGAAGTCCGATCGTCGAGCGGAACCGCGTGACGACCTCGATCTTCGCGGCGGCCGCGATCAGGTCCTGCGCACGCATGATCTTCGAGACCGCGGCCGCCATCTCGGGCGTGATGCCCCAGGCGATGCCGGCGATGTCCCGCCCGGTCGTGGCGGGGTCGAGCAGCCAGTCGCGCAAGCCCCCCACGGTCAGCGCGGCGACGGGCGCGAAGGCCGCGGCATCGTGCTGGGCCGCGATCAGGGCGGTCACGTCGTCGTCCTCGACCTCCAGCACGTCGGTCAGGAAATCGGCGAGGGCCACGTCGGCGAGGCAATGCTGCGCCGCGATCCGCTCCAGCGGGCCTTCGGCGGCGATCCCGGCCAGCGCGTCGCCCGACCGTGCTGGCGACGCCCTGGCGAGAAGCGCCTTGAGCGAGGGGAACCCGAAGAGCGTTCCGTTGATGGTCGCGCGGTAGCCCATGGGCGCGAGTTCACCACGCGCGGAAGGACGGGACAAGCCGCCGCGTCACCCAAGGGCGGCGCGGCGGCCCGGCGCGTCAGGCGACGCCGAAGGCCGTCATGGCGTCCGCCACCTTGGTGAAGCCCGCGATATGCGCGCCGCGGGCGTAGTTCACGCCGCTTTCCGTCTCGCCGTGTTCGAGGCAGGTCGCGTGCGCGTCGCGCATGATCCTTTGCAGGGCTTCGGACAGGTCGTCCTCGTCCCGTTCGAGGCGGGCGGTGTTCTGGCTCAGCTCGAGGCCCGACATCGCGACGCCGCCGAGGTTCGCGGCCATTCCCGGCGCATGGAGCAGGCCCGCCGCGTCGATCTCCTGCGTCGCCTCCTGCGTGAGGGGCAGGTTCGCCCCCTCAACGACCACCCGGCAGCCGTTGTCGATCAGCGCCAGCGCCGCGTCACGGTCGATCTCGTTCTGCGTGGCGCAGGGCAGGGCGACGTCGCAGGCCACCGACCACGGCGCCTCGCCCTTGCGCCATGTGCCGCCGTAGCGGTCGGTGAAGCGTTCCAGCCGGAAATCGGGATCCTTCCGCGCCTCGCGGACCCAGCGGATCTGTTCGGGCTGCAGCCCGTCCTCGACATGGAGGAAGCCCTTGGAATCCGACAGCGTCACGACCGTTCCGCCCATGTCGACGAATTTCTCGGCGGCATGGGTGGCGACGTTGCCCGCCCCCGAGACGACGGCGCGGCGTCCCTCGATGCTTTCGTCGCGTCGCGCCAGCATCTCGCGCAGGAAGTAGACCACGCCGTAGCCGGTCGCCTCGCGCCTCAGCCTGCTGCCCCCGAACTCCAGGCCCTTGCCGGTCAGCGCGCCCACGAAGCGCCCGGTGATGTTCTTGTACTGGCCGAACATGAAGCCGATCTCGCGGGCGCCGACCCCGATATCGCCGGCCGGGACGTCCCGCCGCGGTCCGATCGCCTCGTGCAGCTGGGTCATGAAGGCCTGGCAGAAGCGCATGATCTCGGCCTCCGAGCGGCCATGCGGGTCGAAGTCCGATCCGCCCTTGGCGCCGCCCATCGGCAGGCCCGTCAGCGCGTTCTTGAACGTCTGCTCGAAGGCCAGCCGCTTGAAGAGGTCGAGGCTCACATCGGGGTGGAACCGCAGGCCGCCCTTGTAGGGTCCGATCGCGTTTGAATACTGCACGCGCCAGCCGCGGTTGACCTGAACGCGGCCCGCATCGTCGGCCCAGACCACCCGGAAGACGAGCGTCCTGTCGGGCTCGACGATGCGCTCGAGCACGCCCGCGGCGCGGAAATCGGGCCTGTCCTCCATCACCCCTTCGACGCAGCCCACAAGGCCGCGGACGCCGTCGAGGAACTGTGTCTGGTCCGGCACCCGCCGGCCGAGATCTTCGATCAGGGTCGCGGTGTCGATCCTGTCTGCCATGTCGCATCACTCTTTCTGTCGTCAGCGCGGCGTTCGCCGCCATTGCGGAAACCGGAGGATCCACCGCCCCGCCAGAAGCCCGGCGGCGACGGCCACGACCAGCAGGCCAAGGACCACCGCCGCGCCCGTCGCGGCACCCGGTCCGGTCGTCACGATGACCCACGCAAGCCCCCAGAACACGACGCCCGACACCAGCGCCGTGGTGCTGACGAAAAGGAGGTAGGCCGCGAAAGGCTGCAGCCGGTCATGCCGGAAATGTTGCGACACCGGCCACGACGCCGCCAGGAGCGCCGCCAGCATCAGCCAGGCGAGCGGCTCCGTCACGATGGTATCCATGCTCAGGTCCCCCTACCTAGGCCTTGCGGTCGCGCCGTCCAACGCCGCCTTGCGGTTCGGCGTGTCCTGCCGCTGCCATCACCGGATGTCGCCGTCTTCGTGGAATTCGGCCGGGGGCGAGGTCGCCTCGATCGCGGTGAAGTCCTCCTCAACGCGGTAGCGGTGCGCGGCGCCCGCCGGCACGAGCCAGCAGTCGCCGGGCCGAAGCACGATCTCCTGGCCCTCCAGTTCGAGGCGCGCGCGGCCCGCGAGGGCGTAGCCCACGGTCTCGTAGTCGCGCCGGTGCGGCGGATCGGCCTCGCCGCGCGGCACGTTTTCCCAAAGCCGCATGGACAGGCGTTTGCCGGCCACGAGGTATTTCTGGCCCATGTCGCCCATCGGCGAATGCTCGGACTGGACCTTCTTGATGGTGGTGTCTTGGCTCATGATGGCCTCCTGTGGTCTTGCGGTTGCTCCGGGCGCCGGCTGCCGGTCGCACGCCTGCTGCCCTTCGAGCGCCCATGCGCGCGCCGCCTCGGCCTCGCCGACGTCGAAGAACCGCACCTCGGCGGACGTGAGCGCGCGCGCCGCCGCCGCTTCGAGCTTTCCGGCGCGGGTGTCGCCCACCACGGCGATGCGACGGAAATCGTCGTGATGGCGCGGGTAGTCGTGCCCGCGTGACCGGGCGCGAACATGGCGAGCGCCTTCGAGAGCGTCTCGGGGGCGACCGGTTTTTCCAGGATCAGCCTGTCGCGGTAGGCATCGGGGATCTCGGCGCTTGAATATCCCGTCGTCAGCGCGAAGGGGATGCCGCGCCGGTCCAGCGCCTCGGCCAGCGGCCACACCCGCTCGTCCCCCAGGTTGACGTCGAGAACGGCGCCGTCGGGATGGATCCGCGCGATCGCCTCGAGACCCGCGGCGACGTTCGAGACCGGGCCGACCGGCACGCATCCCTGGTCGAGGATCATCTGCTCCATATCCATCGCGATGAGGATGTTGTCCTCGACGATCAGAATATGCGGACGGTCTGTCATCGGATCCCCGATTGGTGGCGGACCAGGCCGGGCGAACGTGCGCCGACCGTTCCGAGTGAAACTATATTGCCAGAAATGGCTTCGCCCCGGAAGTCCCGTCAGCCGATCCGTCTTCTCCGGTTCAGACGGCAGGGACGGGGCAGCGGGCCAGAGCGGCGCAGGGGGGCAGGGCATTGGCGGTATACATTCCCGGCGACCGGGTGTAGGGGTCGCGCTTGTCCATCCTCCGCCGACGGGGGCGCCGCATCATGCCGCGCCGCCGGGCGGCAAAGCCGGTTTCCCGAATGATCCAGACCCTTTCCGATGCGCTCGCCGAGCGTGGTTACGACACCCTGACCGCCGTGCAGGAGGCCGTCACGGACGCCGCCCTGCGCGACGCCGACCTTCTCGTGTCGGCGCAGACCGGTTCGGGCAAGACCGTGGGCTTCGGCCTCGCCATCGCGCCGACGCTCATGGGAGAAGCCGAGGCGCTGGGCCCCGCGGGCGTGCCGCTCGCGCTGGTCGTGGCGCCGACGCGGGAGCTGGCGCTTCAGGTCATGCGCGAGCTCGGCTGGCTTTACGCGAAGGCGGGTGCGCGGGTTGTGTCCTGCGTCGGCGGCATGGACATGCGCGACGAGCGCCGCGCGCTCGAGCGGGGAGCGCACATCGTCGTGGGCACGCCCGGCCGCCTGCGCGACCACATCCAGCGCGGATCGCTCGACATGAGCGGCCTGCGCGCCATCGTCCTCGACGAGGCCGACGAGATGCTCGACCTCGGCTTCCGCGAGGACCTCGAATTCATGCTGGGCGAGGCGCCGCCGGAGCGCCGCACGCTCCTGTTCTCGGCCACCATGCCGCCGCAGATCGCGCAGCTGGCGCAGAACTACCAGCGCGACCCGGTCCGCGTCACGACGCTGTCGGGAACCAGCCAGCACGCCGACATCGCCTACCAGGCGCTGCGTGTCGCGCCGATCGACGCGGAAAACGCGATCATCAACGTCCTGCGGTATCACGACGCGCAGAACGCCATCGTCTTCGCGAACACCCGCGCGATGGTGAACCGCCTGACCGCGCGTTTCTCGAACCGGGGCTTCGCCGTCGTCGCCCTGTCCGGAGAGCTGAGCCAGACCGAGCGCGCACACGCGCTTCAGGCGATGCGGGACGGGCGGGCGCGGGTCTGCGTCGCGACGGACGTGGCCGCGCGCGGCATCGACCTGCCGAACCTCGAGCTGGTGGTGAACGCCGAGCTGCCGTCGAACGCCGAGGGACTTCTGCACCGTTCGGGGCGGACGGGGCGGGCGGGGCGCAAGGGGACCTCCGTGCTGATCGTGCCGTCCAAGTCGGTCAAGAAGGCGCAGCGCCTTCTGAGCATGGCGCGGATCGAGGCGGAATGGACGACAGCGCCCTCTGCCGACGAGATCCTGCGCCGCGACGAGGAGCGGCTTCTGGCCGACCCGGTCTGGACCGAGGAGACGACCGAGGAGCAGGACGCTTTCGCCCGGAAGCTCCTGGAGCTGCATTCGCCTGCGACGATCGCGGCGGCCTATCTGCGGCTTTTCCGCTCGCGCCAGTCCGCGCCCGAGGACCTGACCTCGCCCGATGCCGCGCCCGAGCCGAAGCCCCGCAAGAACTTCGGCTCCGGCGCATGGTTCGCCCTGTCCGTCGGCCGCGACGACCGCGCCGAGGCGCGCTGGCTTCTGCCGCTGGTCTGCCGAGCGGGCGGTGTCGAGAAGGACGCGATCGGGGCGATCCGCATCCAGCAGTCAGAGACGTTCGTGGAGGTCGCGCTGGACAGCCTTCCGACGTTCCTCGCCGCGCTGGACGGGGCGAGCGAACTGGAGAAGGGCATCAGGATCCGGCAGCTCGACGGCGCCCCTGACCTGACTGCGCCGCCCCGTGCGGCCCGGTCCGCGCCCGACCACGGGCCGAAGGAGCGCGC
>NZ_JARRSA010000023.1 GCF_029624655.1 Roseicyclus salinarum
CGTTCGGGAACGAGACGAAGCCCAGCGACCAGCCCAGTTCGCTGCCATTGGCCAACTCCCGGCTCCGGAAGAGGCTTAGGCTGTCCTCGGTGCCGATGTCCGAGACATCGCGGGCCAGCGACAGCCCGAGCGTGCCGTCCCGGAACTGCCGGGTCAGCGACAGCGTGTACTCCGCCCCGTCCTCCTCGGTCACCACGCGCCCCCCCGGCCCGTCCTCCTCGGTCTCGGTCAGCGAATGGCTCAGTTCGACGCTGGCCGACCAGAGCTGATCGATCAGGATATCGCCGCCGATACCGAAGCTGGTCGTCCGGGTTTCGGTCTGCAGCAGGTCGTCCTCCTGCGTCACCCGGTAGCTGGCGTCACTGCGCAGGGTGATGCGCGGGTCGACATCGAAGCGCAGTGTCGTGCCGATCCGCCAGCTGGTCAGGTCGTTCAGGTCCGGATCGGAGGTTCCCGAATAGGTCCGGTCGGTATAGGAAAACTGGGTGTCCGTCCCAAACCGCGCATCCCGTCCCGTCACGAGCCCGGCCTTGATGCCGAGGGCCTCCAGCGTTCCGTCGTCGTCGATCAGGTCGATGAGTTCCAGCGTGACCGGGTCGATCACGTCCAGGGCGCCCTCGACATCCCGGGTGCTGTAGGACAGGCCCACGTCGAAGGCGGTCGACCGGTTCTCGCGGGAATAGTCCACGGCGAGCCCTGGGCGTTCGAAGTCGAGACGCCCGCCCTGAAGCGCCAGGCGACCGTCCGCGGAGATGCTGAAGCTCTGCGTGCGGGTGACGCTGCTCAGGTCGAAACTCAGTCCCGTCGTGAAATCGCTTTCGTCCTCGTCGGGATCGTTGTCGGTATAGCTGCCGTTGAACGACAGGCTGAAGCTGGCAAGGGTGCCTTCCTGCCCCCTGGCCTGAACGCCGAGGGCCAGCAAGGCGGCCGCAGAGACCATCCCGGTGACCATGCCGGGAAGCCTTTTGCGGGTTGCCTGTATGTCTTTATCGTTCATTCGACCAGCCTGAGCCTGCCTAGGCGGCCCGGAGGCCTATTCGAAAAGCCGTCTCTCCGGCACCAGGATCACGTCGCCCTCGATCAGCGTGATGTCCTGGCTCAGTCGGCCGCCGTTGGCGAGCGCGCGATAGTCGATCTCGGAGACATATTGCTGGCCCGTATGCGGATCGGTGCGACGCAGCTGGACACGGCGCTGCGCGGCGAAGGGGGTGAAGCCACCGGAGAAGGACAGCGCCTGCAGGAACGACGTTCCCGGCGGGATCGCCGTCGGTCCGGGGCTGTTCACCTCGCCGAGGAAATAGATGTCGATGGTGCGCGGCGCGGCCACGCCACCGCCGGTCGCGACCGCGCGCGGCTGCACCTGGCGGACGGTCACGAAGACGTTCGGCTCGGCCGCGAAGTTGGCGGCGATGCCCTGGGTGACGGCAGCATCGACCTGCTCGATCGTCAGTCCTCCGGCCTGCAGGCTGCCTGCGAACGGAAAGCTGAAGCTGCCGTCCGGCAGGACGAGCACTTCGCGGTTGAGCGACGGATCCTCGAGAACCTCGATGGCCAGGACGTCGCCGGGACTGATGCGATAGCCGTTCTGCGCCCAGGCTGCCGTGCCGAGGAACACGCACGCGATCGCCAGAAATACCTGTTTCATCGGTTCATCCCGTCGTTTGTTTGCCCGCTTTATGAGCGTCATGGTGGCCCGAGAAAAGCCGGTTCTCCGCGGGAGGGCCGGATTTTGGGCATTTGTCGCGCCAACATCACATCCCCGGAGGCCGGACGGCCTACTGGCCGCTTTCGTCATCAGCCTCGGGCTCCGCCTGCAACGTGGCCTCCAGCCGGTCGATTTCGGCGCGGGCCGTGTCGAACTGTTCGCGCGCATCCTCGGGACCCGCCAGTTCCACCGCACGGCGCAACTGTTCCAAGGCCTCCCCGTTACGCTCGAGAGCCGCATAGGTCATGCCGAGGTGGAACTGCACCAGCGGATCCTCCGCCAGCGCTGCCGCGGCCGGCTCCAGATGGTCCAGAGCTTCCTGGTAGTCCCCCTGCCGATAGGCGATCCAGCCATAGGTATCCTGGAACGGGGCGAAATCCGAGCCTCGCAGGCGGCGGGCGATCGTGTAGGCGCGCTCCAGGTTTTCGGCATCCGTGCGGTAGGTGCTGATCAGGCTGGCGAGGTTGTTGGCGATCACCGGCTGGTTCGGCGCGCGCTCGTACATCATCTCGTAGAGCGCGATGGCGCCCTCGTAGTCGCCCTGCCGCTCGCGGAACGAGGCCTGTGCCCAGAGCAGGTTCAGCCCTTCCGGCAGGGCCGCCAAGCCGTCCTCAAGCGCAGCCTCAGCGCCCTCGATATCGCCCTGGCCGTAAAGGGTCCGGATCAGGCCGATCCAGAGCTGCTCCACATCGGGCCGCTCTTCGAGAAGTGCGCGATAGGCCGCGGCGGCCTCCGCGTAGCGTCCGATGCCGGACCAGACAGTCGCCTGCACGAAACGCAGGGTGAAGTCCTCGGGATTGTCGGCCAGCAAGCTGTCGAGATAGGTCAGCGCGCCATCGGTATCGCCGGTGGCAAGGCGGGCCCGGACCACGGCGATCTCGGCCGCGAGATCCTGTCCGCCGCCCTGGCTGGCAAGCTGTTCGAGGAAGGCGACGGCATCTTCCATGTCGCCCTGTGCAGCCAGACGGCTCGCCTGGAGACCGGCGGCTATGCGTGTTGCTTCCGCGGTCTCCTGCCGCCGCAGGGTCTCCTCGACCTGCTCGGCACGGCCCCAGTCCTCCATCGCGATGTAAAGCTCTCCGAGGGAAGACAGCAGCTGCAGGTTTCCGGGCGCCAGGCGCAGCGCCGAGATCAGGACCTCTTCGGCCGGCAGGTATCGTTCTTCGGACGCGAGCAGGTCGGCATAGCGGATGCTGATGTCGGGCGCCGCGTTCGAGGCCTCGACAGCCAGCGCGAGGAATTCGCGCGCTAGGTTCCGGTCGCCGTTCCGGGCATGGGCCTGTGCGGTCAGGGTCAGCGCCTGCACGTCGTCGGGGCTGTTGTCGAGCGCGGTGCGCAGAAGCGTGATCGCCTCGCGCGTCTGGTCCTCCTCGATCAACCAGGCCGCCTTCATTTTGAGCGCGTCGATCTGGCCTGCGTCGGCGGCGAGAACCTCCTCGACGAGGGCGCGCGCACCAACCTGATTGCCTGTGGCCATCAGCATGCGCGCGAGGGCGACGCGCAGCCTGCCGTCGACCTCGACGGGAAGTTCGCCGGCAAGCGTTGCCTCCATCTCCGCGATGCCTGCATCGCGCTCGCCCTGATCGAACCGAATGCCCGCCCGAAGCGCGCGGAAAGCCGCGGCATCTGCCGGATCCTCGATGCCGGCAAGGATGGTATCGATCTGTTCCAATGCAGCCTCCGGCCCCTCCTGCTGGAGGACAAGCTGCACCAGCGCTGTCTTCGCGTCGCGTTGTTGTTCCGGCTCCTCGGCGGTCGCTGCGAATTCCCGCAGGAATTCGCGTGCCGCGTTCTGCTCGCCGCGCGCCACATAGAAGCGAAGAAGCGTTCCGGGCAGTTCGCTGTCGTTGGGGAAACGGGCGATCATGTCGCGCAGCTGCTGCTCCAACTCGTCCGCGCGCTCGAGCTGCGCCAGGACAGCGAGCCGGGTATTGTGGAGGCGGCGGTCGTCCGGAGACTGCGCGAGGGCGATGCCGATTTCGGAGAGGACACGTTCGAATTCACCGTCACGCAGGGCGGAATCGATGACGATCGCACGCAGAAGCATGTTCTGCGGGGTCTCATCGAGAAGCGCCCGGGCGTCATCGGCCACCGCACGGCGGGTGGGTTCGTCCTCTGCCTCGATCGCGTCCGCGTAGGAGAGGTTCATGGAAATGACCGAAAGCGCCGGGTCGCCAGGGGCAAGTTCGATCGCACGTTCGCCGTGACGCCTGGCTTCTTCCCAGTTCTGGGTCGCGATGGCCATTTCCGCCAGTGCTATGCGCGCGGGCAAATCATCGGGATACTGCTCGGCAAGTCGAAGGTACTGGCTGTAGGAACGCTGGAAATCGCCAGTATCGCGCAGCATCTGCGCAAAGCGGGCGCGGGCCTCACGGTGCTGACCGTTGTTCTCGAAGACATTGCGGAACTCGACCGAGGCCCTGTCGAAATCACCTTCCTCGATCAGCCGCAGGGCGTTCTGGTAGTGCTCTTCGGCGCGTTCCTCGCCCGATTGGCAAGCCGCGAGCAGGAGGGCGACCCCGCATACAAGGATCAGACGGGTGGCGGTGGATCGGAACATCAAGACTTTCCCGGCAAGATAGGCCTCACGTGGAGACAGTTGTATCACTGATCAAGAAATGAGCAAAAAGAATGGCCTCCGGCGGGTGCGCTGGAGGCCTCTTCGTGGATCAACGGTTCGCGAGCGGTCTCAGTAGCCCGTGCCGCGAAGGACCACGCCGATCGTCCGCCAGATCACGGCGACATCGGTTCGAAGTGACATCGCGTTGAAATAGGCGTTGTCATAGCGGGCCCGGCCGGCGAAACGGCAGTGGTTACGGTTGGAAATCTGCCAGAAGCCCGTAAGTCCCGGCCGCATGTCGTAGTACCGCTGTCCCGGATAGAGCGACTTCTGGTTCACCATCATCGGACGCGGGCCGACGAGGCTCATGTCGCCAACAAGCACATTGACCAGTTGCGGCAACTCGTCGAGCGAGATCTTGCGGATGAAGCGCCCCGTATCCGTGATGCGCGGGTCGTTCTTGAGCTTCTGGGTGGCGTTCCACTCGGCGCGCGCGGCCGGGTTCTGGCGCAGGTAGACATCGAGAACGGCGTCGGCGTCATGCACCATCGACCGCAGCTTCAGGATCCGGAAGACCCGGCCATTCCGGCCGATCCGCGGCTGCGTGTAGAACGGGTTGTGGCCGTCGCGCGCCACGATCAGCGCCGTGACCAGGATGATCGGCAGCCAGAATGGGAGTGTCGCGAGCACCAGCAGCACATCGACGAGCCGCTTCAGGCCGGCGCGATAGAGGACGGTGCGGACAGCCGCGCGGGGCGCGACAGTATTGACCACCGTTACCTTGGAAACAGGCAGGCGGTCGGCAAAAGGGTGATCCAAAAGAGCCATCTAGAAGCATCCCCCGCGTGGAACGCGAATGTTTACAAGAATTGTAAGGTCGTAAGGTCTTCTTTGACGAAGCCTGACAGCCCGGCAGCGAGCAGCGTGGTTAATGTGTTATGCACAATGCTATACGCCAAACTATAGGCCAAGACAGGTCACGAGTCTGCAAGAAATCCGCCGCGATCTTGCCCCAAAAAGGCCCAAAATCATAAATTATATATATTTATCAAAACACTAATCTGTGTTCTCTTGCCTGTTCGATGCCGGGCCCTCCCCTGGCGGCGCTCAAACAGGCAGTACAACGCCGGTACATTGACCCATGCACGCCTCAACAGTGCCGCAGTTCACGCTGACACTGTCGGCTGCGCAGCAACAATTTTTCGATCCCACGATTCGCTCAGCATGACACCCCAAGCCCCAGTCATCGCTGCGTGCCTGCCTCTCCCCCGGCAGGGTCGGGGCCGGCGCACGCTTTTGCGGCACCGCGCATGCCGTCGTCGTATCCCCGGGGCATTCATTGCCGCGTGCATACGGTGCCGATCAGACCTATATGGGGGCAGATCGTTTCGAGTGCGTCCGAAGTTTGAGAGAGGGCCGGCCGCGAGGGCCATGATGATGCCAAGCAACAGCTTTTTCACGGAGGCTTTCGGACTTCAGGAGCGGCCCTTCACCCTCCTGCCCGACCCGGATTTCATCTACTGGTCGAAGATGCACCAGCGGGCCTACACCGTGCTGGAATACGGCGTGATGACACGCGCGCCGATCACCGTGATCACCGGCGAGGTCGGCGCGGGCAAGACCACGCTCGTCCAGAAGCTCCTGCAGGAATTCGACGACGACACGGTGGTCGGGCTGATCTCGAACGCCCAGGGAGGGCGCGGCGACCTGCTGCAATGGGCGCTGAACGCGCTCGACGTGCCTAGCGATCCCGGGGCCAACTACGTCGTCAAGCACCAGGCGCTGCAGAACTTCCTGATCGAGAACTACGCCCAGGGCCGCCGCGCGGTCCTGATCATCGACGAGGCGCAGAACGTCTCCCGTGAGGGGCTCGAGGAGCTGCGCATGATGACCAACATCAATTCCGGCAAGGACGAGCTGCTGCAGCTGATCCTCGTCGGCCAGCCCGAGCTTCGGGACATGATCTCGGGCTACGACATGCGCCAGTTCGCGCAGCGGGTGATGGCGAGTTTTCACCTGACGAACATGGATCCCAAGACGACCGAGGCCTATGTCCGCCACCGCCTGCGCCATGCCGGCGGGACGGGCGAGGAATTCACCCGCGGCGCGATCTCGATGATCCACAAGTACAGCGACGGAGTGCCCAGACTGGTCAACAAGTATGCGGATTTCGCCATGGTCTATGCCGCAAGCGCGGATCTCTCGCAGGTTGACGAGATGACGGTCTGCGAGGTCATCGCGGACGGCCTGTTCGTGATCCCCGGCGGGGCACACAAGGATGCGGCGGAATGAATTTCGATCTTAGGTTCTACTGGCGTCTCTTTCTCAGGCGCCTGCCCGCGATGATGGCGATCGTGATCGTCTGCTCGGCGATCGGCGCGGTTGTGGCCATGCGGGCGCCCACCACGTTCCGGACCGAGGCGCGCCTGCTTGTGGAAGACCCTCAGATTCCGGGCGAACTCG
Source organism: Roseicyclus salinarum (assembly GCF_029624655.1). Lineage (GTDB taxonomy): Bacteria > Pseudomonadota > Alphaproteobacteria > Rhodobacterales > Rhodobacteraceae > Roseibacterium > Roseibacterium salinarum. The sequence continues at coordinate 6,729 of NZ_JARRSA010000023.1, forward strand.
CCTCCTCCACCGTACGCACAGAGGCCAGCGCAGCGATCGAGATCATCCGTCAGCGCCTCATGACGCGCGCGAACATGCTCGACATCGCGGACGAATTCGATGTCTTCGTGAACTATTCCGAAACGTCCCCGGATACTGTCGTTAGCCAGATGCAGCAGGCGACCGACATCCGCAGCAGAGGCGGCGGTCGCGGCGGCGAACCGGTCGTGGTGACGGTCAGCTTCAGGGCGCGCAGCGGACAGATCGCGGCGAACGTCGTCAACGAATATGTCACGCGCATCATCAGCGCAAATGTCGAGCTGCGCACCGGTCGCGCCGAGGAAACGCTGGAATTCTTCGAACAGGAGGCGGAGCGCCTCTCGGCGGAACTCGACCTGCAAAGTGCCCGGATCACGCAATTCCAGTCAGAGAATGCCGACGCCCTTCCCGAAGATCAGCCGTTCCGCCTCAGCCGCCTGTCGCTGCTCCAGGAGCGCGTCGCCAGCGCCGAACGGGAACGCGCGACGCTCGAGGACCAGCGGATCCGCATCATCGAGATATTCGACGCGACCGGGGATGTCGCGGCAGCCGGCGGCGTGACGATGTCCCCGCAACAACAGGAACTGCAACGCCTCGAGAGGGAGCTGGCCAATGCATTGCTCGTGTTCTCGGAAGAAAATCCTCAGGTCCGGCTGCTGCAACGGCGCATCGAACAGCTGCGCGGGCAGCTGACCGATGGCGTGGCGGGCTCCGATGATGGCTCCGCCGACAACTCCGATCAGGCCCGCGCCACCGTGCTGGACGTGCAGCTTGCCCAGATCGACAGCCAGATCGCAAATCTGGACACCGTCATAGCCGATGCCCGCGAGGAGATCGCAGATCTCGAGAGCGCTATCACAAGTACGCCGGGGAACGCCATCGTCCTGCGCAGTCTGGAACGGGACTACGAGAACGTGCGCAGCCAGTACGACAGCGCCGTGGCACGTCTTGCGGAAGCCAGCACCGGCGAGCGTATCGAAGTGTCCGCCAGAGGCCAGCGCATCTCGGTGATCGAGGCCGCCAACGTGCCCCGCGAGCCGTCCAGTCCGAACCGGCCCCGCATCGTGGCCATGGGTGTGGCGGTTGGGTTCGGGCTTGCTGGGGCTCTTTTCGCCCTGCTCGAATTCCTGAACGGTTCCATCCGCCGTCCCGCGGAGATCACGAAGGCGCTCGGTATCACGCCGTTGGCGACCATCCCCTTCTTTGAAAGCCCCCGCAGGAAAACGGTGCGCAGGACCGTGCGGATCGTATCGGTCGTGGCGATCCTGATCGGCGTTCCTGCCGCGCTGTGGGCCGTGGACACGTATTTCATGCCGCTTGATCTTCTGGCCAATCGCATTCTGGCGCGGATCGGGATTACCTGATCCGCCATTTCCGAGAGACGCTCAATGGAAAAACTTCAGAAAGCCCTGCAGAAGGCACGAGAGCAGAGAACCGCGCCCGGTTCTGCCAATGGCGCAGTGCAGTCCATCGCGCGTGCTGTCGAGGCCGAAAATCCCACGGGCCTCGACGCGCTTTGGGCCGAGCTCACGCCACACGAGCCGGATCGCGAGCTGCTGGACGAAAACCTGCTGGTCAGTCTAACCGCGGATCAGAAATCCACGCCATTCGATATCCTGCGGACCAAGACTCAGCTTCTGATGCAGAAGAATGGCTGGTCGCGTCTTGGCATCACCTCTGCGACGCCTGGTTGTGGGAAGACCACGTTGGCCTGCAACCTGGCCCTCGGTTTCGCGCGGCAAAGCCAGCTCAGGGTATTGCTGATCGAGTTCGATCTCCGTCGACCGAGCATATCCCGCATGCTGCGCGCCTCGCCACGGCACGACGTCACGGAGATGCTGACGGGAAAGGTTTCCTTCGCCGATCAAGCGCTCCGCATCGGGACCAACGTCGCGGTCTCCATGGCCCAGAGGCCGGTGGACGACCCGACCTCTGTCCTGCTGAACCAGCAGACCCATGCGACGCTCGCACGGATCGAGGAGACCTATGCACCCGATCTGGTCATCTTCGATCTGCCCCCGCTTCTGGTCAGTGATGACACCCGCGCATTTCTGAAGGATGTCGACTGCACCATCCTTGTCGCCAAGGCAGAGGCCACCAGTGTTTCGCAGATCGACGCCTGCGAACGCGAGATCGCCGAGCACAGCAACGTGCTCGGCGTCGTAATCAACCAGTGCCGCCATGCAGACGACGAGAGTTACTACGGTTACTCCTACAGCTGACCTGCCTGGTGGGGTTTGCGCAAAATCCGGCCCGCAAGCCCTCGCGTCCCCGGCGTAGTCAAAGGAGGTGCAGCTTGGGTCATGATCAGGCCCGAGACGGCATGACATGTCCCTCGTCTGACATCATGCGGATGCGCGCATCTTCATGTATTGGGTCAGAACGTGGATCAGGCTTTGGTGCGTGTCCTCGACGATGCCGTAGTTCTCGACCGGCACATGCACCACGTGGCTGGCGATTTCCTTCAGTCGCCCGCCTCTGAACCCCACGAAGGCGATGGTGGGCACGCCCTTCGCGTTCGCGTATTTGCAGGCCTTCACCACGTTCGGAGAATTGCCCGAGGAACTCACGACGAGAAGGGCATCCTGCTCGGTCAGATAGTACTTGAGCTGTTCCGAAAAGACCGCGTCATAGGAAATGTCGTTTCCGAGCGCCGTCAGCATCGGCACGTTCGACGCTAGGGAGATCGTCTTGAGCGGCGTGTGCCCCTCGACATGTGTGCCCTTGGAGCAGTCGCAGACGGTGTGATTGGCGATGGCCGCCGAACCGCCGTTGCCCGCGACCCAGACCGTGCCCCTGGCCTCGGTCACCCGATCGAAGACCTCCAGGACGGCACGCATGGGCCCCTTGTCGAACGCCAGCAGCGTTTCGGCGAAACGCCGATAATAGTCGTTCACGAAGTGCTCGAAGTTTCCTACCGACACGGGTTGTTCTCCATGGTCTTGCGCCAAGAAACGTATAGGCGTGCAATGTGTCCTCATTGCGGTGCCGACCGCCCCGGAAAAACCCGAAGCCTGTCCGGGGCCGCCGTGCTCCGCACGGTAAGGGATCGCAACATGGTTGCAAAATGGAAACCGGGTCGAGTGTCCGCCTCGCCGGCGCATGTGCGGCCGCTTGCGGGGCGGATCTGGTACGTCGGGCTGGTTGCCGCGCCGCCGACGGCTCTTTAGAGAGGAGCCGTTGAGAAAGGCACGACATCTCATGCCTTTGGAGGGCGATGGCCAATGACTAGGATCGCGATGCTTGGCTGCGGCTATGTCGCCAACATGTATCGCCTGACCCTTGGTCTGCATCCGAACCTTATTCTTGCAGGTGTCTTTGACCTCGAACGGTCGCGGTCGGAATGGATGGCCGGGACGACCGGTGCGACGGCCTACCCTTCCTTCGAGGCGCTTCTGGCAGACGACAGCGTTCCGGTAGTCCTGAACCTGACCAATCCAGGGGCGCATTACGAGACGACCGGCGCGCTCCTGCGGGCGGGCAAGCATGTTTATTCCGAGAAACCGCTGGCCATGCGGCTCGACCATGCCAGCGAGCTTGCGGCCCTGTCGCGGGAGACGGGACGGCACCTGGTCTCGGCGCCCTGCACGCTGTTGAACCCGGTGGCCCAGACCCTGTGGAAGCTTCTGAGGGAGGAGGCCGTCGGACCCGTCCGCCTGATCTATGCCGAGATGGAGGACGGGATGGTGCACCGGGCGCCAACCGCGAAGTGGATCAACGAGATGGGCGTCGCCTGGCCGGCGGAGGACGAGTTCCGCAGCGGCTGCACGGTGGAGCATGCGGGCTACGTGCTCAGCTGGCTCTGCGCGATGTTCGGCCCCGTCGAGCGGCTGACCGCGCATTCCGAGGTGCTGGTGCCCGAAAAGCTGCCGGGCGAACGCTTCGCCGCGCCGGACCATTCGGTCGCCACGATGCGCTTCGCCTCGGGCCCGGTCCTGCGCGTGACGAACGGAATCTACGCCGACCATGACCACCGGCTGCGCATCTTCGGCGATGACGGCGTGATCGATGTCGAAGACCCGCGCAGCGACCGGTCCGCCATCCGGCTCAGCCATTACCGCACGGTCCGGCGGAGACGGTTCCTGAGCCGGGGGCGCAAGGTGCCACTGATCGGCGGAAAAGAGACGATTCCGGCCTACAGAGGCTCCCAGACACGTGATTTCTGCCGTGCCATCGCCGATCTCGCCCGCGCGGTCGAGGCCGGTCGCGCGCCTTATACCGGCGCCGAGTACGCGCTGCATCTGTGCGAGGTGACCCTCGCTGCCCATTACGGAACGACCGGTGCAACGGAGGGATCGGACGGGTTCGACGGAGCGCTTGCCAGGATGCCCTACGAGGTGCGGTCGCGGTTCCCGCCGATACCGCCTCTGGTCTCCTCTCCGGGGGCGACCTGATGGGCCGGATCGTGATTACCGGGGCGTCGGGCTTCGTCGGCGGGGAAGCCGTGGGAGCTGCCCTTGCAGCCGGGCACGAGGTGATCGCGATCGGCGGCCGTGCCGAAAGCGACCTCGATACCAACCTGGGCGGCAGTGAATATCATGCACTCGATCTGTCGGCTCCTTCCGCGGTAGAGTTGCTGGCGCCGCTCCTGGAGGGGGCTGATGCGGTGATCCATGCCGCTGCCGCGATGGCGGGGGACGACGACGCCCATGATCGCGGGACGCTTGCCCCGACTCGCGCCGTCCTGGCGGCGATAGCCCGGGCAGCCGCGCCGGTACGCCTGGTGCTCGTGTCGTCCTTCGCGGTCTACGGCTTTGCGGCTGTGCCCGAGGGGACGCTCCTTGCCGAACTGACACCGCTGGAGCCTGAGCCGCACAAGCGGGACGCCTATGCCCGCGCCAAGCTGGCGCAGGAGGAAATGGCGGTGGCTGCGGCGCGGTCAACCAACCTCGACCTGTGGCTGATCCGCCCGGGGGCGATCTACGGGCCGGGCCGGCTCGACACCGCACGGCTCGGTATCAAAGTCGGCGGTCGACGTCTGAGCCCGGGCGGCGATCCCGTCATTCCTGCGGTGGATGTGGCCCGGGTCGGCGCTGCACTGCTGGCCGCCGCGACAGTCACACAACCTCGGGAAGGAACCGTTTCAGGCCCTTTGCGCAACACCGCGGTGGTCATCAATCTCGTGGACACCGACCCGCCCCGGCAAAGCGAGTGGGCTGCGGCGGTGGGCATGAAGACAACGGCACTGCCGAAGCGCCTCATCTTCGGAATGGCAACGGCGCTCGATCTGGCGAGCGACCTTGTTCCCGGCCTCGGCACATGGCTGCCCGGGGGGCTTCTCCCGCCGCGACTGGCGGCCCGGTTCAGGCATCTGCGTTATGGCACGCAGCGTGCCGAGGACATTCTGGGCATATCCCCGGGGGCCGCTTCGGCAGATCGTCTGGCCTGGTATGCAGGACAGCGGACATGAGACGTCTTTTCCCCATGCCGTTGCCATCAGGCCCCGTTCGGAAACCGCGCGGAAAAAGCGGAACGTCTCATGGGGAAAACCAGCCGATGGAGCTGCCCGGATCCGTAGCGGCCCCGGAAAGCCGAAACATCGCCCCATGGGGTTGCACATGATCCCTTGCCGCATGCCATGTTGCGACACGATGCGCATCGCGATCGGGAGCAACTGACACGCCGCCTGAGACGACACCGCTCGAAAGGGAGCGTACGGGACGAAGATGATCCATTACATGACAGTCCAGGGGCTCGCCGCTCCATGGGTGGGCAACGAGCTTCGGGTCGTTGGCCAAAACGGCATCCCCTTCACGCTACATGCCCTGAACCGATCGCCCGAGTTCCATTTCAAGTCGGAAGACTTCGCGCGGATGAGCCGCGAGACGCGGTATATCTACCCGATGTCCGTGATGGACGCCGCGTTGAATATCCTTGCGGCCCCGGCCCGCTTTCGCACGCGGTTCTTCGCCGCCCTCTGGAACGCCCTGACCGGGGAGCGCGAGTCCCTTCGCAACCGCCTGGTCGGGATCGCGCATTTCTTGGTCGCCTGCCATTGGGCCGGGACACTACGAAACGAGAAGGTTTCCCACGTGCACTCGCAATGGATACATTCCGGCGGGACAGTCGCGATGTACGGCACCTGGCTGCTGGACGCGTCCTTCAGCTTCACGGGCCACGCATCCGACCTTTTCCGCGAACGCGCCGCGCTTTCGGACAAGATCCGGAGGGCCGAGTTCATCGTCTGCATCTCGGAATTCCACCGCGGCTTCTTTCTCGAGAACGGCGCGCGGCCGGAGCAGCTCTTCGTCGCGTATTGCGGGATCGACACGACCCACTTCACGCCGCGCCGCCGCCCGCGCGACCGGGCAAGACCCTACCACATCCTCTCTTCTGGCCGACTGGTCGAGAAGAAGGGCTTCGCCGACCTGATCCGCGCCTGCGCGATCCTGCGCGACCGCGGCATCGACTTCCGCTGCACGATCGCCGGCAGCGGTCCGGACGAGGCGGCCTTGCGCGCGCAGATCGAGGCCGCGGGCCTGTCGGAGCTGGTGACGATGACGGGGGAAGCCCTGAAACAGGAGGACATCCCCGACTTCATGGCCACGGGCGATGTCTACACCCTGCCCTGCGTCTGGGCCTCCGACAACGATGTCGACGGCCTGCCCCAGATGCTGATGGAGGCGATGGCCTGCGGCCTTCCGGCCGTCTCCACGCGGCTCGTGGGCATTCCCGACCTCATCCGCGACGGCGAGACGGGGCTTCTGGTAGCCCCGGGCGATCCGCAGGCATTGGCCGGGGCGCTGATGCGGCTGGAAGCGGAGGATGAACTTGCGGATCGCCTTGCGAAGGCAGGATATCGTCATCTGGTGGACAAATTCGATCTCGATAGATGCCTCGAGCCGCTCCTTGAGCGATATCGGGCAAAACTTGAGGCCGCAAAGTGATCATCACCCAGACCCCCTACCGCGTCAGCTTCGCCGGCGGCGGCACCGACCTTCCCGCCTTCTACGAACATGAAGCGGGCGCCGTCCTGTCGGTGGCCGTGAACCACCACATGTACGTCACCGTCTCCCCGCGCTTCGACAAGACGACCCGTGTCGCCTATACCCGCGTCGAGATCGCCGACGGGATCGACAGGATCGAGCACACCATCGCGCGCGAGGCGCTGCGGATGACGGGTCTCGGCGAACACCTCGAGATCACCACCGTGGGCGACGTGCCGGCGGGGACCGGCATGGGATCCTCCTCCTCGCTCGCCGTGGGGATCCTGAACGCGCTTTACGCCTACAAGGGGCAGGTCACCTCGCCCGGCGCGCTGGCCGAGAAGGCCTGCGAGATCGAGATCGACATCCTGAAGAAGCCGATCGGCCGGCAGGACCAGTACGCCGCGGCCTTCGGCGGCGTGAACTACATCCGCTTCAACCCCGACCATTCGGTCGATGTCGAGCCGGTGCCGACGGCGCCCGCGTTCCTCGACCAGCTCGAGCGTCACATCATCCTGCTCTACACCGACCAGCAGCGCGACGCGGACACCATCCTGAAGAAGCAGTCCGAGGGCAGCCGCGACAAGATGAGCGTCCTGCGCGAGATGCGCGATCTGGCCGGAGAGCTGCGGAAAACGATGGGCGGACAGGGGAACCTGGAGGATTTCGGCCGCATCCTGCATCATGGCTGGGAACTGAAGCGCTCGCTCGGCTTCGGCATCTCGAACCAGGGCGTCGACGACTGGTACCGGGCCGCGCGCGCCAACGGCGCGATGGGCGGCAAGCTCCTCGGTGCGGGCGGCGGCGGGTTCCTCCTGATCATGGCGCCGCCCGAGCGGCACGAGGCGATCCGCGAGGCGGTGGGCCGCCCGCGCGAGATCAAGTTCAGCATCGACCGCCGCGGCAGCCGGGTGATCTACATCTCCGACCGCTACACGTTCTGACGAGGGGGACGCGCGACCCATGAGGATCCTGATCACGGGCGGCGCGGGCTTCATCGGCTCGCACACGGCCGATGCGCTGCTGGCGAAGGGGCACGACGTGCGCGTGCTCGACAGCCTCGAGCCGCCGGTGCACAGGGGCGGGGAATGGCCGGCCTATCTCGACCCCGCGATCAAGCGGATGAAGGGCGACGTGCGGGACGAGGCGACGCTCCTGGCCGCGCTCAGGGGGGTCGACGCCGTCTACCACCTTGCCGCCTTCCAGGATTACCTGCCGCAATTCTCGCGCTTCTTCTCGGTCAACGTGACCTCGACGGCGCTGATCTACGAGCTGATCCTGCGGGAAAAGCTGCCGGTGCGGAAGGTGATCGTCGCCTCCAGCCAGGCGACGCTCGGCGAGGGGCTCTATCGCGACGCGACAGGCGCCCGCGTCCTGCCGGGCCTCAGACGCGACGCCGATCTCGCCCACGGCATCTGGGAGATCCAGCCCCAGGGCGACCAGGTCGGGCCGCTCGCCTACCAGCCGACCGACGAGACCGTGGCAAACCCGCAGAACTGCTACGGAACCTCGAAGATCGCGCAGGAGAACGCTGCGCTGAACCTCGGTCGCATGTACGGCATCCCCACGGTCGCGATGCGCTATTCCATCGTGCAGGGGCCGCGCCAAAGTCTCTACAACGCCTATTCGGGCGCCTGCCGCATCTTCTCGCTGTCCTTCCACTTGGGGCGCGAACCGGTGATCTACGAGGACGGCAACCAGGTGCGGGACTTCGTCAACTGGCAGGACGTGGTGGATGCGAACCTCCTCGTGCTGGAGGATTCCCGCGCCGACGGGCAGATGTTCAACGTGGGCGGCGACCGGCCCGTCACCGTGGGCGAATTCGCGCAGGTCGTGGCCGGCGCCTTCGGGCGGAACGATTACACGCCGCGCGCCTCGGGCAAGTATCGCTACGGCGATACGCGGCACATCCTGTCAGACGTGTCGAAGCTCAAGGCGCTCGGCTGGCGGCCCTCGCGGAGCTGCCATGACAGCGTGGCCGCCTACCGCGACTGGATGCAGACCGAGGCGCCCGCCGCCGACATCCTCGAGCAGTCGGACCGGATGATGGCGGCACTCGGCGTGGTGCGCGCGGTCGGGGGTTGAGGCGATGGCGGATGTGAAGGCGCTCCTGCTGGCCGGCGGCCTCGGCACGCGGCTCCGGCCGCTGACCGAGACGGTGCCGAAATGCCTGATCCCCGTGGCGGGCAAGCCGATGCTCGACTACTGGCTCGACGCGTTGGAGGCAGCGGGGATCGGCGAGGCTCTTCTGAACACCCACCACCTGCGCGATGCGGTGAAGGCCTGGATCGACGCGGCGAACGCGTCCCGCGACGTGCAGGTCACCGAAGCCTACGAACCCGAACTTCTGGGATCGGCTGGAACGGTCACCGCGAACCGGGGCTGGGCGGATGACGCGGAGGCGATCCTCGTGATCTATGCCGACAACCTGTCGACCATTGATCTGTCGACCTTCCTCGCCTTCCACCGGTCCCACGACGATCCCATGAGCATGGCCCTGTTCCACGCGCCGAACCCGAAGGCCTGCGGAATCGCCACGCTGGACGTCGCGGGCGTAATAACCGCTTTCACGGAAAAACCGGATACACCCCAGAGCGACCTCGCCAATGCCGGGCTCTACGTGCTCGATGCGGCAGCCTGGCGCGAGATCGCCGACATGGGCGCCTTCGACTTCGGCTTCGACGTGCTGCCGCGCTTCGTCGGCCGGATGCGGGGCTATGTGCATCCGGGCTATCACCGCGACGTCGGCACGCCCGCGGCGCTCGCCGCCGCCGAGGCCGATGCCCCTGCCCTCTTCGGAAATACCCCATGAGACCCGCTGCCTTCCTCGACCGGGACGGCACGGTGATCGAGCTCGTCCATCACCTGACCGATCCAGCCGAGGTGCGGCTGGTCCCCGGCGCGGGCGACGCCCTCGCCCGGCTCAACGCTGCCGGCATCGCGGTGGTGATCGTCACCAACCAGTCCGTGATCGGGCGCGGCAAGTTGACCGAGGCGGGGCTGGCCGAGGTGCATGCCGAGATGACCCGGCAGCTCGCAGCCCATGGCGCCCGGCTCGACGCGATCCACCATTGCCCGCTTGCGCCAACAATCAAGGACCCCCGCGTGATCGAGCATCCTGACCGCAAGCCCGGGCCCGGAATGCTTCTGCGCGCGGGCCGGGAGCTGGGCCTCGCCCTGCCCCGCTCGGTCATGGTGGGCGACACGATCTCGGACATGCTGGCGGGGCGCAACGCCGGCGTCGCCGCCACGGTGCTGGTGCGCACCGGCTACGGCGACCGAGTCGCCCTGCCCGATCCAGCTGTGGACCACGTGGCCGCCGATATGGCAGAGGCGGTCCAGATCATCGAAACGACCTGCCTGGCAGAGGACAATCCATGAAGATCCTGATCACCGGCGGCGCGGGTTATGTCGGCAGCGCCTGCCTGCGCCACATGGCGGCCGAGGGCCACGAGGTGCTGGCCTACGACAACCTCGTGATGGGCCATGCCGGGGCCGTCGCGGGCCACGATCTGGTGCAGGGGGACATCGCCGATACTGAGAGGCTCACGGCGGCATTGCGCGATTTCGGCGCCGAGGCGGTGATGCATTTCGCCGCCGCCACCTATGTGGGCGAGTCGGTCGAGAACCCCGACCTGCACTACGGCAACAACATCGGCGGCACGCGGAGCCTTCTGAACGCCATGCGCGCTGCGGGCGTGGACCGGATGCTCTTCTCCTCGACCTGCGCGACCTACGGCATGACCGACAGCCCGACGATGAGCGAAACCACCCCGCAGGAGCCGTTCTCGCCCTATGCCCGCACCAAGCTGGCGGTGGAGTGGATGATCCGCGACTTCGCCCATGCCTACGGGCTCGGCTTCACGATCCTGCGCTACTTCAACGCCGCCGGCGCCGATCCGGACGGCGCCCATGGCGAGGATCACCGCCCCGAGAACCACCTGATCCCGCTGGTCCTGCAGACAGCGCTCGGCCAGCGGGAGAAGATCCTGATCTACGGCGAGGATTATCCCACGCCCGACGGCACCTGCATCCGCGACTACGTCCACACTGCGGATCTCGCCTCGGCGCACCGGCTGGCGATCGAGGCGACCACGCCGCAGACGGCCGCGGTTTTCAACATCGGCACGGGGATCGGCCAGTCGGTGAAGGAGATCATCGCCGCCTGCGAGAAGGTGACGGGCCGCCCGATTCCGCAAGAACTCGCCCCCCGCCGCCCCGGCGACCCGCCCCGGCTCGTGGCTGACCCGGCGAAGCTCAAGACGCAACTCGGCTGGCAACCGCGATACACCGACATCGAGAGGACCATCGCCACGGCCTGGGATTGGCACCAGACGCATCCCGGCGGCTATGGAGCGGCCAGATGAGCGAAAGCGTGTCGAGCCGGACGATGACGCGCCGGGAGCTGGACAGGGCCTTGGCAAGGCATCCCGTTGTCGGCTCCGAACCGAGGCGGGATATCTATGGCCGGCTGGGGGTGCATCCCGACCGCTTCAAATTTCGCAGCCTGCCAATGGAGGCGAAGGTCTGGGCGAAATCCCTGGTGCGCCACGATACGCCCAAGCCCTTCATGATCTACGGGCGCCCCAGGTCCGGCACGACGCTTCTCGTCCGCCTTCTGGACCAGGTTCCTGCCGTGCGCTGCGACGGGGAGTTGCTGCACAATTTCCTCTTCAGTCCCGTCGGGTTCCTGCGTCGACTGCCGAAGCGCGCCGGACCCGGTGTGCAGGCCTACGGCATGAAACTCATCTCCTATCACCTGATGGAGGTTCAAAGGATCCGGCGGCCACTGGCCTTCTTCGATCATATGGGGCGCCACGGCTACAGCGTCATTCACCTCACGCGGAACACCTGGGACCAGACCCTGTCGCTGATGAAGGCCCAGGAGAGCGGTCTCTATTTCAGCAGCAAAACCACAGGAGAGCAGACCCTGCGGCTGGATCCCGGGCGCTTCCTCGACCTGCTGCGTTGGAACAAGAACATGCTGGACTACGAGAAGGCCGTCATGGCGAACGTGGAGCATCTAGGGATCTGCTACGACCGGGACCTAAAGGAAGCGTCCTCTCACCAGCAGACGATCGACAGGTTGTGCGCCCATCTGGGCGTGCCCTCGGCACCCGTCAGTGTTGTCAGTCGCCGGACGGGCGGCGAAGGTGGCTTGCAGAGGGTCGATAACATCGAAGAGCTCGCGGATCGCGTGCGTGGCAGCGATCTCGCGCATCTCGTTCCGGACACGGCGGGTGCCCCATGATCCGGCGGCATCCAAAAGATGGGCGAGCACGTCAGAGAACGGCCGCCGGCCGAGCCCCGGGCGACAGGGTCAGGAAGATGCGCGATCGGGCGCACCCTTCGGAACCATTGCGATTTTGAAAACAGGGATTTGGAGATGACTGTTTCCGAACTTTCAGTGTCCCCCCGCCCCAGGACCCCCGCGGTCTCCCGGGCGGAGTTCGACGCGGTCTACAACGAATGCATCCTGGGCCGGAACTTCGTGGAGGATGTCGATTACTACCACGCGTCGGGCACGCGGTTCTGGCTGTCGTTCCGACACATCGCAGATATCGGCCTGCCGCCCGGCGCGGTGGCCGTCGACATCGGCGGCGGCATCATGGGCGTGCTGCTGTCGCGCCTTCTGCGGTTCGACGTGATCGTGGCAGATGTCAATGAACGCGCCCGGGCCGACATCGAAAGCCTGGGGTTGCGCTTCGCCATCATCGATCTCTTCCGTGACGGCCCACCTCCCGCAAAGGACGTCGACCTCGTGGTCCTGCAGGAAGTGATTGAGCACATTCCCCAGCCTCCCTATCTGGTGATGCGGCGCATTGCCGGAATGCTGAAGCCGGGCGGGCATCTGTTCATCACCACGCCCAACGGGCACCGTTTCCGCAACCTCGTCTACATGGCGCTCGGCAAGGAGATCCTCGGGATCTACCGCTATCCGGAACAAGGCGAGGCCCTGGGTCACCAGCACGAATACACGCGCAAGCAGATGATATGGCAGAGCGAGCGGGCCGGCTTCGAGGTGCAGCGGGCCGAATATGTGCAGGATGGGTGGGCCGGATCCACGCTGAAGGCGCGCGTGGCTTGGATCCTGAGCCGGCCCGTGGGACTGATCGGCTACATGCGGAACAGTCTGTTCTTCACGTTGCGCTATGCTTCCGCCCGGGACCGGTCGAATTGATCACATCAGCGCTGACAGCATACTCACTCCGATGCCGCGATCTGCGCAGTCCGGTCGCCGGCATGTTGCGCGGTCGTCGTCCCGGGACATGCCGGGACCGGCTGGACGGTACGGGAATTGATCCCAGGCCATGAGCGATCGGGAAGCGCCCATAACCACCGGGACGGATGTCGCAAACCCGCATGGTCTGCCGACCTGGGCGCGCACGTCGGCCGGGGTGCAGTTCGCGGACTATCCCGTCCGGCCCGGGGGCCGGATGCCGGACTTCTGCATCATCGGTGCCGCGAAATGCGCCACCACGTCGCTGAACGGCTACCTGTCCCAGCACCCGGCGATCTTCATGAACCCGCTGAAGGAGCCCAACTACTTCTCGACAGATGCTCACCTGGCCCGCGGCGACGAATGGTATATGGGCCAATACGCGGACGCGACCCCGGGGCAGATCTGCGGAGAGGCCTCGACCTCATACACGCGCCATCCCGTTTGCCGCGGCACCGCCGCTCGCATCGCGCGGGCGAACCCGACAATGAAACTCGTCTACATCGTGCGGTCTCCCGTCATCCGGGTTCAATCGGAATGCCTCCAGAAGATGAAGCATGCCAAGCATGTGCAGGGTAACGATCTGACGTCCCTCTCGCTCGACGAGATGCTCGACCTTGCGCAGGATCCGACCTCTTCGGTCTACCTGGCGCCCGTGGCGACCAGCCAGTATCGCGACCAGTTGCGCGAGTACGAGGCCCATTTCCCGCGCGAGCAGATGCACGTCGTCTTCTACGAGGAGTTCGCGGCCCGCCCCCGCGAGGTCGTGGCAGGCATTCTGGACTTCCTCGGGGTGGACTCGGGCGTCCATATCGACATGAGCACCCGGCGTAATCTGACGAGCACGTTCACGCACAGCCTCGCGAAGGAGAGGGCCCTCAAGCCCTTGCGGCGCATACCGGGGTTCCGGACGTTGCGGCAGCTTCTGCCGCGGAAGATGCGTACCGAGCTGCTCGAGACGCTGACAAGCTACGACAGGGAGGAGGACCCCCGACTGTCACCGGAACGCGTCCGGGCGCTGGAGGCGCATTTTGCACCGCATATCGAAGAGCTCGAGACGTGGCTGGGCCGCGATCTTGGTAAGTGGTGGCAGACGAGGTGATGGCCGTCGGGACGCCAGGGTACCGTGCCCACCGGATGCGCCTCAGTCGAACCGAGGCAAGACCTTCCGCCCCGCCCCCGTGGCGGGCCTTTCTGATTCCGGCCCCCTGCCCCCGTGGCAGGGGGCTTTCGTGTTTGGGGGCTGGCCCTGCCCCGTATCGAGGCCGGGGCGCAGGCGGGCCGGAGATCGGCGCGGCGGGAGCGTGGTGCCGGGCGGGGGGCATGGCAGGGGCCGGGCCTGTGACGGGGGCCGATCTGGACGGGCCGCAATCGAGGGGCCGGGCGTGCCAAGCATGGGCCGGGATTGATAGGCATGGGGGCAAGCCTAGCGGGCGGCCCGGGCTGGGGGCTGGCAAGGGCAGGCCCTGGCCCTGGGCGGGGGGCGTCCTGGGGCGGGCCGCCTGGTGGAGGGGCGGACCTGGTGGAGGGGTGGCCCAGGGGGGTGGCCCCCTGCCCTGGCCCCTGGCCCCGGGCGTGGGGCTGATTCGTTTCGGGGGTGCGGTTTGGTGCGGTGGACGGGGGGCCGTGGGCTGGCATGGTTCGCCTGGAGGGGGTGCGGCCGGGTGGCCCTGCAATGGGGCGGCCGGGCGACCGTGTGGCCGTGGTGCGGATTGTGTCGAGATTGGGGCGGGCGACCGGGTGGCCGTCATGCTGCGGTGCAGCGTATTACGGTTGACATGGACAACGGTATGCTGCGGTGCGGCATGGGTCCTTCTGCGGTGCGGCGGGCTTCCGCGGGGGGCGCGGAGCGCGTTATTCGACAGTTTTCGGGGTTACATAGGGGGCATCTGCCCCCCAGTGTAAGTCTATCTAAAATATTGAATTTCAGCCGGACAGTTCAGGACTTGGCTTGGCGCGCCTCGATTTCGGCCACCGCCCGGGCCTTGCCAACACGTAGCGCGCGGCGCTGATAGGCTTGGATAAAACGTACGAGTTCGGCATCGCCGAGTTGTCGATCTCCCCGTGCCCATGCCCCGACATAACCCTGCAGCATGGCAAGACCGCCAAAGAGGTACGGCGGCTCCGCCATCCGGAAAATGCATGTAGCCAGGTAGTAGAGCGGGTCGGAGCCCATGAACCACTGCCCGCGCCCATGGCGCCGACGGCCTTCATAGATCGAGATGTGGCTCGATCCCATCGGGCGCAGATGCTCGAAACGAAGATCAGGATCGTCCCAACTCACCGCGATCCATCCGAGCTGACGCGCCTTATGGCAATCGATTGCATCCCACATGACTTCACGGACGAAGCCGCCAATCGCGGCGAAGCAGTCGCGCCGGTAGAACTTGGTCATGCCCGCCGACATCTCGTCGCCGCGGCGTTCCGAAACGAGCCGGCCGCCGTGCCGCATGTAGGGCTTGCCCGAACAGGTCCCTATGCGCGGTTCGGCCTCCATCCGCATGATCAGTTCCTCGAAATAGCGAGGCGGCAGATCGACATCGAGATCGAGCTTGCAGAGGTAGGGGTAGTTTTCCTGGGCAACGGTGTCGAGCCCCGCATAGAACGCCTCGATGACACCCGGCCCCACGGCTCGGTGGCCGCGGTCGGGCTTGCGGACGACCCTGATCCAGGAATGGCGCGCGGTGTAATCGGAGAGGATATCCGGCGTTGCATCGGTCGAACCGTCATCGACGATCACCCAGAGCGCCGGCGGCAGGCTTTGCCCGATCACGCTGTCGAGCGTACGGCGCATGAACGCGGCCTCGTTCCGGCAGGGAGAGACCAAGAGATACGCGCGGGAAGCAGGCGCCGTGCCGATCATCGTGCGGTTCTGCCCGAGGCCCGCCCTGTGCGCAAGATCGCCGGCTTCCGGCCCGAAGCCTGACAACGACCTGTTAGCATTGCCCGATCGCATCTGCGGAATCCAGCACGCAAGGCACGCGAATCGGCCCGGAACTATCCACGAAAGCACTACAGTCATCCGAAGAAAAATCTGTTGTTTCTGAATGGTGGCCACCGCCAGTGCACGGCTCCTCGGAAAGGCGGCAGAGCGGCGGACGATTTTTGCATTTCACCAGGCTGGCAAGGGAAAATATGGCCCATGGCCGACAAAATTGTGTTGGAAGTGGGGCAAAGGTTAAGGCATAGTAAATTCTGTAGTCAGGCCTTAGGGCCATTGGATCATTGGGTCGCCCGCTGTCTCAGTTGGCCAGTAAGAGGAAGATTTGACATGAAAAGAATGCTCACTGCCGCCGCAGCGGTTGCTGCCTTGGCTGCCCCGGCAGCGGCGACGACCGTCCTCGACTTCACGACCAGTGGTATCGGCACCAGCAACACGACGGGTTTCGCGTTCGGTGGCAACACCTACTCGATCACCGGATCGGGCGCGCTGACGGACGCCACGCATGGCAACAACGTCGGGTGCGTCGGGGAAGGCTGGGATTTCGCCTGTGACGCCACCGGCCGCCGCTTCGACGTCGGTTTCGGGATTGCAGGAACGAACCCGAACGAGGTCGACGATATCAACAACCGGGGCGTCGTCGTCGGCGAGTACGTCGAGGTCACGTTCAAGAGCGTTCTCCGGGTTCTCGGCTTCGCCGGGATGCTGACCTACGACGACAGCATGAATACGGGCGGCACGGAGACCGTGATCCTCGAATATTCGTCGGATGGGGGTCTCACCTTCAATTCGGTCTACGCATCGGCCCTGTTCGACGACAATGATCCGAGTGGCGTCGATGGTGTCGACGACGATCTGTTCTCCACGGTCGGCCTCGCCTTCCGCAAAGACATCAACGTCTTCGCCGATGTCGTGCGCTTCCGGGCAGGCGGCTACTCGCCGTTCGACGACGACAACTCCAACATCACGGCTGCCGGCCTCATCGTTGCTCCGGTCCCCGTACCGGCGGCTCTTCCGCTGATGCTGGCGGGCATGGGCGCATTCGGCTGGGCCGCGCGCCGCAAGAAGCGCATGGCAAGCTGATCGGCTTCCATCGGTTCGCGAAATCGAAAGGCCGGGCTCCTGCCCGGCCTTTCTTTGTCTGGCCAACCGCGCACGAAGCGCGCCGGGATCATGTACGAGTCGTCGACCGGAACTGATCCGGCGACCGCCACAGGCAACCGGGAGAATGCATGCGACGCAGAACCCTTCTTGGCGCTGGTATGGCTGTCGCGGCGGCCAGCTTCCTGCCCACTCGGCCGGCTGCGCCACAGGATGCCGCCGCGCGGCTGCTCGAGAGGCTTCAGGCCGTGCGTTGCGACATGCAGCTGCCTGAACTGAGCCCCCACCCTGCCCTTTTCGCGATGGCACGGATGCAGGCCCAGCACATTCACCGGCTCGGCCGGCCCTCGCATACGGACCGGGACGGCAGCAACCCTCCTGGCCGGGCGTTGAAGGCCGGTTACCAGGGGCGGGTCCTGGGAGAGGTCCTGGCAGAAGCTCGGGAAGGTCCAGACGAGGTGTTGGATCTTTGGCTTGCTCACGAGGAGACGCAGGCTGTGCTCCTCGACCCTCTGGCGCATCAGGTGGGCGTGTTCGGGATCCGCGATGCTGGTACGGACCGCTGGGATCTCGTGACCGGGTCGCAGACCTGACCCTGCTGGATGCCGACACCATGTCCGCGATCGATCTCGCACGCGGATCAGGCTGACTTCCGACACCCCTTTTCACCGGGCGAAAGGACAAACCAGGACATGGCTTTCGCGATCCGCGTCGTGTAGGCCATTGAACAACCACATCCTGACCGACATCCCATGCCGCATCGCGTTCTGATCCTGGCGGAAAGCTGTAATCCGCAATGGCCGTCCCTGCCCATCGTCGCCTACAAGTACGCCCGTGCCCTGGGCCGGCACACTCCGGTGACGCTCGTCACCCAGGTACGCAACCGTCCGGCGATCGAAGCCGAGGGCGATATCGGGATGCCCGTGACCTACATCGACAACGAATGGATCGGCAGGCCGCTTTATCTGCTGTCGCAACGGCTGCGCGGCGGAAGCGAGGTCGCCTGGTCCACCAGCCAGATCATGGCCTACCTGCCCTATCTCGCCTTCGAATGGCAGGCATTCCGGAATTTCCGTCCCGCACTTCGCGCCGGGGCGTTCGACATCGTGCACAGGATCACGCCGATGTCTCCCACCATGCCAAGCTACATCGCGGGCCGAACCCGGCAGCCTTTCGTGATCGGCCCGCTGAACGGGAACCTGGACTGGCCTGAGGCGTTCCGCGCCGAGCAAAAGCGCGAGCGCGAGGGATTGCGGCGCCTGCGCGGTCTCTATCGCCACATGCCATATTCCCGGCGCACCTTCACACGCGCCTCGGCCATCCTGGCCGCTTTCCAGCACACAATCGACGATCTGCCGGCGAATGTCGCACACCGCACGGTATCATTTCCCGAGATCGGGTTCGACGAGACGCTCTTTCATGCCGGCGGACGCCAACGGGCCTTTTCGGGTGAGGGTCCGTTCCGGTTTCTCTATGCCGGCCGCCTCGTGCCCTACAAGGTGCCGGAAGCCGCGATCCGCGCCTTCGCATCCTCGGATCGCCTGAAGGGGCATATCCTGCACATCGTCGGTGACGGGCCCGAATTGCCCCGTCTCCAGAAAATGGTCGCCGAAGCGGGCGCGGGGGAGCGGATCCGTTTCGAAGGGCGCCGGACTCAGGCGGAGGTGGCGGAGTTCATGCGGAGTTGTGACGCCTTCGTCTTTCCGTCGATCCGGGAGTTGGGAGCCGGCGTCGTGATCGAGGCGATGGCATCCGGCATGGTATGCCTCGTGACCGATTACGGGGCCCCCGGAGCTCTCGCCGCGGACGGACGGGGAATTCGCATAGACCTGCAGCCTCTCGACGGGCTTGTGCACGAATACCGCACGGCGATGGAGGGTTGCCTCGACCGCACCGGGGAACTTGCGACGATGGCCGAAGGGGCCCGCAAATACGCCCTCGAGCACTTCACCTGGGAGGCCAAGGCCCGACACACGCTGCGAATCTACGACGCGGTGACGAACGGTGATCCGCCACCTGCGATCGCCGCCTATGCCTGATCCGAAACTCAGTGTGCACCTTTGAAAAAACGATTTCCACTATAGCGGCATCGCGCCAAAACGGTTAGTTTGCCTGCCGACGCGACGGCCCATTATCGAACGCGGATCATTTTTTTGATGCCTTCTGACCTTTCCTCTGCGCACGGCTCCCGCCGCGCCTATATCAATCTCGCGAATTGGGGCACCTTCTGGCTGGCCGCCGCGACGGTGGCTGCAGGATTCTTCTTCTTCGACGGGATCGACGCGCTGCTCCGCGCCTGGAGCTTGCCGGAATACAGCCACGGCCCGCTCATCCCGGTGCTTTCGCTCCTCCTCTTCCTGCGGCAGCTGAAGACCGTGCCGGAGAACCATGGACCGGTCCGCGACCGTTGGGTCGGCGTGGTCGTGGTGGCCGTCTCCCTTGCGGTGGCGGCAGCCGGCAAGCTGGCGAACATCGACGACATCATCATCTACGCCACGATCATCTGGGTCGGGGGCATTCTTCTGATCAGCTTCGGCTGGAGCGTCGGCAAGCATTTCTGGCCCCCGGTCCTGCACCTAGTCTACATGCTGCCGCTTCCCGACACGCTGTATTTCAAGATGACCAACTCGTTGCAGTTGATCTCTTCAGAGCTTGGCGTGTGGTTCCTGCGGTTGTTCAGCGTCCCCGTATTTCTCGAAGGCAACATCATCGATCTCGGGGTCCTGCAGCTTCATGTTGCGGACGCTTGCTCGGGGCTGCGCTACCTGTTCCCGATCCTGAGCTTCTCCTACATCTTCGCGGTGCTCTACCGCGGGCCGATGTGGCACAAGGCGATCCTCCTGATCTCGGCCGTGCCGATCACGATCCTGATGAACTCCGTCCGGATCGCAATCGCCGGCGTGATCGCGAACACATGGGGCGTGAGCTGGCTGGAGGGTTTCACCCATTTCTTCGAGGGCTGGGTCGTCTTCATCGCCTGCATCCTGCTGATGTTCCTGCTGGCCTGGGTGCTCCTGTTCTTCAACCGCGAGAAGATGAGCCTGACCGAGGCGCTGGACCTGGAGACCGACGGGTTGGGCATCCAGGCGATGCGCCTGCGCCTGGTGCGGCCCTCGGCTGCCTTGATCACGGCGGCCGGACTTGCCGCGGCAGCGGTCGGCGCCTGGCAGTTCGTGCCGGAGCGGGGCGGCCAGCTGGTGGACCGCGACAGCTTCGCCGTCTTCCCCAGGACTTTCGGCGAGTGGCAACAGGTCGGCCCGCCCGAAACCCTCGCGCCGGACGTCGAGCGCGCGCTTCGCGCGGACGATTACCATCAGGTCACGCTGCGCAGTCCCGCTGCCGCGTCCGATGTCGGCCTGTTCATGGCCTGGTACCAGGACCAGAGCCGGGGCGGCGTGCACAGCCCCGAGATCTGCCTGCCGGGCTCGGGCTGGGAAATCGCATGGCTCGAGCGGACCGACGTTTCCGGCATGATGCGGACCGAAACGCCCTTCATGCTCAACCGCGCGATCATCGAACGCGGCACGACGCGGATGATGGTCTATTACTGGTTCCAGCAGGGCGAACGCCGCGTGGCATGGGACATGGCGGCAAAGTTCTACCTCATGCTGGATGGCATCAGGACCGGCGAAACGGACGGGGCGATCGTGCGGCTGACGACACTGATCGGCAACGGGGAGAGCGAGGCGGAGGCCGAAGCGAGACTTCAGAGCACGCTGACCGAGCTTCTTCCGCATTTGCCGCGGTTCATTCCTGAAGACTGACCTCCAGAAACCCCGAGGCACGCGGAACACGCGTCACAGCAGAGACAACACCCCATGATCATAAGCACCGGGCGAAATTTCGGCTTCGTTCACATTCCCAAATGTGCTGGTTCAACGATCAAGCGGCAGTTGCTCGACCTGCACGACATCGAGGACCGCTTCACGAACAGCATGCGCCATCCCGAGCTGGGCAGGATCAATGCGAACCACCTGCCCCTCCACGTCCTGGAGCGCCATTTTCCCGAGGCCTTCGCTGCCCTGCGCAAGGTCGAGAGCTACACCCTGCTTCGCGAACCCATGGACCGTTTCGTCTCGGGCGTCGCGCAGTTCGTACGGGACAAGGGGGGTGAGCCGGGCAACATGACGCCCGAGGAAATCCGCAAGACCGCGTACGAGATCATCGACTACATGGAGAAGACGCCCGGTCTGCCGGACATGGAACACACGCTCTTCATTAGGCAGTCGGATTACGTGTCGCTGGGGGGCATGCGGATAATCGACCATGTCTATTCGATTGACGCGATCGACGATCTCATGGATCGGCTGGAACAGGAACATGGGGTCAAGTTGCTGCGCGGGCAGGTCTGGAATCCCACTGTGACCTACAAGGTTCCCGCCATGGCGAGCCGGCTGAAACGGCTGAAGCACACGGCGCAGAAGATCCTGCCGGTGGCGGCCTATGCACATATCCGCGATCTGGGCGTACGGCTCTTCACCAGGAAAGGCGCACCGAACCTGACGGAGACCTTGGGCGGCAATGCCAGGGTCCGGCGTTTCGTGGACAGCTACTATGCAGAGGACATCGCGCTCTACGATGAGACCCTGAACGCCGGACGCGCGAGGGGAATGGAGGATCATATACCCGGGGGCTTTCCGGCGCAGACGGGAACCGCGCCGACCCAGTGAGTTTGCATTCCACGTCACGCGGGCGTTAGATCACCTATGCGACAGCCACTTGATCGCGCGCATGTAGCTGGTTTCAACAATGGACGGCAGGAACCCATGACACCTTCATTCCGCCCCCAAGTCGCCCAGAATTTCCGCCATTCAAGCCCCGGAGCTTGGACTGCCGGGGCGCATGAGCATGTTTGATTTCACGGCGCTGAAGAAAGCCTGGAGCCTGCTCGAGCGGCGTGAGCGGCGCAATGCATGGATCGTCCTGGCCGTGGTATGCGTCGCGGCGCTGAGTACAGCGGTCATGGTGGGTTCGTTGTTCCCGTTCCTCAGTGTCCTCGCCGATCCGTCCAGAATTACGGAAAACCCGCAATTCAATTGGGCGTATGAGACGTTCGGCTTCGAATCCAGTTACTCGTTCCTGGTCGCGCTCGGGCTCGCCACGCTGGCGGTCATAGTCCTGTCGAACGGGCTGCAACTGGCGCGAACCTACGTGATCACGCGCTACTCGCAGATGCGCAGCCACACCATCAGCCGGAAACTTCTCGGCCTCTACCTGAGTCACTCCTACGAATTCTTCCTCGACCGCCATTCCGCAGAGATGAGCACCCGGGTGCTGTCCGAGGCACAGCAGACCGTGGGGTCCTTCTTCCGCCCCCTCGCCGAAGTGGTCGCGGGGGGCCTGACGGTCCTTGCGATCATCATGCTCCTGATCTGGGTGAACCCGGCGGTCGCCATCGGTGCTTTCGTGATATTTGGAGGGTCATATGCGGTCATCTTCGCGATCGTCCGCGGTAAGCTCAACGAGCTCGGACAACTGCGCCTGAAATCCAACCAGCAACGGCATCGTGTCACAAAGGAAGTTCTGGCCGGCATCAAGGAAGTGAAGCTCCACGGGCACGAGGAAGCCTACCTGAACCGGTTCAGCGCCTCCTCCTTCCGAACCATGCAGACGGCAATGACGTCCGAGCTCATCGGCAACCTTCCACGATATTTCTTGCAGACGCTCGCCCTCGGGGGTGTGATACTGCTCTGCCTGCTGCTTCTCGGCCGGGCGGAGTTCGAAGCGGGAAGCCCTGCGTTGGGCGAACTGCTGCCGCTTCTGGGGCTCATCGCGTTCGCCGGGCAGCGCATGATGCCCGAACTCACCCGCATCTATTCGAACATCGCGAAGATGAAGTTCGGGGCAGCGGCAGTTGAAAAACTGTACGAAGACCTGCAGACGTCGAAATCCCGGCTTCCGGGACCCAACTCAGCCCACGATCCGCTTGGCCTGAAGTCGGAGCTGGTGCTGCGGAACATCTCCTACCGCTATTCCAAGGCGCACACGAACAGCCTGAGCGACGCATCCCTGACCATCAGGGCCGGGGAACGCATCGGCATCGTCGGTGGAACCGGAGCCGGCAAGACCACCGTCGCCGACATCGTCCTGGGGCTGCTCGAGCCCTCTGAAGGCACCCTTCTTTCGGACGGCGTCGCGATCGACGACGGCAACCGGCGCATGTGGCAGCAGAGCGTGGGCTATGTGCCGCAAGAGATCTTCCTGATCGATGCCAGCATCGCCGAAAACATCGCATTCGGGGTGCCGCCGCGCAGCTTAGATCGCGAGCGGGTCGAAACCGTGGGTCGGATTGCCCAACTCGAAGGCTTCGTGCAGGGGGACCTGCCTGCGGGCTACGACACGAAGATCGGAGAACGCGGTGTGCGGCTCTCAGGCGGCCAGAGACAGCGGATCGGGATCGCCAGGGCCTTGTACCGGGGCGCCGATCTCATCGTCTTCGACGAAGCGACCAGCGCGCTCGACAATGTCACGGAGCGCGACGTCATGTCAGCCATAGAGGCCATTCCGGGGAACACGACGATCCTGATCATCGCGCATCGCCTGAGTACCGTGAAGTCCTGCGATCGCATTGTCGTCCTCGATCGGGGAAAGATCGTCGGCATTGGCCCCTGGGCCGAGTTGCTGGAGCAGAACCCGTCTTTCCGGGGCCTTGCCGAAGCCGCCTGACGGGAGAATGTCCCTCGGTCGGAGGATGGATTTCCGGTTTGATAATCAGCCACCGCAAGAACTACATCTTTCTTCATTCGCGAAAGACCGCCGGATCCTCGATTTCCGTGGCCCTGGCGAAGAACTTCGGCGACGATGACGTCATGCTCGGCTGTTGGCCGGATGCCATGAAGTATGGCATATACCCCAACCGGGCATGCCGAAGCCTCGCGGCCAAGGGCGCTCGGCTAGGCCGGCTCGACCCGGCTCTGTACCTGAGCGGTTCCCTGTTCCCCGACCGTTTCAACGCCGCAATCAAGAAGTACTTCCGTTACACGCATGGTTTCGATGCGGGGCCCCACAGCTCCGCGGCGGTCGTCAAAGCCTATGCGGACAGTTTCTGGGACGATGCATTCAAGTTCGCATTCGTCCGGAATCCCTGGGATCATGCGGTCTCGGACTACTTCTGGCGCGGGGGACACCGGAAAGGCGTTGCGTTCAAGGAGTTCTTGAAACTGCTTCGTGACGTCTCGGCACCCGATCCACAACGCGTGCGTCCTCCGCTTAGGTCAAACTGGAGTGTCTACGCGATCGATGACGAGATCGTGGTCGACTATGTGGCCAAGTACGAGAACCTGGAGGCCGATGTTGCGCGCGTCTCCAAGCAAATAGGCGAGAGGATCAACATATCTTCGGTGTATGCCAAGGGAAATGTGAGGGTCGCCAAGAACACGGCCACGTACTATGACGAGGAGTGCGTCGAACTGGTGAGGGACATTTATCGGAAAGAAATCGACGCGTTCTGTTACGAAGTACCATTTTGACTGGCTCCCTCCGTTTGTACCGCACTATCCGAAGCTTGTACGCACTATGCCGGAAATTAGACTACAGCCCTCATCTCATGCAAAAAACGGCTTGGTTTGCGGCGGTTTGCGGTGCCCAAGCACGAACGTTCCGTCGTCCGCCGCAGAAACCGGCACCAAGCAGGCTGAACCACCCCGAGGCATTCGGTTTACTGGGATTTATTCGACATGACCTTTTCCGTCGTCGCAATGGTAAAGCCGAGCGCAGCCGAACTCTACAGGTTTGCGAACCACTACATTGATATCGGCGCCGAACGAGTTTACGCGTTTTTCGATGGTGGGCGGGCCGATCTGGACGCGCGGGAAATTGACGCCAGCATGCTTCCGGCCGGCACAGAAGTTATCGCATTGGACGACGAGTTCTGGAACGCCCGTGGAATTCAACGACCGGACGAGTTCATAAAAAGACGCCGCGAAGTCCATGCCTATGGAAAGCACCTTTGTACAAGCAAATGGCTGTTCATATGCGATGAGGACGAATTCATTATCGAGCGCCATCCGATCCATGAAGCGCTTGCGACTATTCCTGAGCATGTGATCTCGGTTCGCCTGCCGGTAGCCGAGGCCGTTTGGGGACCGGGCGACGATCTCGGGGAGGCTTTTGGAAGCACTTGGTTTCGCCGCCCTTGGCCTGTCGCACTGGATCGGCGGCGAGTGCGCCTTCTGGTATACGGACCTTTCGGCGGCTTCTTTTCCCGAGGTGTCCTAGGTCACATAAGCGGCAAGCAGTTCGTGCGCACGGACGCGTTCATCGACGAGTTGGGAACGCATGTTTCCTCCGTCAACGGCGAAAACGTGTCGGTCTGGGGGGACGAGATCAGCCCGGAAATGGGTGCTCTCGAGCTCGCACATTTCGACGCCATAAGCTTCGATCGCTGGATCCGCAAATTCCGCGCGCGGGCGCATGACCCGTCGATACGCGAGATCACGAAGAAGACACGCCAACGTCAGACGGATCTCGTCAACCATCTTGTCGGGCAACGACGCTGGCTGGCATGGCGGCTGTTTGCCCATTTCTATGGATTGAGCACCCGGCAAGCGCGCTTTCTGGAACGACGGGGCCTGGCATTTCGCGAGATCGTTTTCAAGGCGTAGCAGATCTCTCGCGGTGGGCACGCGGATGGACAAGTCCGGAGCGACAACCAGGACCCTCGGCCGACAGCACTACTGCTCGAGGAAACTCGTGTGCTGGCGCAACAGCAGCATTTGCCTCATCACACCAAGACTGCACTGCAGGCCATCGGAAAAGAGCACATCACATTAAGCCTTGGACCTATGAACACTGCGCCCCTACTCATTGCGCTCGCGACCGGCTTTTCCACCCTTGCCTGCAGCCCTTACCCAACCTAGGAAAGCCCTGTCCGCCGAACGCAACCGTGGCCGCCCGGTCTCAACCCACCAGCGGCGCCACTCCGCCTCGAGCGCGTAGACATCCCAACCCGGCATGAGCCGCCGTGCCTCTTCAAGCGTCTCCGACGACAGGACCGGCCGCCCTGCCGCTTCGATGACGGTGTCGCGCGGCGTGACCCGCAGGATGTCGCCAGGCTCCTCCTCCAGGCGGTAATCGGGCAAGGCGTCCGCAGTGATCATCTCCCGTAGCATGGCGCGGAACACCCGCCGCGGCGAGGCCGAGCCGGATTTCTTGAGCAGCGTGTCCACCGACACCCGCCATTCGTCCTGCCGCCCGCAATGCTTTCGTGCCAGTTCGTAGACCCGCCGCTCCAGCGGCTTTCGCATGCGAAAATAGTCACGGCTGAGGGTCAGGACGGACTTGGCGAGACAGGCTCTGTACAGCCATTCAGAGAGGGTCACGGAGACGCTGACCATGCGCCCGGCCCGGGTGCGGCGCACGATCTGCCAAGCCTCGATCAGGCCGAAGCCTTGCGTCACCTCCACACCACCGGTGGTCATGTTGGTGGTGATCCGCGTGCCCGCCAGACGCTCGAAGGCGTCGCGAAGCCGCCGGTAGCCATCCCCGGACCGGTCTCGGTTGGTGGCGAGCAACAGGTCATGCGCCGTCAGCTGGAGCGTGCGGCTGACCGGGCGTCCCATGTTGATCGCGGCCATGAGCTGCGACGTGCAGAAGATCAGGATGTCCTTGTCGAAGATCGTCGCTCTGCCCTTCACCGACGGTGTTACGGTGACCTCGACCCCGTTATGCTCGTAGGTCAGGATGCGCCGGTCGGGCCGTGTGGTGAGCGAGAAGACGGGATGCTCCATCGTGCCCATGTCGCCCTTGGGCACGGGATCGAAGATATCGCACAGGAAGAAATCCCCGTGAGGCGTAAGGCCACCCTCCGCATTGCCTGTCCCGGCACTCGCCATTGTCCTGCCCGCCCGATTGTTCTTCGTGGTTTCGGTGACGCTGAGCCTAGAGGGCTGTGGATAAGGCGTCCAGCGATTCCCCCCGGGCAGAGGGAGCCTGAATCGTGGGTCTGGAGTCGCCTTGTCGTGGGTTCAGAGTCGGGTGATCGTGGGACCGGAGTCGGGTGAAGCAGGTGAGCCTAAAAAAAAATCAAAATTTTCAGTGTATTATTGAAGCTCTCTGACTCCTTAACTGAATCAATAACCATAAATAACTTTAGGAAAAAATCCGTCGACCAAACCGGGCGCCTGCGACACGCCCAGGATTTACTGAGAAACCCACGCCCATGTCACGGTTTCGCTTCCATGTAACGCGTTTTCCGGTATTCTAGTAAAAACACGGCACATCGAGCAGCGAGGCCGCCATGACCCTGCCTGAGGATCTTCCCCCGTACTTCTCCGTGACACCAGAGCGTGCGCTCGACGAGATGGGACCGCCCATGACCACGGGCGGCTTCGCCCGGCTCGCTGAGGCTTGTGCCCGGGGGCGTACGGACCTGTCGAGCCGCGGCCTCGATGAACGGGGCGAGAAGCGCCTGCGGCGGTTCTCCACATGGGAGATCACCCGCTACCTGATCCCCGTGGCCTCGGCCCATTTCCGCCGGGTCCTGCGTCAGAACCCCGATTTGCCCCAGGGCCTGACCGAGACGGAGGGCGGCGCGAAATGGTTCACCTTCGACGAGGTCCTGCGCCTGCGCGCCCATTTCGCCGCGGAAGGGTCGAAGTCGAAGGGATACCTGCCCTACCGTCCCGCCGGCCTGCCGGCCAAGATCGCGGCCGTTGCCAATTTCAAGGGCGGGGTGGGCAAGACCTCGACCGCGGCGCACCTGGCGATGTCGGCGGCGCTGGACGGCTACAAGGTGCTGGTGATCGACCTCGACAGCCAGGGCTCGATGACCTCGATCTTTGGGGGGCGCATCGCGGATGAATGGCAGACCGTCTTCCCGCTTTTGGCGCGCCACTACGCCGAGCACCAGCGCGAGGAGAACCGGAGACGTCTGGACCGGGGAGAAGCCCCGCAAAGTCTCGACGAGACGCTGGACGAGGCGCTGAGGCTCTCTGCAGGCGATCTGGTGCAGCGGACGCACTGGCCGAACATCGACCTCATCGGGGCGCAGCTCGACCTCTACTGGGCGGAGTTCCAGATCCCGGTCTGGCGCATGGCGAGCCGCGGCTGGAAGCTCTGGGAGGCGCTGGGGGCGCGCCTGGAGGCCGATGGCGTCCTGAACCGCTACGATCTCGTCATCCTCGATACCCCCCCTGCCCTCGGCTATCTCACGATCAATGCGCTGGCGGCGGCAGACATCCTCCTGGTACCGCTCGGTGCCTCGTTCCTAGAGTTCGACTCCACGGGCCGCTTCTTCGACATGCTGCACATGACGTTCAGCTCCATCGAGGAGAGCGAGAACATGGCCGCCCGTGCGCTGGGTCTCGGCGAGACGCGCTTCGAATGGGACGCGGTCCGCGCGGTGCTGACCCGCTACGACGGCAGCCAGCAGGCCGAGATGGCGGCGCTGATGCAGGCATATATGGGCCAGAGCCTCAGCCCCTGGCGGCAGGACTTCACCGCGCTGATCGGGCAGGCGGGGGAACAGGTGGCCGGCATCTACGAAGCCGATTACCGCAATTTCAACCGCGAGACCTATGCGCGGGGCAGGGCGGCCTTCGATGAGACCTATGCGGGCTTTAAGCGGCTTCTGGTGGGCGCCTGGCGGCGGGACGAGCTGGCCGCCCAGCAGGCCGCGGAATAGGGGAGGGGACCAGAATGGCGAAACGCAAACGGCTGACACCAGCCCTTTTCGGTGGTTCCGAACAGGCTCTGGCAAGCCCCGCAGAGACTTTCCGGGAACGTCCGCCGATCGCGCGAGTGGCCGGCGAGACGGCAACCGAGGCCGCCTTCGCCGAGGTGGCCGGTGTGCTGGCCGCCGCGCGCGAAGAAGGGCGGCTCATCGTCAAGCTGCCGCTCGACGCGATCGAGACGGGGCACCTGGTGCGCGACCGCATCGCCTTCGACCCCGAGGAAATGGCCGCGCTCGAGGCCTCGCTTCGGGCGCGTGGACAGCAGGTGCCGGTCGAAGTCGTGCCGCTCGGCGGCGACGATGGCGTCGATGGGGCGGGGCAGGGGCGTTACGGGCTGATTTCAGGGCTCCGCCGTGTCATGGCGCTGCGCGCGATCGGGGCAGGGGAGGCGTTGGCTCTCGTCCGGCGTCCGGAGAGCTCGGCCGACGCTTACTTGGCCATGGTCGAGGAGAACGAGATCCGCTCCGGCATCTCGTTCTACGAACGCGCCCGGCTGGCTTCCGAGGCGGCGAGGCTCGGCCTCTATCCCGACACACCCGCCGCGATCGCAGCGCTGTTCTCCTCGGCGAGCCCTGCCAAGCGGTCCAAGATAGGCTCCTTCGTGCGGGTGCACCAGGCCCTCGGCCATGCATTGCGCTATCCCGCCGCCATCCCGGAGCGTTTGGGCCTGGCGCTGGCGGGCCTCCTCGACCGCGATCCAGGGGCAGCCGGGCGCGTGGCGGCCGCGCTCGAGGCCGCGGCGCCGACCGATGCGGGCGCCGAACGCGCGATGCTCGACGCGCAACTTGCCACGGTTTCCGCACAGGCAGACCCCAGGCCGGGGAAAAGGGTCACTTCTCCGCGCGAAATCGCCAATGGTCTGCGGATCGAGGTGCGGCGGGGCAGGGTAGTCCTCTCGGGGGCGGCGGTGACCGACGCACTGTGCCGCGATCTCGAGGCATGGCTGGCCGGGCGCGGCTGATCATACGGCCCGGACGAAGAACGGGGGCCGACGCGGCCCCCGTTTCGCATGCGAAAATCGCCGGGCTTGCACCGGTCAGGCGGCGACGTCTTCCTCCTCGCCGAGGGTCGGCTCCGGCACATCGCTGTCCGCTTCCTCGTAGGTGCCCTGGCCCTCTGTCAGGCTGTCCCAGATCTCGGCGTCCTCG
This sequence comes from Roseicyclus salinarum, assembly GCF_029624655.1. GTDB lineage: Bacteria > Pseudomonadota > Alphaproteobacteria > Rhodobacterales > Rhodobacteraceae > Roseibacterium > Roseibacterium salinarum. The sequence continues at coordinate 36,755 of NZ_JARRSA010000023.1, forward strand.
GCAGCGTTCAGCATGTCGCCCACGGTCGTCACGCTCATCTGCCCCGAGCCCTGGCCAGCCACCCCGAGGGTGACGGTCACCCGGTCGGCGTCGTAGTCCACGGTCAGCGTTGCGTCCTGGTCCGGACCGAGCCCGATGAACTCCACCCCGTCGAACATGCCGACGATCTGGTCGGTATCGACGAGCACCTCCTCGCGGGCCTGCCCTCCGGCGATGGCGCCGACATCGATCAAGAGCGTTCCCTCGCCCATGTCGAAGGCCGAAAGCACCTTCGGCGTATCGCCGAGGGCACCCGAGCGGAATTCGCCGATCGTGCTGAAGCCGTCGGCGTCGGCCACCATGCGCAACTCGCTTCCGGTCTCCATCCTGAGGATCGAGACGCCGTCCTCCCGGCCGTCGAAGCCGACCTTCGCCTTGCTGCTCTCGACGGTCAGAACGCTGCCCTGGTTGAGTTCCATCTCGGCGTCGTCGACGCCCAGAAGCGCCTGTCCGCCGGTGACATGCATGTCGAGCAGCCCGTCGAAGAAGCCCTTGTTGGCGAAACGCCCGCCTTCAACGTCGATGTCGAGTTCATCTTCGTCATGGTAGTCGTTCATCCAGAGCTGGCCGGCCCTGCTGATGTCGATCTCACCGCCAAGTGCGCCGACACTCGTTTCGCCGTCGACGTTGAGGCGTCCGCTTGTCAGGGCGAGACGACCGCCGGAGCCGAATTCGAGATTCTCGATCGTGCCGGTGATCGTCCCGAAGATCACCCAGTTACCCCCGAGATCGACGCTGTCGCCCTCGACGGTGCCAGGCAGATCTTCTGTCGTCCAGTTGATCCTGTTGTCCCAGCGAACGCCGTCGGCCAGATCGTTAGGCACGAAACGAACCGTTTCCGCCTCCGTCCGCGGGGCGTCGTACAGGCCGAAGGTCTTCTGGAAATACGCGATGATGTCGTCGGACGTCACGGCGTTGGGCAGACCTTCGGCGAATTGTGCGCGAATGAACTCACCCAGATCGTCGATCGTTGCACTAGACTGGCCGAGAAGCGCGGCGGTGAAGTTCTGGATGGTGGTTTGATCCGCCAGTTCCGGGTCCACGTTCTCCACGTTCTTGTCGGCATTCTTCAGGAGTGCGTTGCCCCAGAAGTTCTGCGCGATCCAGTTGTAGACCACGGTGTCGTCGAAGTAGGCGTCGCGGTCGATGGACGCCGCACCGTTGCCGAATTTCTCCGCGAACTCCTCAGGATTGTTGGGGTCGGCCAGATGGGCGATGATGTTGTCCAGAAGGCTGGCCGCAACGATGGGCTGAAGGCTCCAAGTGAGGGACGAGGTCTGGTCCGTCTCCTTCGCGCCCCCTGACGTGACGAGATTGTCCGACAGGAACGAGAAGTGGCCGGTTGTAGTGCCATCGCCCGCGGACTCGCCCGCATTAGCCGCAAGGCCACCATCGTTGTCGATGATGGCATTGTCCTCGATGAACCCGCCGGGACGGATCTGTGCGCCGGCCGAGGCCGCACGCATGGAGATGTTGTCCCGGAACGTGATGTCCGAGATGTCGAACTGAAGATAGACGTTGTGGCTCATCTTGCTCGGCCATTGGCCGAAGTCCTTGTCCCCGTCGGGACTGTAGCCTTCCTCCCAGCCATTGTGGTCGAAGAACACGCCATCGATCAGCAGGCCGTCGATGCTCTTGGCGAACAGTCCCTGGACCCGGTCGGCGTCCCCCCAGCGATCCCCGACGGCCTCATCCTTGACCGAGTCATAGATTGCCGAGTCGCGAAGGGTGACCCCCTCCATCATGTTGCCGCGCGTGCCCATCAGCGTGAGCATGTTCCCGTCGAGAACAAGATTGCTCAGAAGCACGTTGGCGCCGTTCTTCAGGTCGAGATCTTCGCCGAACTGGATGCCCTGGACCACGATGTTCGATCCCAGGCTGCCCTGGTTGATGACCGTGGACAGCAGGGGATGCGCCCCTTCGCCATAGGCCCCGATATAGAGCGGATGCAGTTCGGATTCCCCGCTGGCGCCTTCGGGAAGGATGTTGATGTCGTATTCGTATCCCTTTTCGAGCAGAAGCCAGTGTGAACCGGGGTTGTCCGTAAGCGCCCCCCAGAGTTCACGCCCCATTTCCTCGTCGAGCGCGAGGTCGGGGGTCGAACCATATTCCGGGTGTTCAAGAAGCCATGACGCGGTGACCTCTGAACTCGCAACACCGTGCACGGCGGCGATATCGGCCCTCGACAGACCGGCTCCCGAGTTCGTCACGTGGACTGCACGGTGTTCGTCTCCGTGCTCCACGACGAGGTCGCCGCGTTCTTCGGTCTCGAGCATGTAGATGTTTTCGCCGGTGGCCCAGCCCTTGAGCTGGGTCAAGGGCTGGACCTCGACGGTATGGCTCAGAGTCTGGGTCGTTCCGTCCTCGAAGGTCGCGGTGTATTCGAATGACAGCGGTCCCGAGTAATCGGTTCCGGTCAGCACCAATGCCAACGTCTTGTCCGGATTGACCGTCAGGTTGCCCAGGGCGGGTTTTCCGGTGATCGTGATCGAACTCACGTTCTCGAGCGTCGTGTCGAGCGTGGTCACCCGCCCGGCAGCCACAGGCATGTTTTCAGTAATTGGCTGTTCCCGGCCAGTCTGTTCCTGTTCCGGCTCAGGCTCGGGCTCAGGCTCCGGCTCAGGCTCGGGCTCCGGCTCAGGCTCAGGCTCGGGCTCAGGCTCCGGCTCAGGCTCCGGCTCGGGCTCAGGCTCCGGCTCAGGCTCAGGCTCAGGCTCCGGCTCGGGCTCAGGCTCCGGCTCAGGCTCGGGCTCAGGCTCAGGCTCGGGCTCAGGCTCCGGCTCAGGCTCGGGCTCCGGCTCGGGCTCAGGCTCAGGCTCAGGCTCGGGCTCAGGCTCAGGCTCGGGCTCAGGCTCCGGCTCAGGCTCGGGCTCGGGCTCGGGCTCAGGCTCCGGCTCGGGTGGTGTCGGAGGCGGCGGAGGCGGAGGTTCAGTATCCGGCTCCTCCGGGTCCGGGGGAGGGAAGACCGGCGGAAGGGTGGGATTTCCCGAGCCTTGGCCGTTCTGGTTTGCCTCTATCAGAAGATCGATCAGAAATGGAACACACATTAGGCGGTCTCCATTTCAAAACGGACGAAGGGCTCGCCCGAAATCAGGTATTCCCGCGGGTCGCGGAATTCGAAACCCATGACGCGAAGCCAGCGCCGTGCCGGGCCGTTGTCCCGGTGCACGATGTTCCAGAGATACTGAAAGCCGTTGACGAGACGGTGCATCTCGTCTCGGCCGTGTCTGACAAAGGCGCGCCGGACATCGGGATCGTCGATCGCATCCGTGGCCAGAAGCCAGGGAGCGCCCTGCGTGGATTGCGCGTCTCGCGGTACGATGCCCCAGCAGGCGACCAGTTCGCCATGCCAAAAACCGGCGCGGGAACGTACACTGGCGCGGCCGGACTGCAGGAGCGCCTCCTCCAGTGGCGCGTTCGGCATGACCGAGGCGATTTCCAGTCGGTCCATCTCGCGCAGGCGTTGCGCCAGCATCAGCATGTCCCTGTCGTGCAGGGGGCGTACTTCGGCCGTCATTTCATGGATCTTTCCGTTGCTTGATCCGGGCAGACGCGATTGCAACGATCGGCCGTCGCCCTGATTATCGCTGGGGGCGTGCCCCCAAGTAAGCCGAAGCAATTGCCCGAATTCGCCGATGTGCCCCTGAAGCCATGCCCCATTTTCTGCCTCTTTTTTTTACGAGACAAACCAAAGCCTTGGCGCAAAACGTGATGTTTCGCGTCTCGTGTTTTTTTTGGGCTACTGCTCGAGTTTGCCCTGTTTTTCTTTGGAGCAGCCTTTGTGGCTGTCCCTTTTCCTTATTATTACACCAATCCTCTCGAATTGATGAACAGCCTTGGTCGAAGCAGCGTCAAATCCCCATCCCGCGCGGTTTCTCGGGCGCTGCTCCGACAAGTGTATTTCAAATTACTTCATCTGGGAGAATAACGCTATCTGCAAGCACGCGCCTTGAGCAGAAGTTTGCCGGTTCTGCGCGAAGGATCGCCAATTGACCAAGCGAAACCGACGCGTGCGCGGTCTGGCAAGGGAGGCTTCCAGGCCGGTGGCCTATTTCAGGTTCGCGTTCGTGATCGCGTGGATCCGGCGATTGAAGTGATCCCGCATCCTGAGCAATCCCAGCTTCGCGCCGAGCTGCGCACCGATCACGTTTATCGCCCCGAAGGTCTGCATGTCGCCGGCCAGCTTGCGCGCGCGATTGTCCCATTTCAGGTAGGCGACTTCGGTCCCGGAGAGGGGTCTCGCGTCTTCGGTCGCCCTGACATAGCCACGCTGTTCCATCAATGCGCCGCAGCGCAGTTCGACCAGCCTCACATCCCGCTTCGAAAGCGTGCTGCGCCACCGCTCGACGTATGATTCCTTCGGTTTCTCGAAGTTCGTGTTCTCGGTGTAGCCGAACAGCCCCGGGTCAAAGGCGACACCCAGAAAGTCGCAAACCCGGTGCAACTCCGGTTCGGGCGTCATCACGAGATCCTCGTACTTCACGGTAAGTACCTGTCCTGGGCTCAGATGCGGCTGCGCCTTTTCGAAATCGCGCTCGGCCGCCAGCCACGGATCGGCCGCGAAGTAGGCGTTGCCGGCCCATCCCAGCCGCCGCACAGAAACGGCGACATCCCGGGGATCGCGGACGATGTGCAGTATGCGGCAATCGGGAAAAATCCGCAGGATCTTCGGCAGATCGGCATGGAAGGTGATCACCGACAGCCCTTCGCGCCCCTGCCTGCGCTGGCCGACCAGATCGTCGATCAGGTCCAGGCCGTCGAGATCTGGGCGCTTCCCGAAGCCGCGCTTCACGAAGACGCGGTCCACGAAGAGGTTGCGGTGATCGACTTTCAGCGTCCCGTCTGGCTGAAAGCGGCTGTACCAGGTGATGTAGCGTTTCTCTCCGATCTCCAGGAGAGCCGGATGACCCCGCAGCATCAGCCGGAACATGGTGGTGCCGGACCTCACGGAACCGTAGATGATCACGGCATTGGCGAGGTTTTCGTGCCTCAAGACGACCCTCCGGACCCCGGGTGATTTCATGTCACAATGTGCTTCCCGCCCATCGATACACCTGCTGGAAAGCAGCGGAACCATGCGATAACGCCCGATAGGTGACAACGCTTTTCTGGCGGCGCGGCCGAGGCTCTCGTCCCCGCTCCGCGCCTGTCGCGCACCGTTTGCACCTGTCTTCAGGCGCCAAGCGCAACGGCCGCACTTTCCGCCGACACCCTCTGCCCCGAGCGGTTCGTGGCGGTCATCCGGCACGTCAGGTTCCCGGTCTTAGTCGGGGTCCGGGTCACCCGGTAGGTGCCGTCTCCGTTGCCGGCGAATGTCCAGATCGCATCCGTGGTCGCGATCTGCACGCTGCCCGTGCTGGTGCTGGGTAGGCCGACCGGGCCCTGGTCGACCGTGTTGTTCGTCGCCTTCCACACCACCCAGAGCGTATGCGCGCCGAGGCCGGGGTTGATCGTCTCGCTGACAGTCGCGATACCGCCGATCTCGTTATAGGTGCCGTTCGCCTGGGCTGGTGTGTCGGAGGCATTCCTGCGCCGCCAGGCCTGCGTCCATGTCGGCGTTCCGGGGTCGGCGTCCGCGATCCACCGGACAACGCCGTCTTCGCTCCAGAAGTTCAGGAAGCTCTCGGTCACCGGAGTCCCGTCGTGTCGCCACTGCCACTCCGCGGCGTAGCGGTCGAACAGGGACCAGTTCGACCAGTCGCCCGCATCACTTACATAATACTCCCCCGGGAAGGCCGAAAGCGCTGCAATCGTCGGGGGCGTGGCGTTCACGGGGGCTGGTACGGTGCCCGCCGACGCACTCTCGGTGTCATGCGCCCCGGCATTCGTGTTCGCCCCGCGCAGGTTGCCGGCAAAATCGCGCACCGGGATCTTTCCCGAGGATACCGCGTCGATGGCCGCCGACCCGGTGACGGGCCGGAAGAGCTCTGCGCGATCCAGCGGCGTGTAGTCGGTGAAGTCCCCCGCGTTCGGGTGGTTGCGCGCCCAGACAACGTTGTGCGCCTCGGTGATCGGAGCGCCCAGCCACGCGCCTTCCTCCTCGGGGACCTTCACCAGTTCCAGCGGTCGCCCGGAAGCGCCGCCCGAGGCGTTGGAACGGTCGGACACGACGGTGTTGAAGGCGAGGACGACCGGATCTGTGAAATACCCGTCCTCGAACGACCACTGGGTCGTGTTCGGCGTGCTGACGGACAGCACACGGTTGTTGCGGTTCGCCGATGAGTAGCTGTCGGGATAGTAGACGACGTTGTTGCGGACATAGACGCCGGACATGCTCGTGACGACGAAGTATCCGTTGTTCTGGCGCTGGAACGAAAACTCATTGCGGTCCACGACGCAGGCGCAGCGGGGCATGTATCCGGCGTCCAGGCCCGCCACGTCGTCCCGGTTGCGCCCGAAGTTCAGGAAGTTGTTGGACGTTCCCCGGTTCCTCTGGATGTTGACCACCGTCATGGTGAACGGCTTGATCCCGTCGTCGGGGATTTCGTAGGCCGGGTAGACGCGCAGGCATGGCTGCACCGCATTGTCGTCGCCATAGGTCGACCAGCCGGTCGAACTGAAGAGATTGCAGTTGCAGACCCCGAGGTAGTCGCTGACGGTCAGACGCAGCGGTCCGTGATCCGCTGCCTCCGTCAGCGAATCCTTCTTGTCGTCACGCAGGAGCGCCAGCGGGTTCTGGATGAAGTTGCAGCCCGTGATGCCGATCCGCGACCAGCCGCCGAACTGGCCGGAGCCGTAGTTTGACCAGTCGCGTACATCGACATCGCACATTCCGACATAGGTCAGCGCGTTGGAGACGACCTGCTGGAAGGTGCCGGTGCTGTTGTAATAGAAGCGCATGCCCGTTGCGGCCGACCGGAAGAAGGATCGGTAGAGCACGCCCCCGCCACTGGCCTCCTGGGTGTTGACGACCTCGCAGTGCCCGCTGCCGTTGTGCCTGCCCGTGACGGGATCGTAGGTTCCATCGAAATCCATGCCGTAGACGGCGAAGCGGCTGCCCGACGTGGTGCCGGGGTTGAAGAACGTGAGGTCGTTCGTTCCCGTCGTGACGCCGGGGCCGCCGATGGCCTTCGGGCGTGCCCCGGCACCGAACCTGGCGCTCGTGACGTAGGCGCGACCCGGGACGTCGACGGCAGACGCGTTCCATGTGAAGGTCTCACCCCTCTTGAAGCTGATCCGCGTGCTCTGTCCGGGCAGGATCGGGACAGCCTGCAGGCCCTCGATGGACCAGATGTGCCTGACCCCGCCGCCCGCCACCGGGGCGCCGATGAAGTCGGGCGTGCCGGACACTTCGCCGAAATCGACGTAGATATCGTGATCCCAGGCCACGGTGTCTGGGTCCTGCACCGTGAACGCCGGCAGGTTGAGCGTCTTCACCACCTGACCGTGGGCGCGCACCGTCACGGAGACGTCCTTCACACCCGTTGTCGTGTAGGCGTGCGACACGACACGGCCGAACTCGACATCGGCGTTCTGGCCGCCCGGAAGATCGGTGGCGACCTCGTAGGTCGCGCCGCTTTCCCCGAAGTTCCACTCGAAATCGAGGTCCTCGTGGTCGTTACCCACCCACCCGGAGACCCCGGTGACGAAGAAGATCACGACCTCGCCGGGCAGCACGTTGTCCGCCGGATAGCGGCTCACGGATACGGTGAGAGCGGGGGTGGTCTTCCACGCGCTTATCGTCACCGGCCCCCGTGTCACGTCGCCCTTGGACACCGAGAGCGTCACGGTCTGCCCGTCGAGTGCGCTGGATGCAAAGCGTGCCTTTCCTGCCATCACGGCGTCTCCTTGAGCAGGGCGCCCACCAGGGTGCCTGTCTGGTTGTTCGATACCCTAAGCGTAGAGGGCGCGGTGATATAGAGGTCGTCTGCCAGGCTCCCCCAGTCATCCGCGAGAATCCCTGTGCCGAAGGTGAGGGAGTGGCGGTGCGTGACACCTGCCCATCCCCCCGACGGATCGATACCGTTCTTGAAGACAACCGATGCGATGACCGCATCCCCGGCCTGAACGGCAAGGTCGATGAACCCCGATCCACCGTCGTTGGTGGCGTTCACAAGGGTCGGCGCCTTTGATGCGAGGATCGTATAGGCATCGACCCGCACGAAAGCACCGGCATCCGGGGTGATGAGCCAATCAAGAGAGAAGGATGTTTCAGCGCCCGTCGTGATCTTCGCATTGGCAATGAAGATACCGCTGAAACGGCTCTGGAATGTCGGCTGAACCAGCGTCGTGCAGGGCACGCCGCCGACCGTGACCGCGTTCATCGCCGGCGCTCCCGCCGCGTTCTGGATCGTCCGCACCACAAGAACGACCCAGCGGTTCGCATCCGCCGCTCCGATCGATACGATGCCCGTCGTCGGGTTGCCCGCGGGGGCGGGGAGCTGTGTCCCGCCGGCATATGCCACCATGAAGGTCGCTGCCGGCGCCGCCACGCTCACGGCCGCGCTGCTCACCGTGCGGCTTCCTCCGTTGTCGGACAGGCTCTCCAGGACCCGCACATCGTCGCCGCTTTCGCCCGGGCTCAGCGTGTAGCTGCCGGAATCCGCTCCCGGGATGCTGGCAAAGGTGCCGTTTCCTGCGCCGTCGGCCTGCCATTGGTAGGACGGCGCGCCAAGTCCGCCGGCGTCGGGGTCGTAGATCCAGAGACCGGGGATCAGCGTCAGCGCTTCGCCCTCCGCCGGGGTGCCATCATCGATGATCTGCGGCGGAACGAGGTTGACCGGGCCGGTGGCGAGTGCGCCGCTGTCGAAGTTGAACACGCCCGCGCCGTTGCCTGCGTCGTAGTGCGCATACCATGAGGGGCTCGTGATCGTGACGGTGATCGTGCCGTCCGTGTCGTCGAGTTCCAGCTCTCCGTCCGCCGTCTGGTTCAGCGTCAGCGCCTCGGCAACCGTGCCCGCCGCGATCGCTGTCCAGGCGGATCGTGCGCCCCCGCCCTCGGCCACGGTGACGCGGATCTCGAAGCGGTAGAACCGGCCCCCGCTGCCCGCAGGTACCGCCACGCTTGCCGATGTTCCGGGGCCTGCAGCAACCGCGCCGTCAAGCAGGAAGCGATACTCGCGCGCGAGGACGCTTGCGGCCGCCACGCCGATTGTCCAGCTGTCGGATTCATCCGAGACCAGTACCCCGCCTTCGGGGGCACTGCCCGCCACGTTCGGTCCGGCAGAGAGTAGCGGCAGAAGCGGCGCCGCTTCTGCCGGACGGGCACGGACCATGCCCAGGCGGAGGCCGAGGCCGAGATGTCCCATCAGGCAAGCCCCGTGATGCCCGTTGCCGTCGTGCCGGTTGCCAGCACATGCGTCGCCCGCAGCGGGAAAGGGACGCCCGCGGGTATGAACACCCGTCCGGTATCGCCACCCACCGTTGTCACCCGAACAAACCCGTCGGTTTCGACACAGATTGCGCGGGTGGCGAGAGCGAGAGGGCTCGCATCGCTGGGAGTGATCTCGAACAGGCGGGTGGCCGGGCTTTCGAGACCGGTGATGTGGTTTTCGAACTGGTCCATCGTCGCAACCTTTCCGACGGGTGCTGCAGGCTCAGACATGCGAACGGTGCCTGACCATTCTGCACCGGCGGCAGGCGTCCGTGTCTGATGATTTTCTCGGGTTGGGAGGACGCCCCGTCCGTGGACAGCGCAAGGACAGCGCGAAGGACGTCCAGAAACTTCAAAATACCGTCATTTTCCCAACAAACCGTTAATCGAGGTTCGATGGAAGGGCAGGTCCGTACCGTTTTCCCGTCTTTCGGGCGAGGTTCACTTGGGCGAAAGCATCATATCGAAGGGTGCTGCGGTATCGTGCCGGCATGGCCACCGCTCGTGAAGGCCGCATCGCGTCGGTGCAGCGCGCCATTCGGGCATGGCCCGCCAGACCGGGTGGAATTAGGGTAGGGTCCAGTGTGAAGATGACGAACCAGCGCCTGGGACGCGACATGGCACTTCTTGAGGCAATCACGGTTCCGTCGCAGGCCGCTCTTCTGGAGGATCTGCGCAGCCGCCTCGTGCGCAGGCAGGGCTTTGCTGTCGCGACGATGAATCTCGACCATGCCGTCAAGCTGCGACAGGATCCCTCGTTTCGGCGTGCCTACGCCGCGCAAACCCATGTGACCGCTGATGGCCGGCCCGTGGTCTGGCTTTCCCGGCTGGCCGGACGCCGCATCAGCCTCGTCACCGGGTCGGACCTCGTCGAGCCCCTTGTCGCATTGTGCGCTGACCTGGGAGTCCCGCTGGCCTTGCTGGGCGCGACGCCCGAGACCCTCGCCAAGGCGGCGGACAGGCTCCGTGCCAGCCATGCGGGCCTGGACATCCCTGCGCTTCTGTCGCCGCCCATGGGTTTTGATCCCGAATCCGCCAAGGCCGACGCGCTGATCGAGGATCTCGGGCGATCCGGGACCAGGCTGTGTCTTCTCGCCCTGGGCGCCCCGAAGCAGGAGATCTTCGCTGCACGGGCCCTGAGGGCCTTACCCGCGGTCGGGTTTGTCTCCGTCGGGGCCGGTATCGATTTCGTGGCCGGGACACAGAGACGGGCGCCGCGTCTGGTCCGTGCGCTGGCGCTGGAATGGCTGTGGCGGCTGTCCAATGATCCCCGACGGCTGTTCCGCCGGTACGCTAGCTGCGTGGCGATCCTGCCCGCGCTTGCCCGCGGGGCTCTGTCCATGAGGTCCGGAAGCGGGGCGGGGAGGACGCCATGACCCGCGCGGGCCCGCGCTGTTCCGATCTCGGGGGCGTGCACCCGTGGCGGGCGTTCCGACCGCGCCGCGGAGCGGCGCGGTCACGATCGCAGGGGACGCCATGACCACGATCGCCCTGGCCGTCTGGCCCTTGGTCACCCTTTTGCTCGTTCTGCTGCTGCCGTTCCCCAAGGCGGTCGCATTGTCCATTCTGGGCGGGTTCTTCCTACTTCCTCCGGACATCGGGATAAACCTCCCGCTTCTGCCCACGTTCAACAAGGCCAGCGTTCCGGCGCTGTCGCTGCTCGTGTGTGCCCTCCTCCTGTATCGCCGGGGTGATCGGAACGGCGTCCCGGTCCGCGACATGCCGGGATGGATCCCGCGGTCCTTCTTCGGCACGGCCGGGATCGTGATGCTCGTCCTGGGCGCAATGATGACTGCATTGACGAACGGGGACAGGTTGGTCTTCGGCTCGACGGTTCTTCCGCCCCTGCGCCTTTATGACGGCTTTTCGTTTGCCCTGGTGGGTTTGACGATGGTGGTGCCGCTTCTTCTCGGACGAAAGTTCTTCGCGCACCCTGAAAACCAGGTCCTGCTGCTGCGATACCTGATCGTCGGCGGATTGGCCTACAGCCTGCTGGCGCTCTACGAGATCCGGATGTCGCCGCAGCTCAACAGGATGGTCTACGGTTTCTACCCCAGTTCCTGGGTGCAGAACATCCGCGGCGGCGGCTTTCGCCCAATCGTGTTCATGGAGCACGGCCTGCAGCTGGCGATCTTCCTCGCGGCTGTCACGCTGGCGGCCTTCGGGGCGTCACGATGCCTGGAACCCCGGCGCCGCGGTTTCTACCTGTTCGCGGGCGCATGGCTTCTGGTGACCCTGGTTCTCGCGAATTCGCTCGGGGCATTGGTCATCGCGGTCGTGTTCCTTCCCGTGGTCCTGTTGCTGGGGACACGCGCGCAGCTTCTCTTTGCGGCGATCGTCGCGGCGATCATCATGCTCTATCCCATGTTGCGGGGCGCCGACCTGATCCCGACGGACCGCCTCGTGTCGATAACGGAGACGATCGACACAAGGCGCGCCGGGTCGTTGCAGTACCGGTTCGACAACGAGGACATCCTGCTCGCCCGCGCGCAGGAGAGGCCATTGTTCGGATGGGGCGGGTGGCGCCGGAATCGCGTGTTCGACGATACCGGCAACGACATCAGCACGACTGATGGCGCCTGGGTCGTTGCCATCGGCCAGAGGGGTTGGGTGGGCTATCTCGCCCAGTTCGGTCTTCTGGCGCTGCCTGTCGTACTCCTGGCGTTCAACCGGCGGCGCCAAGGGGTTTCGCCGGTGACGGCCGTCCTTGCCGTGATACTGGCGGCCTCGCTGGTCGACCTGATTCCAAATGGCTTCCTGTCTCCCGTGACCATGCTGCTTGCAGGCGCTCTATGGGGGCGGCTGGAACTGGGGGCCGCTGCAGAGACGGCGGACGAGGCCGTGAAGGCGCCTGCAGCCAGGATCGGCTATGCGCGCGCGGTGAGCCCGGCAGAAACATCGGACGAAAACCAGGAGAGTAGGCCCTATACGCGGCAAGAAGTGCGTCATCGCCGTGTCCGCAGGTCTTCGTGACAGCGCGGGATCTGCCGGCCACGCCCCTTCCGCAGAACAACCCGCCGTGGGGTTCGCCGCGATGTCATCGCATTGATGCGGCCTTGTTCTCGGTCTTCGTAGCCGCCGGCGGATCGCCGATTTCCGAAGGATCGCGCATTCTTATGAGGCGTGCCGGGACGCCGCCGACGACACTGTAATCCGGCACCGACCGGGTGACCACGGCATTGGCACCGACGATCACGCCCCGGCCGATGACGATGTCGCCCACGATCACGGCACCGGCGCCCACGTCGACATGATCCTTCAGGACCGGCTTCGCGTTCGGATCGGATCGGGATGCGATCCCTAGGGTGGTGTTCTGGCGCAGCGTGACGTCCGAACCAATCGCCCGCGCACCGAGGATCATGCCGCCGAAGTGTTCGAGGCGTACGCGGCGTCCGACCTGCACGGTGTAGGACAGCTTGATGCCGCAGAACCACTCGCAGCATTTGAACATCAGCCGGTAGACCAGCGTAAGCGGCCAGCGCAAGAACTTCGGGCGTACCGACATCCGCCAGTTCCCGAAGCGGTGCCAGAAGAGCGTCCAGAAACCCTGGTTGAGAAATTCTCGCCCGTGCGTGCGGTAATCCTCCGCCACGAGGCTCCAGAACCCGATATCGGGCGGGTTGCCGTTTGTCCGGCCGCGCGGCAACGGCGGCGCCTTGGGTTTTTCAGACGTCATTCTCGATCTTCCGGAACAGCGGCAGCACCGACAGCCGATAGAAATCCGCGGTGAAGCCCTGCGCGTGGCTCGGCGCGCGTCCCCGGAGCCTGTTGCGTATCACGTGCACGTAGCTGCCCGACAGGCGGGATAGCGCACAGAGCCGCGCGCCCCACGGACCGCGTGTCTTGCAGAAGTAGAGTCGCCAGCTTTCGTACCAGTAATCGGGCAGTGCCTCCCGGCGGGCTGCATGTATGCCGGTCGCAGCGCCCGCGACGTGCTCGACCCTGGCTTCCGGGCAATACCAGATCTGCCAGCCTGCTTTCCGGAGGCGGTGCATCAGCTCTGTTTCCTCGAAATACAGGAAGAAATCCGGATCGAAGAATCCGGTTTCGAGCAATGCCGAGAACCGGGCAAGCAACGCAGCACCCGGTACCCAGTCGACCTGCTGCGTCGGTGCATCGGGCGGCAACGACGTGCTCCAGCGCTTCGTCAGGCGCGAGATCGGACCGAACCTCGCGGCATTCGCGAATTCCGACACGAAACCTGGAAAGCGGAAGGCGGCCGACACGGCCGGCCCGCCATCCGGCCTGTCGATCCCCGCGCCGGCGACCGCGGCATCGGGGTTGGCCTCGAGAAACCCTGCCAATGTGGCGATGGTGGCCGTCTTGAGACGGGCGTCTGGATTGAGCAGGAAGACGTACCGGGGAGGGGTGGGGCGGACGGCGAGCGCTTCCAGGACGACGTTGTTGCCACGTCCGAAACCGAGATTTTCCGTTTCGGCGTAGAAGACGATCCTGTCCGTCCAGTCCCGGTCAATGATCCTCTGCCGGATGCGTTCGGCATCGTCACCGGGAGATGCGTTGTCGACGAGGTGCACCTCGACCGTCCAGCCGCCGTGATCGCGCGCGAAAACGCTTTCGACGGCGCTGAGTGCCAGATCGGCGGTGCCGTAATTTACAATGATGACAGCGATCTCGGCCATGCTTATTTCTCGTCTCGGACGCCACATCGGATATGTGTTCGGGCCGCAGAATTCCACACTTGTGTGAATGGTTGCAGGCCGTTCCGGGGCTGGCCGTGTTCAGTCCTCCCCTGTATAGCTCGAATTCGGACAAGGCTCCCGTCTCATCTGGTTCGTATTCATGAAGCGCCATCGACAGTTCCTGCGGCCATGTCTCTGCAGAACGGGCACCTGCGGGTCACGGGCGGCATGAGCGATACGGCAAAGCTTGCCGCCGTCGCCATCGGCCGGAACGAGGGCGAGCGCCTTGTGCGCAGCCTCGCTTCCCTGCAGGGACGGGTGGGGCGTATCGTCTACGTCGATTCCGGTTCGACCGACGGAAGCGTCGAGGCCGCGCATGCGGCGGGTGCCGAAGTGGTGGAACTCGACCCGAACCGGCTTTTCACCGTTTCGCGGGCGCGGAACGCGGGGTTCTTTCATCTCCTGCAGACCGGAGAGCCGCCCGATCTGGTGCAGTTCATCGACGGTGACTGCGAGGTGCAGCAAGGCTGGATCGAGACCGCGGTCGCGTTTCTCGACGCCCATCCCGATATCGCGGCCGTCAGCGGCCGCCGGCGCGAGCGGTATCCGGATGCCACCATCTGGAACTGGCTCATAGATGCGGAATGGGCGAAGCCGGCGGGCGAGACGGTGGGCTGCGGGGGAGACGTCATGATGCGCAGGGAAGCGCTCGAGGCCGTCGGCGGCTACGACCCCGACACCATTGTCGGGGAGGAGGCCGAACTGTGCATCCGGATGCGGCGCAAGGGCTGGCGGATCTGGCAACTCGAGGATGAGATGACGCTGCACGACGTGGCCATGACGAGGTTCGGGCAGTGGTGGCGCCGCAACCGCCGGGGCGGCTACGGATACGGCGAGGCGGTGGCGCTCTACGGGGCGCCGCCCGAGCGTCACAAGGTCGTCGAGAGCCGCCGTGCGATCCTCTGGGGCCTCGTCCTGCCAGCCGCTGCTGTCATCGGTGCGCTCGTCACGCCCTGGGCCCTTCTCCTGCTCATGGCCTGGCCTGCGCAGGTCCTGCGGCTCACGTATCGCGGCGTGCCGCCCCTCAGGGCCGTCTTCCTCGTCATCGGAAAGGTGCCCGAGGCTCTCGGCATCCTCGAGTTCTGGATCAAGCGCCGCCTGCTGCGGACGGCGGAGCGGATCGACTACAAGTAGGCGCCAGGCTTTCCGCACGCCGGCCGCCCCGATATTCACTGGCGCGACAGCAGGGACAGTCCAGCCCGCCTGACCGATCCGGCGCTCCGGATCGCATACCGCACCAAGCGGTAGTCAAGTCGGCTGTCGCCGAGAAAGCGGGCGCCGGCCTGCAGGCGCTTCACCAGCGATCCCGGGCGATGGGGAAGCCGCCGGAAATAGGGGTTCTCCTGCTTGAAGTGCCAGTCCCACAAGTGGATCCGCAGCCGTTCGTCCCGCATCGCGTAGGGTTGGCTGACCTGGTCCCGTTCGGTGTAGTGGGTCAGTTCGTGCCACCAGGCCTCGCCCGCCTCCCGGAGCGCCTCGCTCGAGAGACGATAGAAAATGATCGACGCTTCCACGACCTTGTGGTCGAGCAGGCCGGCGTCTGCATATCTCTGTCGCTGTCGTTCCGCGGCCTCGTGGAACTCCGGGCCGATACGCCCCTTGAGGGCGAAGTCGAGTTCCTCGGCAACGGAACGGCCGCTGGGATGGGCGAAAAAGGCGATGTCGGCACCGGATTCCGCGAAGCGGCGTATGAGCGGCGTGATGTCTCCCGTCACCTCCACGCTGCTGTCGATCCAGACGGCGATGTCGTGGTCCGGCAGGACCTTGTGCGGGCAGAGCTTCGGCAGGCGCGACATGAGGCGCGGGGTATGCGCATCCGGGATCGGGGGCAGGTCCCTGTGCTGCCACCCCATGAGCCGCAACGGTCTTTTGTCCGAGAATCTGAGGAAATCCATGCCCGGGGGTTTGACCCGCGGGCGGTGAATCCAGTCGTGCTTTCCGATTGCGCATGTGTAGACCGCCACCGCAGGCATCGTGTTCAGACCTTTCCGAGACGGCAGAGCGGCAGCCGTTCCGCCGAGCCCTCGCGGCCACTCGAAATTTCCCGTGTACTACGAGCGGTTATAGGCATCTTCATACCGAACGATATCATCTTCGCCGAGATAGGCTCCGGTCTGCACTTCTATCAGATACATCGGCACGTGACCCTTGTTGGCCATTCGGTGCCGGACGCCAAGAGGGATGTAAACGCTCTGGTTCTCCGTCACGAGCCGCGTCTCCTGGCCTATCGTCACCTCGGCCGTGCCCGATACGACCACCCAGTGTTCGGACCGGTGCATGTGGCTTTGCAGCGAGAGGATGCCGCCAGGCTTCACCATGATGCGCTTGACCTGGAAGCGACTGCCCAGGCAGAGCGTCTCGTACCATCCCCAGGGCCTGTGAAACCGCGGATACTCGTCGGCCTGGGCCTGTCCTGCCTTGCGCAGCATGTCCACCACGCGCTTCACGTCCTGGGCGCGGGCCCTGTCCGCGACAAGCACTGCGTCCTTGGTGGCCACGGCAACGACACCCCTGAGCCCCAGCCCGACGAGCTGGATGTCGGGATCCTCGGACCGCAGGTAGGTCCCGGAGCAATCGATCGCCGTCACCGGACCGACGGCGGCGTTACCGTCGCCATCCCTTGCCGAGTTGGCCCAGAGCGCATCCCAGGCGCCGAGATCGGTCCAGCCGCAGGACAGGGGGACGACCATGACCGGATCGACCTTCTCCATGATCGCGTAATCGAAGGAGATTGGCTCCACGGCGGCATAGGGCTCGGGAGCGAGGCGAAAGAAGTCGAGGTCCTGCACGCCGCCCGCTCTGGCGGCGCGGCACAGGTCGATCATCTGCGGGGCATGGGCCTTGTAGGCTTCGAGCACGCTCGCGACGCGCACCAGAAAGATCCCCGCGTTCCACAGGTAGCCGCCGCTGGCGACGAAGGCCTCGGCCGTGGCGGCGTCCGGTTTCTCCCGGAAACTGCGCAGCGGGACCGGCCCGGTGCCGGATGCGGGTTGCGCAAGCTCCAGGTATCCGTATCCCGTTTCGGCACGCTCGGGCGTGACGCCGAAGGTGACGAAGGCGCCTTCCCGGGCCGCCGGAACACCCGCCTCGACCGCTGCACGAAAGGCGTCCGCATCCTCGATGAGATGGTCGGAAGGCGCGATGAGCATCAGGGCATCCTTCTGCCCGTCGAGCATCAGGGCCGCCGTCAGGACGGCTGCTGCGGTGTCGCGCCCCAGGGGTTCGACGATGACGCGGGCGTCCGAGACACCGGCCGCACGCGCCTGTTCCGTGGCGATGAAACGGAACTCCTCCGCCGTGATGACGAGCGGTGCGGCCATGGTTTCGCCGGCGAGGCGCCTGAGGGTCATCTGGTAGAGGCTCTGCTGACCCAGAAGCGGCGCGAACTGCTTGGGGAATGTCTTGCGCGACACGGGCCACAGCCGCGTTCCGGAGCCTCCGCAAAGGATGACGGGATGGATCATGTGCCTTCTCGCTGCAGCTGGAGGTTGCGTCCGGGAACGCTCTGCGGTGCAGTCTTAGTACGGGACGCGGCCGAGTTCTATGTCTTAACCGGCTGCAATGCCTTGTCCGACCTGGCATGTGCGAAGGTCGGCTCCGCTCCGCGTGCGCCCGAACGCACTGTGGCCCGGTCGGTCCTGCTTGCGGGATCATCAAGCCGGAGGACCGGATGCGTTCGGAACGACATCGCCCATGCCATCGGCAGGTTCCGCTGCGCCGGGCAGGGACGGTTCGCGGGAGTATTCGTGCGTTGTCAGCGGGGGGCCGGAATGGCAATATGCCCATGAGAGACAATAGATTTTCTCAAAAGCCATTTCTTTTTCCCGAATTATCCAACGGGGTCGTCTTGGAGCCGTCCAGCCGCCAACTCACGTGGACGCTGTGTATCGCCACGCTGAACCGTCTTCCGATCCTGACCCGTGCGATCAGGCTTGCCCTGCAGCAGTCGCGCATGCCCTCGCAGATCGTCGTGGTGGATGCGAGCGACAACTGGCAGGAGCATGCGGACACCATTCGTCCGCTGACGGAGGCGGCCGGCGTTCCGCTTGCCTATCTCGAGGCGCCCAAGAGGTCCGGGGCGGCCCAGCGGAACAGATGCATCGCGCATGCCACCGGTGACATCCTGTTCGTGCTCGATGACGACAGCCTGATGTATCCCGATTGCGCGGCCGAAATCCTGAAACTCTACGAGGCCGATACCGAGAACGAGATCGCCGCCATCGGATGCCGGCACGTTCCGGTGCCGCCCGAGGAGGCGTCGCGGGACAGGCCCCCCGAGACGGAAGCGCGCAAGAACGATGTCGGCGACTTGTCCCGGGGATTGCGGGGATGGCTCAGGACGAACGCCTTCCTCAGGTGGATCAACAACGAGGTCTTCATGCAGTCATCGGGCAAGAAAATCGTGCCCTTCGATCCGCCCGGCACCCATGTGAAGACGGCACGGGCCGTCGAGGATGGCCGCATCAGCGCGCCTTACGTGACATTCATCGCCGGTTACGCTCTCACGGTTCGCCGGTCGGTGGCCGAGAAGGAGCCTTTCGAGGATGCGCTCATGGCCTATTCGCCGACCGAAGATCTGGACGCCACATACAGGTTTGGCCGCCACGGCGTGAAGATCGTTGCGCCTGCCGCGCGCCTTCATCATTTCGAGACGGCCCGCGGCCGGATAGGCCGGGCGACGGCCGTCGAACTCAGTGCCATGAACGTGGCCTACTACATCCGCCGCAGCGGCAACCAGGGCGCGCTCCAGCGCGCCTATTACGCTCTCATGCGCCGCCGGATTCTTGCCGAATTCCTCAAGGATGGTCTCACGGGTCGTTTCGACCTTCCGCAGATGCGCGGGATGATGCGCGGCGTCAGGTCCGCGCGGCGGATCTTCGATCACGCGGATGACGGACTGAAGGCCTGGTACGAGGCCAGGCAATTGCAGGCCCTCGGCTGGACATCCGCCAGGGCCGCCGCACCGGGCCAGACGAGCAACGCGGAGGCGAAATGACCGGGAACCCGCAAGACGACCGGTCCCGCGGCCTGAACCCGGTGGATGGACCGATGGCGGAGGTGCCGGAACGGTACCTCGCACGCGGCGGTGAACCCGTTACCGCACCGGCTGGCGCGGCGATCTCCGGGTCGTCCGCCGACATGGCGGCGCGTGCCCTGCCGGGCTGGACCCTGTGCATCTCTACCCTGAACCGCCGGGCCGTTCTGAAGAAGTGCCTTGAACACGCATATGGGCAGACGCGGCCCCCGGATGAGGTGGTGATTGTCGATGCAAGCGACGAATTCGAGGAGGCCAGGGCCGAGATCGAGGCGCTGTCCCGACATGTTCCCCTGACTTATATCCGCGCCGAAAAGCGGTCCCTGCCGGCACAGCGAAATCAGGGTATCGCGGCGTCGACGAAGGACATCCTGTTCCTGATCGACGACGATTCGTTCATGCATCCCGACGGGGCGGAGCGCATCCTGGAACTCTACGCCGCCGATCACGAAGAACACATCGCCGCCATTGCCTTCAGAAACGTGCCGTTTGCCGGACCGGATGGGGGGCAACAGGTCGAGCGGAAGAAGAGGGGCCTGACGGGGGCCGCCTCGTTTCAGCGGATCGCGAAGTCCTCTCGCGTGGCACGCTGGTTCAAGAGGGAGGTTCTGATGATGAGCATGGAACGCGCTTTCATCGGCTACGATCTGCCCGAAGAGCGTGCCCGGAC
This sequence comes from Roseicyclus salinarum, assembly GCF_029624655.1. Lineage (GTDB taxonomy): Bacteria > Pseudomonadota > Alphaproteobacteria > Rhodobacterales > Rhodobacteraceae > Roseibacterium > Roseibacterium salinarum. The sequence continues at coordinate 56,512 of NZ_JARRSA010000023.1, forward strand.
ATGGAGCCTGAACGACGAGCTGGCCAACGAGGTCATTCCGGTGTCCTTCATAGCCGGCTACGCGCTGACAGCCCGGCGCAAGGTCGCGGTCCACGAACCCTTCGACGGGAACCTCCTGGCCTATTCGCCAGCCGAAGACCTCGATGCGACTTATCGCTACGCGCGCCACGGCCTGCTCGTGAAGTCGAAGGCGGCAAAAGTACATCATGTCGAGGCCGCGGCCGCGCGCCTGAAGCGCATGCAGGTGACGACCCTGACCCTGGCCAATATCGCCTATTTTGTCCGGGCGAAGTCTGCGGCACGGTGGAAACACACACGCCGGTTCCATCTCATGGTGGTCCGGCGGCTCCTGGCCTGGTTCCTGAAGGACCTGCTGACCCTGCGGCTGACATTTCCCAATGTCAGGGGTGTCTGGCGAGGCATCCGGCATGCCCGCGGCATACTCGACTATGAAGGCCCCGATCTGCCGGCCTTCTTTACGGGCGTGCAGAAGGAAATCCTGGCCATGCGATAGCCGCCGCATGGCATTGGCCTTTCCGGAGGTTCGGGTTGGCGGATCCGGAGCCGCATGGTCCGGCCGGCCGGCGGACATGACCTGTCCCCCGGGGCCGGGGCTCAGACGCTGCGAGATACGTCCTGTAATGTTTATTATGTAAAATTTACGCGTATCGGTGTGCCCTGAATCCAGGGCCTCTGCGCGCGTCGCCGATCCGGGACACGTGCGCGCTCCTTGACCTCCGGGCTGCGCAGATGCATCCGGTGTCCACGCATTCGGGGCAAGGCTGGGAAGCCGCATGGCGCTACAAGGTACGGAACACCCTTACATCCTGATATCCGGCAAGGGGCGTTCGGGGTCCAACCGGCTGCTCGATATCCTTGATGCCAGCCGCAGCACCGTGTGTCGTAGCGAGATCAATGAAATTCCGGGCAGTGTCTTTGCCGGTATAGGGGGAGAGCTGTTTTCAGGGGATTTCGGCCCGCAACAGCTCGCTGCGCTCAGGCAAGCGATATCCGGTGCCGTCACGCGCAGAAGCGCGCGCGACCGGCTCAGCCAGCGCGACAAGGACTATCTCACGGCGGCTGGCCGTGCCGGTATCGGATCGCTCGAAAAGGCCCGGCTGCGCCGCGCCCTGAGTGCTGTCGGCCTGCTTGACGGCGAACATGAATGGCGCCTGCCGCCGGTCTTCCTGAAGCGCGACGCGATATCGGGGGCGCGGCTGGTCCTGAAGTTGAACAGCAGCCCATCCTGGGCGGCAGCCCTGGCGCATGCAGACGACAGATGCCGCGTCCTGCACAATGTCCGCGATCCGTTCGGATACCTGCAGTCCTGGTACAACCGCTTCATAGGGAATGGCGTGGGAACCGCGTCGTTCCGGGCAAACTTCCGGGATGTGCCGAGAATACTGGCCCATTTCGGCAGGGACGATGCCAACCGCCTCGCGGAGCCGACTGACGAGAACCTCGTCGAAGTCGAGTTGTGGCGCTGGAGATATGTGAACGAGAGCCTGCAGTCCATTGCCGCAAGTTCCGGGAGATATCTTCTCGTGACCTATTCCGAGATCGAGACCGATCCTCTCGGAGCAGCCGGGCGCATGTTCGAGTTTGCGGGGCTTCCGCTCGAAAGCGGGGAGGAGGCTCGCATCCGCGCGTTGCAGAACGTCCTCTTCAGCTCGCCCCACAAGACCCATCTCGATCCCGACATGTGCGCCAGGCTGATCGACGGGGTGCTGGAGGACAGTCCACTGCGAGGTCTGGCGCGGCCTGCGTGATCTCGGTACCGGCCGCCGCCCGCCTGATGCATTGCCGCTCAGGGCGGATCACACGCTGGCCCGGCTGCGCGGATCGATCAGAAGCGCCATGATCCAGCCGACCAGAAAGCCGCCCAGATGCGTTTCCCAGGCGAGTTGACCGTCAAGCGCCCACCACATGGCCACGTTCATCGCCACGAGGAACAGAACCACGCGCGCCACCGGCCAGAGTCCTTCGCGGAATGTGAAGCGGTCGACATAATTCCAGGCCAGAAGGCCTCCGGCGAGTCCGAAAAGGGCGCCCGACGCGCCGACCATCGGCCTGAACGTCTCCGCGATCAGGCCGAAGCCGGCCGCCCCGCCCAGAAGTGATGCGCCATAGAGGCCGGCGAAACCAAGCGCACCGACCCGGTCGAGCACGGCATATCCCAGCGACCACAGCGTCACCATGTTGACGACAAGATGCAGCGGGCCGCCGTGCAGGAAGCCGTAGGTGAAGAACATCGCCACGGCCTGTCCCGGGTAGTTCGGCTGCCAGCCCTGCAGCAGGCCCGGCCAGAACCCGCCCCAGTCGTAGGCCTTCTGGCGCAGGCGCGGATCCGCAAGAAACCCGTAGTCGGCCAGGACGAGGATCGCCTCGACCAAGGCACAGAAAGCGATGAGGCCCCAGATAAGTCCCCTGCCCCGTCGCGCCGACTCTGTCGCCATCACGGCCTGAAGGAGAAACTGCGTTCCAGCGAAAGCGAAAGTGTGCTGGCGCGGTTGTTCTCGGTCCCGTCCTGATAGGTGATCCTGTGGCGCAGCGACGCCGAGAGATCCCAGTCACGGGTCAGGGCATGATTGTAGGATACCCCGATCTGGGCGCGGGCCTGATCCTCGGCACTGTTACCGAGGACATCCACGTTCAAGAGCGATCCGTTCAGGGACCAGCTCGACAACGCATTGACCGCCTGGTCGTAGTCGACAGCGACGGAGGTTCTCAGGATGCTTTCGTCGGCGCTGTTCACGGCAGTCGTCTGCTGCAGGCTGACGGCCAACTCCCCCCGAGGTGTGGGCACCGAATAGGAGGCAGAGGCGATGGGCTTCGTGTCGCCGTTCGGGAACGAGACGAAGCC
>NZ_JARRSA010000024.1 GCF_029624655.1 Roseicyclus salinarum
ACACGGGCTCCATCTGCGCAGGGCCCGTGGCGGAGGGCGCGGGCGCGACCGCGCGGGCGGGCGTCGAAGGCTGCACGACGGGTTGCACCGCGGCGACCGTCTCGGGTGCGGCACGGCCGGCCGTCTCGGGCGGCGTCGCGCTCCGGGCATCGGGCGGCGTCGCGGCCACGCGCGGGGCGCGGTCGGTCGGCGCGACAGGGGTCAGGGTCCCCGCGACGGCGTCCTCGAAACTGTTGCCGATCATGGCGATCTGCGCGGGTCCGCCTGCCAGGGCCTCGGGCGGATCGGGCGCGAAGGCCGTCAGCCCCGCGGCATGGAGGCCCACCGAGGCCACGCAGGCGAGACCTGCCGCCGCAGCGCGCCCCTTCACCGAAGCCCCCGCTCGGTAACAATCCTGACCTCGCCCGCCCCCGCGCCCCGCAGCGCCGAGGCCAGCGCGACCAGATCGCGCGCGGGCAGGTCGCGATCGGGCACGATCCGCAGAACCGCCGCGCCGTCATTGCCCCCGTCGCCCTCCGCGAGACGCGCGGCGAGATAGGCCTCGGGCGTGACGCGATCCCCGCGATAGACCATCGTGCCGTCGGACCGGATCACCGCGGCGTCGGGCGGCGGGCGGGCCTCGAGCCGCTCGGCCCGCACGAGGCGCACGTCGCCGTCGAGGGGCGGCGCGATGGCGGCGGCCGCGAGAAAGAAGATCAGCATCAGGAAGACGATGTTGATGAGGGCGATCATCGGCTGGGACCGCCGGCGTCTCGGGGCGGGCGCGAGGGCCATGGCGCTACTCCAGCACCGAGACGGCAAGCCACGGCATCGCCCGCAGCACCACCAGAAGGTCCACCAGCCGCTGCGAGGTCACACGGTCGTCCAGCGTCACCAGGATCGTGCGCGGCGCATCGCCTTCGGGGGCGAGCGGGACGAGCGCGCCCGCAAGCGTCTCGAGCGAATGGGCGTCGCCGTTCAGCGACAGGCCCTCCGCCCCGAGCCGCAGGAACAGGGGCGCCGTGCCCTGCGCCCCGCCCGCGCCCGCGTTGACCAGCGGCACCTCCGCGAAGCGCGTGAAGGTCGAGCTGAGCATGAAGAACAGGAGCAGCAGGAAGATCACGTCGATCAGGGGGGTCAGCGTCACCGGACGGCGCCGCCACGTCGTCCGTTCAAGTGCCATGGGCAAGGTTCCGGAAGGCGGAAACCGCCTCGGGCGCCTCGGCGGAGGCCGGCGCCATCGGATGGAACAGCGCCTCGAGGGCCTCGTCGGCCTTGGCGCGTTCGCGCGCGGCGCGCGCCTCGAACCACGACAGGACGAGCGCGGTGGGCATCGCAACCGCAAGGCCCGCCGCCGTCGTCAGAAGCGCGACCCAGATCCCGCCCGCGAGCGCGGCGGGATCGACCGCCTGCCCCGCCTCCTGCAGCGCGCGGAAGGCGTCGATCATGCCCAGCACGGTGCCGAAGAGGCCGAGAAGCGGCGCGACCTGCGCGATGCTGTCGAGCAGGCGGAAGCCGCGCTCGACGACGGCGAGGCGCGCCTCGGCCATCGCCGTCAGGCGCGGCTTCAGGTTCCCGTCGTCCCGGACCGCCGCGCGCAGCACTGGGGCGAGATGGCTGGGGCTCGCGTCGAGCTCGCTCAGCGCGCGTCCCCGCGCGCCCGCGTCCCGCGCCGCGACCGCCCGGTCGATGGCCCCGTGACGCCCCACGCCCAGCGCGTGGAACTGCCACAGCTTGTAGAGCACGACGGCCAGCACGACGACCGAGAGGCACATCAGCAGTGCTATGACCGGCCCGCCAAGGTCGATCAGCGCGGCGAGGGATCCGGAAAGCGGTTCGAGTGTCATCAGCCGATCACCTCCACGTCGGTTCGGGTGCGCAGCCGCAGCGCGTCGGCGCAGTCCGCCGCGCCGCCGCACTCCGCGACCCCGTTGATCAGGACCCGCCCGAGCGCGTCGCACGACAGGCCGGGGATGTCGAACTGGCGGACGCGCGGCGTGCCGGCGGGCAACGCGCCGAATTCGAACAGCGTCAGCCGCTCGACCACGCCGCCCGCGTCGATCAGGACCGTCTCGAGGGACAGGGCCGCGAGGTCCGCGCCGAGGCCGTTCTCGACCATGAAGGTCAGCCGGCAGGCGCCGTCCAGCTGGTCGATGCGGTTCAGTTCCACCGACACGCCCGGCCCGGGGGCCTCCTGCGCCGAGACGGCGGCGGCGGACATGGCTGCGGCGGACATGGCGAAAACGAGGGCGCTCAGGTGCAGGCGCATGGTCCCTCCGGATGCTGCGGGCAAGGCAAGGCGTGGTCGATGCGCGGTCATGACAGCGCCTCGAGGATGGCGTCGAGACCGTCGGTCAGCGCGGCCGGGCCGGGCTGCAGGATGAGCGGCGACTTGATCTCGGCGATGCGGCCCGCGCGCACCGCGGGGATCGCCTCCCAGCCGGGGCGCGCCGCGATCTTCTCGGGGCGGACCTTCTTGCCGCACCACGAGGCGAGGATGATGTCCGGGGCGGCGTCGATCACCTGCTCGGGCCGCACGATCCTGTCGCGCGCGCCCTCCTTCGCGGCGAGGGCCGGGAACGCCTCGCGCCCGCCCGCGATGCCGATCAGCTCCGACACCCACGCGATGCCCGAGATCATCGGCTCGTCCCATTCCTCGAAATAGACGATGGGGCGGTCGCGGCCCTCGGCCCTGCCCGCGACCTCTGCGAGCCTGCGCTCGTAGCCGTCGGCCAGTTCCTCTGCGCGCGCGCCCGCTCCCACCGTCGCGCCGAGATGCCGGATCATCGCGAGGATGCCGCGCACGTCGCGCTGGTTGTAGCCCATGACCGTGACGCCGGCGCGCAGAAGCTCGGCCGCGATTTCGGCCTGCAGATCCGAGAAGGTCAGCACGAGATCCGGCTCGAGCGCGAGGATCCTCGGCACGTCGGCCGAGGTGAACGCGCCCACGCGCGGCTTCTCGCGGCGCACGCGCGCGGGCCGCACGGCGTAGCCGGTGACGCCGACGATCCGGTGCTCCTGCCCCAGAAGGTAGAGCGTCTCGACCGTCTCTTCCGTCAGGCAGACGATGCGTTCGGGGGGGAAGCGTTTCATGCCGTCTCGCCGCGCCGCGTCACTGGATCATGCGGCCCGAACGCCGCGCGGTCGCGCCTCCGCGGCGCTGCCTGAGCGGCAGCACCATCGCAAGGGGCCGGGGCGGCATCCGGGTGGAGGCCACGAGCAGATCGCAGAACACGGCCACGGCGGGCGAGATGCGCGCAAAGGGCTGCGCCTTGGAGAAAGCCTCCATCGCCGCGCGCCTGTAATCCGCCGCGCCGGGCAGGCCCGCGAGCCATTGCATGTAGCCCAGATGGCCCAGTTCGGCCGCCTTCTCGGGCGGCAGGTGCCCTATGTCGAGCTGTGAGATCGTCCGTTCCAGAAGCATCGCGCCCTCCGCGCAAGGGGGCGAAGGCGCTTCTGCAACGGTGATGTCGGCGGGCCGGTCCGGTCCATCTCGGTCTCTCCGTGCCAGGGCACCCCGCCCGGGTCAAGGTGACTGCGGCGCGTCATGCGCCGGAGATGGCAGGTCTCCTGGCTTGCGGGTCGACGCTTCCCCGAACCTTCCCGGACAGTCGGTCCAGTGGTCACACTCGGGGTCGCTCGCCGCTCACAGTTGCGGGGGCAGCCGCGGACTTGGGGCTTCGCCCCGCACCGCATTCCCTTTTAAGCCGACTCCGTGAGAAGCCGGTCGCCATGCGCGGGAGCATCGCACGCAAGACCGCCCCTGTCCATCGCAAGCGGCGGGCGGCGTCGCGTCCCACCCTGCCCGGCCGCCCGCGCCGGGGGGGCCGCGGCCCGCCTTTCATGGCCGATCGCGCGGCGCCTGCGACGCTTCGTCAGGCGTGCTGGCCGGCGATGTCGCCCCGCCTATCTTCCCGGCGATGCGAACAGGCGAACCGACACCGATGACGCGCCTTCTGGACCTTGCCGCGGGCACACTGCGCCCCCCGCCGGGGCGGCGCCGGCTGGCGCTCGCCCTCGCCTATGGCGCGATCTGCCATACCATCTTCGCGGTCGCCGTCCTGTCGATGATCGCCGCCATGTTCTTCGGGATGAGCGAAAGCCTCGGGCGGGTGCCCGCGCCCTGGCACGTCCTCGCCAACGCCGCCCTGATCGCGCAGTTCCCCCTCGCGCATTCGCTGCTTCTGACGCGGCGTGGCGGGCGGCTCCTGGCGCGGCTCGCCCCCGGCGGGCATGGCGGGACGCTGTCGACGACGAGCTACGCCATCGTGGCCTCCCTCCAGCTTGTCGCGCTGTTCGTCCTCTGGACACCGAGCGGGACCGTGTGGTGGCGCGCGGAAGGGGCGGCCTTCACGGCCATCTGCACCGCCTACGCCGCCTCGTGGCTTCTGCTGATCAAGGCCAGCTACGACGCGGGCGCAGAGGTGCAGTCGGGCGCGCTTGGCTGGATGTCGCTGGCGCAGGACCGCAGGCCCGTCTTTCCCGACATGCCGACCACCGGGCTTTTTGCCATCATCCGCCAGCCGATCTACGTCGCCTTCGCGCTGACGCTCTGGACGGTGCCGGTCTGGACGCCGGATCAGCTTGCCCTCGCGGTGACGCTCACGGCCTACTGCCTCGCTGCTCCGATCCTCAAGGAACGCCGGTTCGCGCGGCGCTACGGCGAGCGGTTCGCGGACTATCGCTCCCGCGTGCCCTATGCCCTGCCCCGCCTTCGGAGACCGCGCAATGGCTGAGCGCGCGCGCAACGACCTCGGGATCTACGACGCCGTCGCGGCCGAGTGGTGGTCGGACGAGATCCGCTGGGTGCGGACGCTGAAGAACCTCGTGCCGGGGCGCCTTGCGTGGTTCGACCGCCATGCCGACTGGGACGGCAAGGCCGTGCTCGACCTCGGCTGCGCGGGAGGGTTCATGGCCGAGGCGATGGCCGACAAGGGCGCGCGCGTCACCGGCATAGACCCCGCCGCGAAGGCCGTGGAGGCCGCCCGCGCGCACGCCACGGCGGCCGGGCGTGACATCGCCTACGATGTCGGCGTCGGCGAGGCGCTGCCCTATGGCGACGGGGCCTTCGACATCGTGGTCTGCGTCGACGTGCTGGAGCATGTGAGCGACCGCGCCCGCGTCCTCGCCGAGGTCGCGCGGGTGCTGAAGCCCGGCGGCCTCTTCCTGTTCGACACGATCAACCGGAACCCCGTCGCCCGCTTCGCCACGATCACGATGGCCGAGGACGTGCTGCGGCTGCTGCCGCGGGGCACGCATGACCCGCGGATGTTCATCCGGCCGTCCGAGATGCGGCAGGGCCTCGCCGATGCCGGGCTGGTGGCGGGGCCGATGTGCGGCCTGGGGCCGCGCGGGCTGAACCGGCGGGGCGATTTCGTCTTCGGCCCGCTGCCGCTGCGGACGGTCATCTACCTCGGCCTCGCGAGGAAGCCGGACACGGACACGAACACGGGAGCCGCCCCATGACCGAGATCGCGCTGCTTGCCACGGCGCTCCTGTTCGGCGGCATGACGTTGTTTTCCTTCGGCTTCGCCGCCTTCGTGTTCAATGCGCTGCCCGCCGCGACGGCGGGAAAGCTTGTCCGGCGCGCCTTCCCTTGGTTCTACCTGTTCGTCTTCGGCACCTCGGCCGTCGCGGCTGGCTGCGCGGCGGCGGGCGACGGCGTCTCGGCCGCGGTCCTCGGCGCGATCGCCCTCACGACAGTCTTCGCCCGCGAGGTTCTGATGCCCGCGATCAACCGGGCGACCGACGCCGGCGAGGCGCGGCGCTTCAAGGTGCTGCACGCCCTCTCCGTCCTGATCACGGTTGCCCATATCCTCGGGGCGGGTGCCGTCCTGCTGCGCCTCGCCACCGGATAGCGGACGTCCCCGCGCGCTCAGTCGGCAAGCCAGCGGGCGAGCGCCGCCGTCGTCTCCTCGGGCCGTTCGAGCGTGGGCATGTGGCCCGCGCCCTCCACCACCACGAGGCGCGAGCCGGGGACGAGCGCGTGCATCAGTTCGTGGCGCTCCACCGGGCAGAGCGCGTCGAGGGCGCCGCACAGGATCAGCGTCGGCACCCGCACCGCGCGCAGGGCGTCCTGCCGGTCGGGACGGTCGCGCAGCGCCAGCGATTGCCGGGCGAAGACCTCGGGGCCGAGATCGAGGGCCATCGCCATGCACACCTCCAGGATCTCGGCGCGGTGCGGGCCGTCGGCGAGGTAGTTCGGCTTCAGTTCCTCGCGCATCACCCGCTCGAGCCCGCCTGCGCGCACCGCCGCGATCTGCGGGGCGCGGCGCGCCTTGACCTCCGGCAGTTCGGCGCGCGGGTTGGTGTCCAGCAGCGCAAGACGCTCGACACGATCGGGCGCCCGGGCCACGATCTCCATCGCGACGATGCCGCCCATGGAAAGGCCTGCAAGTGCAAAGCGTTGCGGGGCGTTGCTCAACACCGCTTCGGCCAGCCCGCCCATATCGGCGGCACCGGCGAGATCGCCGACGACCACTTCGCGTTCGTCCGACAGCGCCTTGATCTGGGGCGAGAAAAGCCTGCCGTCGCACATCATGCCCGGCAACAGGACAAGGGGCGGCGTCATCCGACCGCGCGCGCCCCTTCGCTCAGCGCGGCAAGCTTGGCGTAGGCGATGGCGGGATCGACGGCGCCGAAGCCCGCGAAGGTCCCGAAACCGCAGTCGCTGCCCGCGATCACGCGCTCGGCGCCGACGATGTCGATGAACCGCTGAAGGCGCTGCGCGACGAGCTCGGGATGTTCGACGAAGTTGGTCGTCGTGTCGACGACGCCGGGCACAAGGATCTTGTCGTCGGGGATGTCGCGCTTGCGGTCGCGGAAGACCGTCCATTCATGGCCGTGACGGGGGTTCGACGTCTCGAACAGAACGTAGCGCGCCTTGGCCGACATCAGGGTGTCGAACATCCTGGCCATCGGGATGTCGCAGACATGCGGCCCCTCGTAGTTGCCCCAGCAGATGTGGATGCGCACGCGGTCCTCCGGCACGCCCGAAAGCGCGTGGTTCAGCGCCTCGACATGGGAGGCCGCGACCTTCACGAACTCCTCGTCGGAGAGGTCCGCGAACAGCATGTGGCGCGACAGCGCGAGGTCGGGACAGTCGAGCTGAAGGTCGAGCCCGGCGGCCACGATGGTCTCGTATTCCTCCTTCATCGCGTCCGCGAGCGCGGCGAGATAGGCCTCGCGCGTGGGGTAGTGGGCGTTTTGCAGGAACAGGCTGATCACGCCGGGACTGGCCGCGTTCATGAAGCCGCGCCCGATGCCGTGGGCCTTCATCGCCACTTTCAGGTTCGCGATATCCTTCCCCAGTTCGCCCTGCCCCTTCGACTTCACCTCGCCGACGCACATCGGACGGGCGTATTTCGGCGTTCCGCCGGATTCCGCCAACCTTTTCAGGAAGCTGGGAAAGAGCTTCAGGTCGGCTGGCGCGTTCCTCGGGCTGTCGCCCCCGAAACCCGTGTAGCGATCCTTGACGTAGGTGGCGTAGGAAATTTTCGATGTTTCGCCATCAGAAACGATATCCACACCCGCGGCTTTCTGTTTCGCCACCGTCGCATCCACGGCCGTGGCCATGGCGGCGTCGAACGCCGCCGGGTCGAACGGTTCGCCACGCTCCCGGGCGAAGATGAAATCCACGACCTCCTGGCTGCGCGGAAGGCTTCCGACATGCGTGGTAGGAATGCTCATGCCCGGTCCTCCTCGAGCGTTTCGAAATCGGGGCCCGCGCCTCAGCGCGCGCCGGCGGATGCAGCGGCGCCGGGGTCGAGTTCGGTCTGCACCGCGCAGGCGCCCGTGAAGTCGGATCCGTCGTGATAGAGGCCCGGAAAGGCCAGAACCCTGATGCCCGCCGCCGACGCCGCGCGCAGACCGTCGGGGTTGTCCTCGACGGCGAGCACATCCTCGGCCGCAATGCCGAGCGTCTCGAGCGCGCTCAGGTAGAGGTCCGGCGCGGGCTTGGGCCGGGCGTCCCAGGTGGCGTCCGTCACGAGGTCGAAGTCGCGCCGAGACAGCCGCGCGGCCGCGAGGATCGCGTCGACGTTGTCGGCCAGCGTGCCCGAGACGAAGGCCAGCCGCCCACCCGCCTTCCGCGTCTCGGCAATCGCCTCGATCACGCCGGGGCGGAGGGGCACGCCGGCATCGAGGCGCGCCTGGAACAGCGTGCTCTTGAGGCGGTGAAGCTCGACGGCGTCGACCGTCATGCCCTGCGCCTCGGCATAGTCCGCGATCCGCTGCTGCCCCCCGGAGCGGCGCAGCATCTTCGAATAGGCCTCGCGTGACCAGTTCCAGTCCAGTCCGACCTCGGCGAAGGCGTCGTTGAAGGCCTGCCGCTGAAGCTCGGACGTCTCGGCGAGCACGCCGATGGATCCAAGGAAGAGGTGCGTCATGGGTCGTGTCTCCAGTCTCGCGCGCCGCGGCGAGTTCCCCGCGGGTGGCGCCTGTCTCGGATGCGCGGAGGGCAACTCGCCGTTCCGCGCGGTTCTATCATGCCCAGGTCGCGCCGGCAGGATCGTCGGTGGCGATGACGTGATAGAGCGCCGCCTCGCCGGTCATCGCGGGCACCGCGGCGTGGTCGAGCCCGCCGGGAACGCTCATCGTGTCGCCGGGGGCCAGAACGGTCGCGCCCCCCTCCCAGCTCACGCGCCAATGGCCGCGCACGGGCATCAGGACACTGGGGCGGTCGTGGGAATGCGGGGTCGCGCTCGCGCTGTCGCGGGTCACGAAATCGACCTCGAAACCCGGCCTGTCGCGCAGGATGCCGGTCTCACCGATCACCCGGGCGGGCCTTTTCTCCGCCAGCGCCACCAGGTCCCAGTAGCGGGCGACGTAGTTCGGGACCACCTCCGCGGCGGTCGGTTCGGGGAAAGCCTCCAGCTCCTTCTCGCCAAGGACGGGCATCGGTCCCACCCCCTCGGGCAGGCTTTCGCCCTTCGCGGTGTCGTAGAGCCTGCCGTTCGCGCCCAGAACGAGGCCATGCGCCCGCGCGTCCTCGATCACCTGCGGCGCCCAGATGACGCCGCCGCCCGCGTCGTCGCCGCCGAGGATCGCCATGATCATCCCGTAATCGGTGCCGATGTTCTCGAAGCCGCGGAAGATGCCGGTGGGGATGTTGAAGATGTCGCCCTCCTCCAGCACGACCGACCCCGCGTCGCCGCGGCGCCCCCAGAAGAAGCGCCAGCGCCCCGACAGGACGAAGAAGACCTCGGCCGTGCGGTGGGAATGGAGCGAGTTGCGGCACTTCGGCGGCTGGCCCGCGGCGCCGATGTTGAAGCCGTGCGGGATGGTGATGTGAACGTGCTGGTCCGCGGCCTCCGAGACGCCGCCGCCGATGATCGTGAAGTTCTCCTTGCGGTCGGAGCCCGGTGTGTGGGCGTCGATGAAGGCGGTGCGGCAGGGCTGAAGCTCGCCGTAGCGGACGATGCGGGCTGCCATCTCTTGGGCGTTCATGGGGTATCCCCGGCTGTCATGGTTTCGGGTTGGTGATTGGGCCGTAGGCGTCGATATCGGCCTGGAAACGCTCGAGGATCCAACTCCAGCCGGCCTCCTGTGCGCGGGCGATGTCGCGGCCCGACAGGTCGCTTGCCTGCGCCACGGCCTCGATGCGGCTGCCGTCCTCGGTCGCGATGAACTCGACCACGAGGGCCGTCATCATGGTCACGACGCCGCCGAAGATGCCGACCATAGAACTGGCGAGCAGGCGGTTCTCGTCGACGCGCAGGTGGGTCTGGATCATGCGCCCGATCTCGCGGCCGTCCTGCATCACGCGCACCGTCTCGGTGCCGCCGGGACGGGTGTCGAAACCGTCGTAGACCATCCCCGTATCGGGGCCCGCCTCCCAGCGCCGCCGGGTGACGGGGCTGGTCCAGTGCGCGAAGATGTCCTCGACGGGAAGCGCGAAGTCGCGGGCGGCGCGGATCGTGGCGACGGAGGTTCGCATCAGCGCGCGCCCTCCTGCAGGAGGATCTGCTTCCAGATCGCGGTCTCGTCGTAGAGCGTGCATTCCCGGCGCAGGCCCCATGGGCCGAACTCGGCATGGGTGATGCCCAGGACGTAGACCATCGCGCCCGTGGGCACGCCGAACGCGCCCCAGCCCTCATGACGGCCCCACAGGCTCCAGCGGACGGCGGCGCGGGGCGGCATCATGTCGTCCTCGCGGCCGATGACATGGTGCAGCGTGAACTCGGCGTTCGGAAACGCCGCGCGCAGCCCCATCCAGAAGCGGTCGGCGGCCTCACGGCCATGCGCCGTCACGCCGCCGGGATAGTCGAGATGGCAGGCGCGGTCATACTCGTCGGCGATGGCGGAGAGATCGGCGGACATGATCCGGCTCAGGATCTCGGACAGCCGCTCGCCCCATGCGCTGTCGTTTCCGGTGCCCGTGTAGGGGCCGGGAAGGTCGGTCTCGGGCGTGAGGGGCTTCACGCAGCGCGCCGGGCCGCCTTCGCGCTCGATCAGGCCGGCGGCGTAGTCGCGCGGCTCGAGGCCCAGCTGGCGCACGATCGCGCCCTGGTCGCGGATCAGCCACTCGTCGTCGATGGTGTTCTCGCGCGCGTGGCAGTCGGCGAGGATCCGGTAGACCAGCTTCCGGCCGGTCGCGCGGCCGTAGACGCCGTCGCCCGCATGGGTCGCCATCGACGTGATCCGGTGCGAGGACAGCATCCCCGTCTCGGGGTCGCCCGACCAGATCACGTCCTCGCCCAGAAGGACGCGGTCGGGAAATTCGTGCAGCGTGGCCATCGTGGCGCCGATCACGCCCCTGTTGCCGACGACGACCGAACCGGGGGTGCGCACGACGATGTCGGCCGAATAGTAGTCGTGCAGTGTGTGGATCCCGCGGTCTTCCCAGATCTCCTTGGTGATGCCGATGATGTAGTCGGGGAAATCGCGGAATTTCGCGTCGAAGCCCTTCATGTGTCCCATCCCTGAGGTATGCGCGCCGACCCCCGCAGGATCAGCTGCCCGTTCACCTCCACGCTGCGCGGGGGCGTCGTGGGGTCTTCGACAAGCCCGAGCAGAAGGTCAACCGTCTCGGCCACCATCCGGCCCGCCGGTTGACGCACGGTCGTCAGGTCGTAGGACGGCCAGGATGCCGCCGGAACGTCGTCGTAGCCCGCGACGGACACGTCCAGCGGGACGCGCAGGCCCAGCTCGAAACGCAGGGTGTCCATGACGGCGAGCGCCATGTGGTCGTTGGCCACGAAGAGGGCATCGGGCGGATCGTGCGCGAACATGCGGCGCGCCGCCGCGCGGGCCTCTTCCATGCGGAAGTTCCCGACCTCGCGGCAATGCAGGGACCGCCCGGCGGCCGCAAGCGCGCGCATGAAGCCGAATTCGCGGTCGCGCTGGGTCGAGGCGCCCTCCCACCCGGCGATATAGCCGATCCGCTCGTGTCCGGCCGCAAGGAACATCTCGGCCACCTTCGCGCCGCCCGCGGTATTGTCGGAGGTGACGACGCTGTCGTCCTCTCCGTCCTGCGCGCGGTTGAACAGCACCAGCGGCACGCCCGCCGCGCGGCAGCGGGCCGACAGGTCCGAGGACAGCGCAACGGAAGCGGCGATGATCCCGTCCACCTGGTAGTCGAGCAGCTCCTCCACCACGGTGTCGACGTTGCCGGCCGTCTGCGATGCCATGAACACGAGCACATGGTAGCCGCGTTCCTGCAGCGCGTTCGACAGCCTTTCCAGGACGTCGGGATAGAACTGGTTGTCGAGGTATGCGACCACGAGGCCGATCATCCGGCTCTTGCCAGAAACCATCGCGCGCGCGAGCACGTTCGGCCGGTAGCCCAGCTCGGCCGCCGCGCTGCGCACCTTCTCCACGGTCTTGGCCGAGGCCGAGGCGCCGGGCGTGAAGACGCGGCTCACGGCGGACTGGCTGACGCCGGCCAGCGCCGCGACCTCGGCGGATGTGACCTTGGTCGTGGTCATCGCGACACCGCGCAAGGAATGGGTTGCACCAGACCTAGTCTCATGCCGCCCCCACGGGAAAGGGAATTTCGCCGGGCACGCGCGCCTTGTTGAATTCCCGCAGGCGGGCAAACACGTCCACGCCGAGCTGGCGGTAGACGTCAAGAAGGTCGACCATCACCCAGTTCTCGCGGATGAGCCCGTCCTTCACCCGCCAGAAGTCGAGGGAACACATCGTGATCCGCCTGCCCGAGGGCGCGATCCCCATCCAGCCGTCATGGGTGACCGTCTGGATCATGTTGGGCCAGCCCGTGACGGCGGCGTAATCGCCGTCGCCGAAGAAGTGGTAGGTGATCTCGTCCCAGTACTGCCCCCGGTCGGGCATCGCGTTCAGGAACGGGATCTGGTGCCAGTTGCGGAAGCCCGCGATGCCGCGCCCCGTCCCGATCCCCGCGGGCCCGTACCAGTTGGCGTTCCGGTGCCAGAACCGCGGCATCTCCATCACCTCGGGGCCGCCTTGCGACGGGTGCCGCTTCATGTGGTCGAGCATCGCCACGATGTGATCGCAACTGGCTTGCGCGCGGCCCGCGTCCCAGGGCCCCGGCACGATCCCGTCGCAGGTCGCCGGGCCCGGAATGCAGAACTCCAGGCCGAGCGACGGCGCCATGGGCCATGCCTTGGCCTGCATCATCACCTCGGGAATGTCCCAGATCGCCTGCATCTCGACGACCCGTCCCGCCTCGAAGCGGTAGAACTCGTGGAACCGCATGTGGGAAAGATGCCCCGTCGGCGGAATGTCGAACCACGGACGGACGAAGGTTCCGACGTAGTGCCCGCCACAGCCGACCCAGTCGCCGCCATGTTCGGTCCGCCCGCCCATGACGATCCAGTCACGTCTCTCGAGGTCGGGCATGGCTGCGGCGAGCGGCGCGTAGCAGACGTCGAAGAGCGCCTCGGGACCGGTCATCGTGCCGAGGGGATGGCACATCGCGACGGAGGCCTCGGGGTCGATCACATCCCTCATGGCGGCCCGGACGCGGGACGGCTCGAACTCGTGCATGGCCTCGCGCAGGGGCGCGAGCGCCGCCTTGTTCGCCGTGTGAACGTCGCTCATGCGGTCCCCCCGGAGCTTTGCGGGCGCGGGGCTTCACGACGGCCGGTGTCGAAGGCCTCCCAGCCCTCTCCCGCGAAGACGTCGTGGCCGAGCTGCGACAGCACGTGCGGAAAGTCGACCATCACCCAGTTGTCGGCGATCTTGCCATCGGCCACGCGCCAGAAATCCATGTAGCGGATCTCGACCCGTCTGCCGGTCGGCGCGATGCCCATGAATTCGCCCGAATGCGTCGCTTCCTGGCGTCCGAACGCCGCGGCCCATTCCCCCATGAAGAGCCGCGCCTCGTCGATGCAGACCTTGTCCGAAAACGCGGCCTGGAACGGGCGCTGCCAGTTGTCCTGGAATGCCTTGAGGCCATGTTTCGTGCCGCAGCCGTAATTGCCCATCCAGCGGAAGTTCTCGGCGAAGAACTCTCCGATGTCGTCGATGCGGTGCGCGTTGAGCCCGTCCACCATGCCTTCGATGACCGCGCGCGTCTCATCCGTCCGCGACAGGTCCGCATCGCGGGTCAGGACGGCCTGCAGGGGTGAGGGCACGCTCATGCCGCGTCCTGCGCGATGAAATCCGCGCCGCGCCAGCCGATCATCATCGAGGGCGCGTTCGTGTTGGCCGAAGTGAGCATCGGCATGACGCTTGCGTCGGCGGCCCAGAGCCCCCTCGCCCCCTTCACCGACAGCCTTGCCCCGACCGGTCCCTCGGCGCCCATGGAAAGCGTGCCGGCCGGATGGTAGGCCGTGCCCGCATGGTTGCGGATATGCGCCCTGAGCGCCTCGCCCGTGACGCTCTCGCCGGGAAAGACCTCGGGCGCGCGACGGGGGCCGAAATCGGCGCGCCGCAGAAGCGTCCGAAGCCGCTCCACCCCTGCCGCCATCGTCTCGAGATCCCCCTCCTCGCGGAACAGGCCCAGATCGATGGCTGGCGGCGCGGCGGGATCGCGCGAGGTCAGGCGCAGCGACCCGCGCGAGGCCGGGCGGCACAGGCAGACGTCCGCGAAATACCCCGCCTTGCGCTGGTAGCGCGGCCCCTCGTGGGCGAGGAAGAAGGGGATGAAATGCGTCTGCACGTCGGGAGGGGCATCCTCGCCGCGCGCGTTGAAGAAGGCGCCGGCCTCGCAGGTCGGCGAGGCCAGCGGGCCGCGCCGCAGGAGCCCGTAGGCGACGGGCGCCACGGCCCAGCGCGGCCATTGCGCGCGCTCCAGCCCGTAGCCCGACCCCGCCGCCTCGAAATGGAGGCCGACGCCCGGATGGTCGTGCAGGTTCCGCCCGACCGCAGGCGCATCGATCCGCGAATCGATCCCGAGGGCGGCAAGGTCGCCTCGGGGCCCCACGCCCGAGCGCATCAGGATGGCGGGCGATCCGATGGAGCCCGCGCAGAGAACGACCCCCTTGGCCGCGCGCACCTCGGTGCCGTCCGCGAGGGCGACGCCCGACGCCCTGTCGCCAGACCACAGGAGGCGGTCGACCTCGGCGCCGGTGCGCACCTCGACGTCTGGGCGGGCGCGCAGGTAGGCCCGCGCCGCCGACCTGCGCCGGTGCCGGTCCATGTTGTGCGCGAAAAGGCCCGCGCTTTCGCGGTCCGGGTGCGGGTGTGGGTCGTCGAAGATGGAGGCGAGCCCCCTGGACAGCGGGTGCGCCTCGCGCAGGCGCACGGGCCGCAGTTCCGCCTCGACGGCCTCGAAGGCCGGGGCCACCTCCGCCGCCGACCATCCCGGCACGTCCCATGCGTCGAAGTCGCGGTCGCTGCCACGGAACCAGACCATCGAGTTGATCGACCCCGAGCCCCCGACCATGCGCCCGCGCGGCACTGCGATCTCGCGCCCGCCTGCCGCCTCCTGCGGCACGGTGCGATAGCGCCAATCGCGCGGTCCGCCCAGCAGCCAGACGAGACCGAAGGGCATCGAGACGAGCGGATGCGTCTCGGGCGGCCCGGCCTCGAGCACGAGGACCGACCCCGCCCCGCGCCGCGCCAGTTCCGCCGCCATGACACAGCCCGCAGATCCCGCGCCGATGACAATGAAATCGCGCATCACGCCGGTCCGCGCACAGCGCGCCCGGGACGTGGTCGCGTCGCGCGCGCCCTCATCCCTTCACCGCGCCGGCGGTCAGGCCGCTCACGATCTGACGCTGGAAGAACAGGACCAGCACGAAGAGCGGTGCGGTCGCGGACACGACGGCGGCGACCGCGAACATGACATTGCCGGCCTCCTGCGTCGTGCCGAGGAAGCTGGCGATCGCGGGGATCATCGTCTCGTTCTGCTCCGACAGGAGCATCGAGGTCACGGCGAAGTCGTTGTAGGCGAGAAGGAAGCTGAAAAGGCCGGTGGTGATGACGCCGGGCCACATCACCGGGATGATGACGTGCCGGAACGCCTGGAACCGGGTGCAGCCGTCCACCATCGCGCTTTCGTCGAGGTCCTTGGGGATGTTCAGGAAGAACGAATGCAGCATCCACAGCGTGAACGGCTGGTTGATCGCCACAAGGACGATGATCGTCGTGGGCAGGATGCCCCAGATGTTCCACTCGAAGAAGGGCAGCAGGTAGCCCGAGACCAGCGTGATATGCGGCATCGCGCGGAACACCAGCGCCAGCATCAGGAGCCAGAAGGCGTATCGGAAGCCCGACCGCGCCAGCGCGTAGCCGCCGAGCGTGCCGAAGGTGAGCGAGATCACCACGGTGAAGAAGACGACGATCATCGTGTTCAGCACGGGGCGCCAGAATTCCTCCTGCACCCATGCGCCGTAGTAGCCCTGCAGCGTGAAGGCGCTGCCCGTCTCGCGGATCGTGTTCACGCCGTAGAGCGCATTGCGCCAGTCGGCCCGAGAGAAGAAGTCCGACTGGACCTTGAAGCTGCCCCAGAGCGTCCAGAGGAACGGGAAGGACGCGATGACGAGCCAGAGGATCACCAGCGCGACCGAAAGGACGGTCAGGAGCGTGATGCGCGATTGCGCCTTTGTGGCCATGATGCTCGCCCTCCCTCAGTGCGCCTTGCGGTTGAAATCGCGCCAGGTCCGGATCAGCACCGGCGCAAGCAGGATCGCCACCCCGACGATGGTCAGCATCGAGGTCGCCCCCGCCGAACCGTAGAGCGGGTTTCCCGCCTCGCGCAGGTCGTTGAAGATGATCCAGCTCAGCGAGGTCGCGTAGGCCTGCGCCTGGAAGCCCACGACGGGCTCGAAGACACGGAAATTGTCCATCAGCTGGATCAGCGTGATGAAGATCACCAGCGGCATCAGGTGCGGCACGACGACATGGCGCATCCGCTGCCATTTCGAGGCGCCGTCGATCATCGCGGCCTCCATCGTGTCCTGCGGCACCGTCTGCAGGCCCGCGTAGAAGACGATGAAGCTGAACGGGATCGACGACCAGATGCCGTAGACGATGAGCATGAGCCACGTCAGCCCGGCGGACGCGCGCAGGCTCAGGCTGGGGTCGTTCATGATGTTCTGGATCGTGGCGCCGATGATGCCCTCGGCGTCCACCATCCACAGCAGGATCAGCGACCCGACCAGCGGCGTGACCATCATCGGCAGCAGCGACACGAAGATCGTCGGGCCCTTGAACATGCGCGGCAAGTTGTTGACGCCGACCGCGATGGCGAGGCCCAGAAGCAGGACGAAGGGCGTGACCACGAAGGTGTAGGTCAACGTGAAGGCGAGAGCCCGGTAGAACGGCAGGCCCAGCACGCGGTCGAGGAAGGCGCCCACGGTGTCGGTGGTGGCCCAGGCCTCGCCGATCTGCTCGAACGCGAGATGCGCGCGGTTGGTATAGGTCTTGAGACCGTTGAACCGGCCAAGCGGCGCCTCCTCGCGCAGGGCGCGGGTGGCCTCCTGGTCCACGGCGGTGGACTCGGTGCAGCCGAAGGGGCCGCAGCTTTCGGTGACGACGATCACCTGCTCGTGCTGGATGTGCAGCGACTGGATGAAGACCGAGACGATGGGCAGCGCGATGAACAGCGTCATCGCGGTCAGCGTCGGAAGGATGAACCAGAAGAAGGTCTTGTGTTTCATGCGCCGCGCCCCCGTCGCGCCCCAGGATGGGAGGGAGGGCGGGGCCCGCAAGGCCCCGCCGCCCGTGTCCGCCTTACTGCAGGAAGCCCGCTTCGCGCGCGGCGTCGCGATATGCGGCCTCCACGTCGGCAAGCGCCTGCTCGGCGCTTTCGTTGCCCTGCATGAAGTCAGCCAGTTCGGCGCCGAGCGCGTTGTGCAGGAGGCCGATCTGGGGGACCATCGGATAGGGCTTCGCCCCGCCCCGCGCGGTCGCCGACACGCCCGCGGCCGCCGGGCCGGGGGTGAAGCCGTCCAGAAGCCACACGGCGTCGTCGTTGTGGGCTGCCACCATCTCGGGCGTCAGCGCGCTGGCGAGCGCCGCGAAGGTCGCCTCGGCCTCGCTGTCGGGGACGTTGGCGGCGATGGTGAAGCCGTCCCACCAGAGCGTCGCGGCGGGAATGCCGATGCCCTCGACCACGGGGGCCGCGGCCAGCACGGTGTTGCCCGTGACCTCAGGCGAGGACCCCTCGTCGTCGAGGATGACCGAACCGCGCGAGCCCCACATCATGCCGAGCGCGGCCTGGCCGGCCTCCCACGTCGCCTGGGTCTCGTTCGAGGCCTGGCTGAGGTGGTCGGGATGGGCGTATTCCGCCAGCGCCGCCAGCGTCTCGAGCGTGGCCACGCCCGCCTCGCTGTTGACCAAGGGATTGGCGGTGCCCGGCTCGAAGAATTCGCCGCCATGCGCGAGGAACACGAGGTTGAACGTCTCCGCGAGGTTCCAGCCGACCTGCATGTTCATGACCACCGGATGCTCCATGATGCCCGCGGCGCGAATGGCCTCGGCGGCGGCGAGAAGCTCGTCGAAGGTCGCCGGGACGCCCTCGACGCCGGCCTCCTCCAGGATGTCGGTCCTGGCGAAGAGGTGCTGGGAGTTGGCCATGAAGGCCACGGCCATCACGTCTCCGTTGATGGTGATCAGCAGGTTGGGGTCGATGTTCGCGCCATAGGCCTCGACCAGATCGTTGAGCGGACGCACCAGGCCGTCGTTCATCAGCTGCGTGAGCGTCGCGTTGGCCACGATGACGGAGGTGTATTCGGCCGGATCGGGCGTGAGCGCGGCGTTCATGATGTCCCGCGCCTCGGTCGTGTGGTTGCGCTGGAACTCGGAGGCGGCGGCGCCGCAGTTTGCCTCGGCGGTGCCCGCGACGGCGTGGATCGCGGGGAAGTCGCTGGCGAGGATGCGGATCGACTGCCCCTCGGGCCCGCAGATCGCGTGCCCGTCGGCGTAGGCTGCCGAAGCCATCAGGCCGACAAGGCTTCCCGCTGCGGCGAGTGTCTTGAATGTCATGGTCTTCTCCCTGTTTCTTTTTCGGGTGGATGCGCCTTGCAGGCAGGCATCCCGTCCTTGTGGTCCGGGCCTCCGGCCCGGGCTTTGCTTGCGGGGCTCAGGCCCCCATTCGCTCACCGTTCTTGCCGTCGAACAGGTGGCAGATCCCTGCGGGCACGGCGATCGACACGCGGTCGTCGATCTCGGCCCGGAACGTCTTGTCGGCCCGGACGCTGACCAGCGTGCCGCCGATGCGCACCGTGACCATCGTCGCGTCGCCCAGAAGCTCGAGCGTGTAGATCGGCGCGTTGATCTGGCCGCCCGCCTCGACCACCTGCGCGTCCTCGGCCCTGTAGCCCAGCGTGGCGGGCCCGTCCGGCGCGGAGAGGCCGGTGACCTCGACGTTCGGCGCGGTGAACACGCCGTCCCTGACGGAGCCGTCGATCAGGTTCATCGCGGGGTTGCCGATGAAGCTTGCGACGAAGGTGTTCGCCGGGCGGTCGTAGATCTCGGTCGGGCTGCCGACCTGCTGCACGACGCCCTTCTTCATCACCACGACCCTGTCGGCCAGCGTCATCGCCTCGATCTGGTCGTGGGTGACGTAGATCGTGGTGACGGCAAGCTCGTGGCTGAGGTTCTTGATCTGCGCGCGGGTCGAGACGCGCAGCTTGGCGTCGAGGTTCGACAGCGGCTCGTCCATCAGGAACACGTTGGGCTCGCGCACGATCGCGCGCGCCAGCGCCACGCGCTGCCGCTGGCCGCCCGACAGCTCAGCGGGCTTGCGGTGCAGGAACTCGTCGAGCTCCACCATCGCGCTGGCGCGGCGCACCTTCTCGTCGTGGGTCGCGGGATCGATGCCCCGCACCTTCAGCGGAAAGCGGATGTTCTCGTAGACGTTCATGTTGGGGTAGAGCGCGTAGGACTGGAAAACCATGGCCACGTCGCGGTCCTTGGGCTCCAGGTGCGTCACGTCGCGGCCGTCGATCAGGATCTCGCCGTCGGTGGGATCCTCCAGCCCGGCGATCATGCGCATCGTGGTGGTCTTGCCGCAGCCCGACGGGCCCAGCAGCACGAGGAACTCGCGGTCGGCGATGGTGAGGTTGAAATCGTCCACGCCGACGAAACCGCCCCAACGCTTGCAAACGCCGTTCAGCTTGATTTCCGCCATGGCCGTCCCCCCTGAAGGTCTCTGGGATGCGCATTTTTGCATACGCTTGCAAAAAGCCTAGACAGGAATTCCGCAAGCTGGCAACAGTTTTCTTCGGAGCACGGCCCCCGCGGCGGGAGAGCGGAACGACATGACCGAATTTCAGGCGGAAAAGGCGCTGGTCCGCGCCCACCACGCGGCGCTGGCGGCCGCGACACCGCGCACCGCGGCAGCGGCGCTGGCCGAACACACCGCCCCGGACTGGCAATGGCGCGGCATCTGCCCCTTCGACGAGCGCCGCGGCGCGGACGAGGTCGCGGACGTTTTCTGGACACCGCTCCTGACGGCGATGACGGCGCTTCAGCGGCGCGAGGACATATTCTTCGCGGGCCGGAACGAGATCGACGGTTTCCGGGGAACTTGGGTCGTTTCGATGGGCCACCTTGCGGGACTGTTCGATGCGTCATGGCTCGGCATCCGGCCCACGCGGAAGCTTGCGATGCTGCGCTATGCCGAGTTCCACCGCGTCGAGGACGGCCGCATCGCCGAGACGGCGCAGTTCGCCGACATCCCCCACCTGATGACGCAGGCGGGCCAGTCCCCCTTCGGCCCCGCCACCGCGCAGCACATGGTGCAGCCGGGGCCGCGCACGCATGACGGCCTTCTTCTGGGCCCGCAGCCGCGGACCGAGGGCGAGGCGACGCTGGCCGCGATCGACGCCATGATCTCGGATCTCGGGACCTGGCAGTCGGGGCTGCCGCTCGAGGACGAGCTTCGCCGCACCTGGGCGGAGGACATGCTGTGGTGGGGTCCCGAGGGGATCGGGGCGACCTACACGATCCCGCGCTACGCCGCGCAGCATTCCGGCCCGTTCCGCGCCGCCTTCACCGACCGCTCGCGCACGGGCCACGTCGCGCGGCTGGCCGAGGGGCACTACGGCGGCTTCTTCGGCTGGCCGAACTTCACCGCGCGCCACGCGGGCGGCTTCATGGGCCTGCCCGCCGGCGACCGCCCGGCGGAGTTCCGCGTCGTGGACATCTACCGCCGCGAGGGCGATAGGCTGGCCGAGAACTGGGTCTTCATCGACATGCTGCACGTCATGCGCAGCCAGGGCGTCGACGTGCTGGGCCGGATGCGGGCGATCAGCGGCGCCTGAACGCCCCCAGCCTGCCCGAGGCGACGGCGAGGATGATGATCGTGCCCACGAGGACCTCGCGGATGTAGCTGTCCACGTTCATCTGCGTCAGCCCGTTGTCGAGCAGCCCCAGCAGAAGCACGCCCAGAAGCGTGCCGAGCACGCGCGGCTCGCCCTCCTCGCTCATCGTCATGCCGAGAAACACGCAGGCGATGGCGTCGAGCATCAGCCCGTCGCCCTGCGTCGGATTGGCCGAGGCGACGCGGCTGGCATACATCAGCCCCGCGACCGCAGCGCCGAGACCGGTGAAACAGAACGCCAGCAGCCTGAGCTTCACGACCCGCGTGCCCGCGAGGCGCGCGGCCTCGATGTTGCCGCCGATCGCATAGAGCCGGCGTCCGTAGGGCGTCTGTTCCAGCACCGCCCAGATGATGGCGAGCACCCCGAGCGCGACCAGCGACAGTGCTGGCACGCGAAGGTCCCCAAGCTCGATCCCCGACCGCGCGAAGCCCGAGAAGGAGGCCGGGATGTCACGCCCGAAGATGGTCCGGCCGTCCGAGACGAGGAAGGCAAGGCCGCCGAAGACGGTCATCGTGCCAAGCGTCGCGACGAAGGGCAGGATGCCGAGGACGCTGACCAGAAGGCCGTTCAGAAGCCCGCCCGCGACCCCCACGCACAAGGCCGCCGCGATGGCGAGCCCCACGGGAAGGCCCGCCACGAACAGGACCGCCGCGACGACCCCCGCAAGCGACGCCATCGCGCCCACGCTGAGGTCGAAATCGCCCATCGACATGACCACGGTCATCGTGAAGGCGACGACGGCCAGCATCGATATCTGCTGCGTCACGTTCAGCAGGTTACGCGCGCTCAGGAACGTGTCGGGCAGGTTCACGGCGAAGAAGGCGACCATCGCCGCAAAGCCCAGAAGCGTGCCGTAACGGCGCAGCGATGCCCCCCACGTCATGCCACCGCCTCCACCGGCCGGTCGCCGTAGATCATCGCCAGAAGCGCCGAGGCGGTCAGCCCGTCGGTCGGCACGATCCCCGCCTGCCGCCCGCCGCGCAGCACCAGGATCCGGTCCGACAGCCCGATGAGCTCGGGCAGGTCGGTGGAGGCCATGACGACCGCGGTGCCCTTCGCGCCGAGGTCGCGGATCATCGCGTAGATGTCCTCGCGCGCGCCGACATCGACGCCCCGCGTCGGCTCGTCCAGAAGCGCGAGCCTCGGGCGGCCCGCGACGGCTCGGGCGAAGACGACCTTCTGCTGGTTCCCGCCGGACAGCGTCGAGACGCTCTGGTCGATGCTTTCGTGTTTCAGTCGGACCTCCCTGCCCCGCGCCTCGGCTTCGGCGCGCTCGGCGCGGGGCCGCGACCACAGGCCCGCGCGGCTGAGGCGCGACAGGTGCGGCAGCACGACATTGGGCGCGATGCCCCGGCGCAGCATCAGCCCCTCGCGCCGCCGCTCGCGCGGGACGTAGGCCATCCCGGCGGCCCAAGCCTCGGCGGCCGAGCGCGGGGCCTCGCGGCCGAGGAAGCGCACGCGCCCGCCATGAGGCAGATCGCCCAGGATCGCGCGCAAAATCGCGGATTGCCCGCCCCCCTCGAGCCCCGCGATGCCCATGACGCCGCCCTCTCGCAGCGTGAACGAGACGCCCGAGGCGCCCCCGGCGGACAGATCCTCGACCTGAAGAAGAACGGCCTCGCCCGGCGCGGAGGCGCGCGCGGGATAGGCGTCGGCCACCTCGCGGCCCGTCATCGCCTCGATGATGCCCTCGCGCGAGGTCTCTGCCATCGGGCAGGACAGAACGACCGCGCCGTCGCGCAGGACCGTGACGCGGTCGGCCAGTTCCACCACCTCGGCCATCCGGTGCGAGACATAGAGGATCGCCGCCCCCCGCGCCTTCAGCTCGGCGATCACGCCAAAGAGACGGTCGGCCTCGGCATGGGTCAGCGCGGCCGTCGGCTCGTCGAGGACGAAGACCGACGGCGCGGTATCGTCGGCGGCCACGAGCCCCGCCAGTACGGTCAGCATCCGGTCGCCCGTGGACAGCCGCCCGGCCGGCGCGTCGACATCGACATGGTCCGCGCCGAAGCGCCCAAGCGCCTCGCGCGCCCGCGCCCGCATCGCGGACCAGTCGACGGCGAGGCCGAGCCGGCGCGGCGTCCGGCGCGACAGCAGGATGTTCTCGGCCACAGACAGCGACGGCACGATGTTGAGTTCCTGGTGGACGAAGCGAAGTCCGAGGGCGGCGGCGTCCTCGGGGCCGGCGAGCGCGCGCGCGCGACCGTCGAGCGTCAGCCGCATCGCGTCGGCCGGCACGATCCCGGCGAGCACCTTGATGAGCGTGGACTTGCCCGCCCCGTTCTCACCCATCAGCGCATGGACCTCGCCCGCGCGCAGCTTCAGGCCCACGCCGCGCAGGACGCGGGCGGGCCCGTAGCTCTTGTCGAGACCGGAGATGGCGAGTTCCTGCATCATGCGACGGGGTGCGGGGCGGCCGCGATGGGCCGCCCCGGACGCGATCCCGCGATCCCCGCCCTAGTCGGCGACGTTGGCCGAGGTGATCAGGCGCGTCGGCACGTAGGTGACGGGCGCGGTGATCGTCTCGCCCCCGATCAGCCGGGCCACGGCCTCGGCCGCAGCGGCGCCGATGCCCTCGAAGTCCTGCGCCATGGATGCCTCGAAGCTGCCCCCCGCCGCGATGGCGTCGCGCGCCTGCGGGTTGGCGTCCATGCCGACGATGACGATGCCCTCGCCGGCGCGTCCTGCGTCCTCGATGGCCTGAAGCGCGCCGAGCGCCGGCTGGTCCCATGCCGCCCAGACCGCGTCGATGGAGCCCGGCTCGGGGTTGGCGGCCAGAAGCGCCTCCATCTGCGCGCGGCTGTCGGCGATGCCGCCGTCCTGCACGTCGGGCGTGACGCGCGCGATCACCTCGAGGTCGGGGGTGTTGGCGAAGATGGCGTCTGCGATCACGCCGCGGATCTGGACCGGCGGGAAGGGATCGAAGACAAACATCACCACGTTGCCTTCGCCGCCAAGCCGGTTGACGACGTAGGCTGCCGTCTCGGCCGCCATCGCGTAGCCGTTGGAGGTCACGTTGGTCTCGAGGTAGGGCGACATGCCTGCGTCCATGCCGACCACGGGGATGCCGGCCTCCTCGGCCATCGCGAGGCCCGCCTCGACCTGAGCGGGATCCACGTTGATGACGATGGCGTCGACGCCCTGCGTCACCGCGTCCTCGATACGGCTGATGACGGCCGCGATGTCGCCGGCCGTATCGATCACGTTGACTTCCCAGCCGCGCCCTTCGGATGCGGCCTCGAACCCGTCGACGTAGAACTGCGTTCCGGGCTGCGCGAGGTAGGGGGTGATCACCGTCACCCGCTCCTGCGCCGCCGCGCCCGATGCCACCAGCATGGCGCCGAGGCCGAACAATACACCCTTGAATGGCATGTCTCTTCCCTCCGTTGGATCGTTTTGCCGGACCATGCCCCGCCGCACGGACAGGGGCAAGCGCCTAGCCCATCGCGGCGAGCGCATGGTTGGTGGCGCGCGCCGCGTCGTAGGCCGGACGAAAGAGCGCATAAAGCGCCTCGGCCCGCTCCTGCGCCATCGGGTCGGGCCGGTACGTCCTGTCGAAGCGCACCGCCGAGGCGAGGGCCGCGTCGAGGTCGGAATGAAGGCCTGCCGCCACCGCGGCCAGCGCCGCGGCGCCGAGCGCACCGGGGTCCTTCGCCTCGAGCCGCTGCAGGTCGCGCCCGAGAACGTCGGCCCGGATCTGGTTCCATGTGTCCGAGGCGAACCCGCCGCCGCCGCAATGCAGAAGACCCGCGCGCGTCCCCGACGACGCGTCGAGCGCCGCGAAGGCCAGCCGGACCGACATCGCCACGCCCTCGAGCACTGCGCGCGCCATCTCGGCGCGTCCCATGCCCGCGTCGAGCCCGAGGAAGGTGCCCCGCGCCGAGCCGTCCCAGAGCGGCGCGCGCTCGCCCGACAGATGCGGCAGGAACAGAAGGCCCGGCCCCTCGGGCGCCAGCGCCGCGACCTCGGCCATCAGCGCCTCGGGCGCGGTGTCGAACAGGCGGCAAAGCCACGCCAGCGACGCGCCGCCCGATTGGGTCGGCGCGGCATGCAGCGTCAGGCCCATGTGCGGCGGGAAGACCAGCGCCCCGTCGGCGGGGCGGACCGTGCCTGAAATGACGCCGGGGATCTCGCTCGTGCCCGAAAGATACATCGCATCGCCCTCGGCGCGCACCCCGACGCCGAACATGGACGCCCATGCGTCCATCAGCCCCGTGGCCACCGGCACCGCGCGCGCCGCTCCCGGCAGGACCGTCTCGCCCGCGATCGAGATGGGGTCGCGCAACTCGGGCAGACGGCCCGCGCCGCCCGCGATCCGCGCGAAGAGGTCGGCCACGAATTCGCCGTCCAGCCCCACCGCGCCGACCTGGCTGACCGGGTCCGACACGAAGACGCCCGTCAGCCGCCCGATCACCCAGTCCTTTGGCAGAAGCACCAGCGACGTCGCCTGCCAGACCTCGGGCCTCGCGTCCTCCATCCAAGCCATGCGCGCGGCCATGTGGCTGGCGTCCACGCCCATCGGCGCGCCCCACCAGGCCTGCCGCTCCTGCGCGCCGATCGTGCCGTCGAGCGCGGCGGCGGCGGTTCCGGCGCGGGTGTCCGCCCATGTGATCGCGGGATGCAGGACCGCCCCGTCCGCGCCCGCGAAGACATGCGTGTTGACCTGGCTCGTGACGCCCACCGCCTCGATGCGCGGCGTAAGACCCTTCGCCGCGATTTCCTCGAAGGCCGCGGCGAGGCATGACATCCAGTCCTCGGGATCCTGCTCGACGAAGGCGCCCGCGCGCCGCGTCGGATAGGGGCGCGCGAAGCGATGCCGCTCGCGGCCCTCCGCATCATAGGCCACGACCTTCACGGCCGTGGTCCCGATGTCGATCCCGAGGATCAGCTGCGCGTCGTCCATCCCGCTCACTCCCTTGCCGGGCCAGAGCCTAGACGTCCCGCGCTCCTCCTTCCAGCGTCAGAAGCAGGCTTCGAAACTGTCGGCCATTCCGCGGATCAGTGCCGGGTAGAAACCCGGCCCCGGCGTCAGCTCCGCGCCTACCGGGTCGATCACGCCGATCGTGGCGCCGCTGCCCTCGAAAACCGCGTCGACCATGCCGCGGTTGAACTGCGGCTCGGCGAAGACGCAGCCCGCGCCCAGTTCTGCCACGAGGTCGCGGATCTCGGCCACGCGCGCGGGCCCGGGTTCGGAGGCGTCCGAAACCGAGATCGCACCAGCCGCCTCGAGCCCGAAACGGGCCTCGAAATACTGGTAGGCGTCATGGAAGACGATGAAGGGCCGTCCCCGCAGCGGCGCCATCCGCCCCTCGACCTCGGCGATGAGCGCGTCGATTTCCGCGCGCCCGGCTCTCGCATTGGCGCGATAGGCCGCCGCGTTGCCCGGGTCGAGCTCCGAAAGCGCCTCGGCGATGTCGGCCATCCAGATCCCGGCGTTCACGGGATCGAGCCAGGCATGGGGATCGATGCCCTCGTGCGCGTGGCCATGCGCGTCGTCATGCGCGTGATCGTCGTGATGGTCGTCGTGCGCATGCTCGTCGTGGTGCTCGCCGTCCGCATGCTCGTCGTGGTGGTCGTCGTGCGCATGGTCGTCGTGGTGCTCGTCGTGCGCATGGTCGTCGTGGTGCTCGTCGTCCGCATGGTCGTCGTGATGCTCGTCATGCGCGGGGTCGTCGTGATGGTCGTCGCCGCCATGCTCGTGAGCGCCGAAACGCGCGCCCGTCCGCGTCTCGCGCCTGATCGCGCCCTCGACCTCGAGAAGCTTCAGGCCGGGCGCGTCGCCCGCGAGCCTGTCGATCGCGTCCGCCATCCATGGCGTCAGCTCCGGCCCGATCCACACCACGAGATCCGCGGCCTCCAGCGCGCGCGCCTCGGAGGGGCGCAGGGAATGCGCGTGCGGCGACGCGGTGGCCGGCAGCACGAGGTCGGGCTCGCCCACCCCCTGCATCACGCGCGCGACCAGCGAATGGACCGGCGCGACATCCACGGCGACGCGCGGCACCTCCGCCAGCGCGCCCCCAGCGGCCACGCTCAACGCCAGCGCCGACACTCCTGCAAATCGCACCATTTCCATGTCTCCTGATGTGATGTTATAACTTCGCATGGGTTGATACTTGTGATGACATAACATATCAAGCCCCCACGACACGGCAGGATCCCCATGCAGACGATCGGCTTCGCCCGGCACGACCACCAGCATTGCATCGCCTCGACCATCGAGGCGGCGGCGACGCGCTGCGCGGCCGAGGGGCTTCAGTTCACGCCCGTCCGGCGCCGCGTCCTCGAGATCCTGCTGGAGCGGCACCGCGCCATGGGCGCCTACGACATCCTCGAGATCCTGCGCGACGAGGGCATGGGCGCGCAGCCGCCCGTCGCCTACCGCGCCCTCGATTTCCTGATCGCGCATGGCTTCGCGCACCGGATCGAACTTCTGAACGCCTTCATCGCCTGCCATCATCCCGACGAGCGCCATACCCCCGCCTTCCTGATCTGCAGGGCGTGCAACGCCGTCGCCGAAGCGCCGTCGGGCCCCTCCCGCGAGGGGCTGAACGCGACCGCGGCCGCGGCGGGCTTCACCGTCGAGCGCAGCGTCGTCGAGGCGACGGGTCTCTGCCCGAACTGCGCCGACGAAGGCCGGCGGACATGAACGGGGCCGGCGCGGGGCGCCTGATCGAGGCGCGCGGCCTTGCCGTCGGATATGGCGCCGAGCCTGTCCTGAGCGGTGTCGATTTCCACGTCGACCGGGGCGAGATCGTCACCATCGTCGGGCCCAACGGGTCGGGCAAGTCGACGCTGCTGCGCGCGCTGATCGGGGCGGTGACGCCATCGGCCGGCCGGATCGAGCGCGCGCGCGGCACGCGGATCGGTTATGTGCCGCAACGGCTTCATATCGATCCCACCCTGCCGCTGACTGTGCGCCGCTTTCTCGATCTGCCAGTCCGCGTGTCCGCCGACGAGACCGCCCGCGCGCTCGACGCCTCGGGCGCAGGCGACGTGCGGGACCGGCAGATGAGCGCCCTGTCCGGCGGCCAGCTGCAGCGCGTGCTTCTGGCCCGCGCGCTTCTCTGCCAGCCGGACGTCCTGATCCTGGACGAGCCGACACAGGGCCTCGACCAGCCCGGCTCGGCCGCCTTCTACCGCCAGATCGAGGCCGTGCGCGCCCGGCTCGGCTGCGCCATCGTCATGGTCAGCCACGAGTTGCACGTCGTCATGGCCGCCTCGGACCGCGTGGTCTGCCTCAACGGACATGTCTGCTGCGAAGGGCACCCCGAGCATGTCGCCTCGGCGCCCGAATACCGCGCGCTCTTCGGCACCGGCACCGGCGGCGCGCTGGCGCTCTACCGGCATGAGCACAGCCACGCCCACGATCATTCAGCCACCGCGACGGCGCTTGACGCGCAAGTCGAAGATAATGGCGTAAGCTGATGGAATTGCTAGATAGCTTCCTTGTCCGCGCAACGCTTGCCGCGGTCGGCGTCGCGATGGCCGCAGCCCCCTTGGGGGCCTTCGTGGTGTGGCGGCGGATGGCCTATTTCGGCGATGCCACGGCCCATGCGGCAATCATGGGCGTGGCCCTGTCGCTTGGCTTCGGCATCTCGATCTTCGCCGGCGCGCTGGTGATGGCGCTCTTGATGGCCACAGCCGTCTCCGCGCTCACCGGCCGCGGATACGCCGTGGACACGATCCTTGGCGTGCTGGCGCATTCGGCCCTTGCCGTGGGCCTCGTGGCGGTCAGCCTCCTTCCGGGAGTCCGGGTGGACCTGTCCGCCTATCTTTTCGGGGACATCCTGGCCGTCGGGCGCACGGATCTGGGGGTGATCTGGGCCGGCGCGCTGCTGGTGCTCGGCCTGCTCTGGGCGCGGTGGTCGGCGCTTCTGACGGCCACGCTGTCGCCGGAACTGGCCTGGGCGGCGGGGCTCGATCCCCGGCGCGAGCAATACGTCCTGACGCTTGCGCTGGCGGTCGTGGTCGCCGTCGCGATCAAGGTGGTGGGCGTCCTTCTCATCGCGGCGCTCCTGATCATTCCCGCCGCGGCGGCGCGGCCCTTCGCGCGGACGCCCGAGGGCATGGCGATGATCGGCGCGGCCCTCGGCGCGGTGTCCGCACTCGGCGGGATGGCCGCCGCTTGGCAGTTCGACACGCCGGCAGGCCCCACGATCGTGTGCTGCGCCGCCCTCGTCTTCGCAGTCTCGAACATGATGAAGCTTGTGACGGCAAGGTCCTGATTTTAAAAGAGAGTGACAGCGCCACGCCAATGCGCGCGCTCCATCCACAGGTCGGCTGCCCCAGCCCGCCAAGGGCGCTGCTGACGGCAGACTGCCCGATGGCGCTAAGATCCCACATACCTTTGAAACGAAACGGTTTCCTGAATTATCCACATGGGGATAACGGGGTCCCGTTTCATTTAGGGCCCCGGATCCAGTCCGTCTCGAAGACGACGTCGGCGCAGCCCGCGAAACGCGCCGCGCGCTCGATCTCGGCCACGAGACGGGCCACGCGGCCCTTGCCCATCCGCACGCCGCGCTCGGGCCAGAACGCCCGGACAGCGAGCCGCTCGCGCCCCTCCCTTGCGGCCATGTCGATGCGCCCCGCGAGCCGGTCCCCCTCGAGCACGGGAAAGACGTAGTAGCCGTATTCGCGTTGCGCCTCGGGCACGAAGATCTCGATCCGGTAGCGGAACCCGAACAGCCGCTCGGCGCGGTTGCGGTCCCTCAGTGCGGGGTCGAAGGGGCTGAGGACGCGGAGGCGCGCGGGCGGCGGCGGAACCGTGTCGAGGCAGGCGAGCGCCTCGGGCCGCATCACCGACCGGCGCGTGCGGCCGTCCGCGCCCTCGACCAGCACCTCCACGAGCCGCCCGTCACGCAGCGCGGAGGCGACCCAGGTCTTCGCCTCGTCCGGTCTCACGAGGTCCCAGAACGCCGCAAGCTCTCCCGATGTGGCGAAGCCCAACCGCTCCAGCGCGGCGCGGCAGGCCCAGTCCACCGTCTCCTCGGGATCAGGGTGGCGGGCGTTCAGCCACTCGGGCGGGATCACGCGTTCGCAAAGGTCGTAGACCTTGCGGAACCCCTCGCGCCGCGTCACCGCCAGCTCGCCAGAGCGCCAAAGGTATTCCAGCGCGGTCTTCGAGGGATGCCAGTCCCACCAGCCCGTCGACTTCGACGCCCGTTCGCCCGCGAAATCGGCGCTCGAAACCGGCCCCGTCTCGGCCACGTGGGCCAGCACGCGGTCCAGCTCGCCATGGAACTCGGGCCCGTGCCAGTTGCGCCACCGCGCGTGCAGGCGGTCGCGGTCGCGCGCGAAGCGCAGGCGCCAACGGGGAAAGAACTCCACCGGGATGATCGCGGCGTCATGGGTCCAGTGCTCGAACGTGGACCGCTTGGCGTCGTTGAGCCAGCGCAGCGAGGCCGGCCGATACGCCCTTCTGCGCGACCACAGGATCATGTCGTGGGCGCGCGCGAGCGTGTTGACGCTGTCGACCTGCACGAAGCCGAGCCGCCCGACAAGTGCGGCGAGGGCCGCCCCGGCGGCCGGTCCCGCCGGCGCCTCGGCCAGCGCGTGCCGGTCGAGAAACAGCCGCCGTGCGGCCGCGTTGCCGATCACGGGAAGGGTCACGGCGGCCGCCCTACGGGTCGCGCCAGGCCCAGGGCCGGGTATACTGGCCGAGCACGCTGTTGACCTGCGCGTCGTCCGCCTCGCCCATGCGCTTGATGACCGCGACGAGCCCGAGGCGCCGGTCCTCGCGCACCTCGGCCACCCGGGCGGGCACGCCGGCCTCCGCCAGGGCCGTGTCGTAGACCCGCGTGATGGCAAGCTTGCGCAAGGCGGGCTTGAACACCTTGCCGACGGCGGTGGTGGGCATTTCGGGCAGGATCTCCAGATGCTTGGGCACCGCCGCGCGCTCATGAACATGCTCGCGGCACCAATCCATGAGCTCCTCTACCTCGACATGCGCTCCGTCCACCAACTCGACGTAAACGCACGGCAATTCGCCCGCGAAGGCGTCGGGCTGGCCGATCGCCCCGGCAATGGCGACGGCAGGGTGCCCGGCCAGCGCCTCCTCGATCTCGGCGGGGTCGATGTTGTGGCCGCCGCGGATGATCAGGTCCTTCGCGCGGCCGGTGATCCAGAGGTAGCCGTCGGCGTCGATCCGGCCGAGGTCGCCGGTGCGAAGGAAGCGGCCGAAATGATAGAGATCGACGTTCTTGCGCTGCTCGGTATAGGTCGCGCCCTCAAGCACGCCGGGGTTGTCGACGCAGATCTCGCCCACCTCGTCGGTCTCGCAGTCGATGACGCCCTCGGGCGTCTGCTTGAGGATGCGCACCCTGCAATGCGGGAACGGGATCCCGACCGAGCCGATCTTCTTCTCGCCGTCCACGGGGTTGCACGAGACAAGGCAGGTCGCCTCGGTCAGGCCGTAGCCCTCGATGAGCGTCACGCCCGTCGCGCGTTCGAAGCGGTTGAACAATTCGACCGGAAGCGGCGCCGAGCCCGAGAACGCCGTCTTGACCGAGGAGACGTCCGCATCGACGGGCCGCTGCATCATCGCGGCGATCGCCGTGGGCACGGTGATGATGAAGGTGACGCCCCAGCGCTCCACCAGCTTCCAGAAATTGTCGAAAACGCCCTCGCCCCGGTAGCCCTGCGGCGTGGGCAGGATGATGTGCCCGCCCGACGTCACCATCGCCATCAGGATCACGTGGCAGGCGAAGACGTGGAACAGCGGCAGGGGGCAGATCACGTTGTCGTTCTCGCTGAACAGGATCGTGTGGCCGATCCAGCCGTTGTAGATCATGCCCGAATAGGTGTGCTGCGCGACCTTGGGCATGCCCGTGGTGCCGCCGGTATGGAAGAAGGCCGCCACGCGGTCGGTCGTGCCGGCCTCGAAGGTCAGCCGGTCGCGGGGGTGCCTCGCCGCCTCGGCCTGCCAGTCGACCACCTTCGCCTTGTGGCCGGTAGGGTTCCTTGGACGAATGAACGGGACGATAAGCTTCCTGATCCCTGTCATGTAGCGCAGCAGGTCCACCTCGATCACCACCTGCACGCCGGGCGCGTTGCGCACCGCCTCGGCCATCTTGCCTGCCACGTCGGACCGGGGGAATTCCTTGAGCGTCACGACGACCTTGGCATCCGTCTCGCGGAGGATGGCGGCGATCTGCTCGGGCTCCAGCAGCGGATTGATCGGGTTCACGACCCCCGCCACCGCACCGCCGAGGATGGTCACCGCGGCCTCGGTACAGTTCGGCAGCACCATGGCGACGGTGTCGGTCTCCTTCACGCCGAGCGCGCGGAACATGTTGGCGGCCTGCGTGACGCGGGCGTGCATCTCGGACCAGGTCAGCGTCTCGGCCTTGTCCTTCGGGCCCGAGAACATCTGGAACGACAGCGCGTTGCGCGCGCCATGCCTGCGGGCCGTGTCGCCGAGAAGCTCGTAGAGCGTCGTCGCGCCCCGGCTCTCGGGCCAGGGATGCTCGGCCTCGAGCGCGGCGACGTCGTCGCGATTGGCAAATCTCGCCATGGCGTCCTCCCTCTCCCGCCGCGCGGCCCTCGCCCTTCGAGGCACAGGCCGGCGCGCGGTCCAGCATGAGAGCAAGTGCCGCGCCGCGCAAGGCGGCGCGCAGGATTACTCGGCGGCAAGCCCCTCGGTGAACTGCAGCCGCGCGAGGCGCGCATAGAGGCCGCCCTCGGCCACGAGGCTGTCATGCGTGCCCTCGGCCGCGATGCGCCCGTTCTCGAAGACGAGGATGCGGTCGGCCTGCTTCACGGTGGCGAGGCGATGCGCCACGATCAGCGTCGTTCGCTCCTGCGAAAGCCGGGTCACCGCGTCCTGCACCAGCCGCTCGCTTTCGGCGTCGAGCGCGCTCGTGGCCTCGTCCAGCAAGAGGATCGGAGCATCGCGCAGGATGGCCCGCGCGATCGCGATGCGCTGCTTCTGGCCCCCCGACAGCATCAGGCCGCGTTCGCCGACATAGGTGTCGTAGCCCTGCGGCAACTCGGTGAGAAAGCCGTGCGCGGCGGCCGCGCGGGCTGCTTCCTCGACCTCGGCATCGGTGGCGTCGGGCCGGCCGAAACGGATGTTCTCGCGCGCCGAGGCCGCGAAGATGACCGGGTCCTGCGGCACCAGCGCCATCGCGGCGCGGAAGGTCTCTCGGCGCATGTCGCCCAGCGGCACGCCATCCAGCGAAATGCGCCCCGACACAGGGTCGTAGAAGCGCTGCAGTAGCTGGAACACGGTGGTCTTGCCCGCGCCCGACGGGCCCACGAGGGCCACCGTCTCGCCCGGCCGGATGCGGAAGGACACCCCGTCGAGGGCGTGGCTTTCGGGGCGCGTCGGGTAGAAGAAGCGCACGTCCTCGAACGCGATCTCGCCCCGCCCGCCCTGCGGCAGCGGCTTGCCGCGCACCGGATCCTCGACGCTGTCGTCGGTATGCAGAAGTTCGACCAGCCGCTCGGTCGCGCCCGAGGCGCGCTGCAGCTCGCCCCATATCTCGGACAGGGCGCCGACGGATCCCGCGACCATGATCGCGTAGATCAGGAACTGGATGAGCTCGCCGATCGACATGGCCTCCGCGCGGACGTCGCGCGCCCCGATCCACAGCACGCCCACGATCCCCGCGAAGACCAGCGAGATGACGATGACCGTCATTACCGCGCGCGTGGCGATCCGCTTCTTGGCGCTGTCGAAGCTCTTTTCCGTCACCGCGTCGAAGGTCGCGGCCGAGGGGCGTTCGTGGGTGAAGGCCTGCACGGTCTGCACCGCCAGCAACGCCTCGGAGGCGTTGCCCGAGCTTTCCGCGATCCAGTCCTGGTTCTGACGGCTCAGCGCCCGCAGGCGGCGGCCGAGGACGACGATCGGCACGATGACGGCGGGCACGATCAGAAGGACGGCGGCCGACAGCTTGGGCGAGGTCACCAGCATCAGGCCGAGGCCGCCGATCAGGATCAGGAGGTTGCGCAGGGCGATCGACACGCTCGAGGAGATCACGCTGAGAAGAAGCGTGGTGTCTGTCGTGATCCGGCTCAGGACCTCGCCGGTCATGATCTTCTCGTAGAAGGCGGGGCTCATCCCGATCATGCGGTCGAAGACGGACTTGCGGATGTCGGCCACGACCCGCTCGCCGAGGCGCGTCACGAGGTAGTATCGAAGGCCCGTGCCCAGCGCGAGCAGCAGCGCGATCAGGAGCGCGGCGAGGAAATATTGGTCAAGAAGCTCGGCGCTTTCGGTCTCGAACCCGTCGACGACCCGACGCACGGCAAGCGGCAGCGTGAGCGAGACGACCGCCGTGAGCACGAGCGCCCCGATCGCGGCCAGAACCAGCGTCCTGTAGGGTGCAAGGTAGGGCCCGAGGGCGCGCAGGCTGCCGATGCGGCGCGACTTCGCGCGCTCCTCGCTGGCCAGATTGGGGCCCGGCGCCACGGGCGCCGCGGATTTCTGTGGAGCTGGCCGGAGCGTCGCCATGAGCCGTCTTGTCTTGCCTCGTTTCAACCGTAGCGATACCGCCCGGCCCGGCGGGGCGCAAGAACGCGGGGGCGCGACGAGACGTCCGGATGCGCGTGCGGCGAAGCCTGGGGGGGGCGAACCTGGGGGCGAGCTTGGAGCGGGTAGCGGGAATCGAACCCGCACGACTAGCTTGGAAGGCTAGGGCGCTACCATTACACCATACCCGCCCGGAGATGCCGAGATATGCGCAGGGCCCTTCGAGGTCAAGCCTCCTCGACGCGCGGCGCGCCCGCCTTCGGGGCTTGGAGACGCCCGCCGCGCCGCCTAGGGTGGCGCTGAACCCTCCAGCCGAAAGCCCCCGCATGAGCCGCATCCTGATCCTGTCGAGCTGGGTCGCCCATGGCCATGTCGGGCTGTCGGCGGCCGTGCCGGTGCTTCAGGGCCTCGGCCACTCTGTCACGCAGCTGCCCACGGTGCAGTTGTCGAACCACCCCGGATGGCCGCATGTCGCGGGCCGGCAGGTGCCGCCGCCCGAGATCGACGCGATGATCGGGGCGCTGGAGGCGAACGGGTGGCTCGGCCAGTGCGACACGCTCCTGACCGGCTACCTTCCCTCGCCCGGGCATGTGACGATTGCGGCCGACCTTGTCGCGCGGCTTCGAGCCGCCGGGGCGGATCCGCGCGTCGTCGTGGACCCGGTGCTGGGCGACGCGCCCAAGGGCCTTTACGTCGATGCGGGCGCGGCCGCCGCGCTGCGCGACGGCCTCGTGCCCCTCGCCGACGTGCTGACGCCCAACGCCTTCGAGCTTGGCTGGCTGTCCGGCACCGCCTGCGGGACGCTGGAGAACGTCCGCGCCACCGCCGAAACGCTGCGCGGCCGGACGCGGGGGGCGGAGATCCTCGTGACGTCCCCGCCCCTCGCGCCCGGCGCGACCGGCATCCTTGCGCTGACGGCGGCGGGCGCCGAGGTGCTGCGCGCCCCCCTGCAGGACGCCGGACGCGTGCCGAACGGGCCGGGCGACGTCTTCTCGGCGCTGATCGCGGGCGGCGTGCCCCCCGGCGCGGCGCTGGGACAGCTGGGCGCGCTGGTCGCGGCCAGCCTCGGCGCGCCGCACCTGCGCATTGCCGAGGCCGCCTCGTCATGGCGCGCCGCACCGCCTGTCGCGGCGGAACCCATTGACCGGGCGCCCCCCGGCGCGCTGAGGTAGGGTCATGAGCTTCGACTTCATCCTGATGCTGACCGAGAACGACCGGACCATCCCCGATGCCCGCGCGCGTCTGGAGGAGGCGCTGGAGGGCGGCGTGCGCCACATCGGCTTCAAGGACGTGGGCCTGCCGCTGCCCGAGCTTCGCGGACTGGCCGAGGCGATCAGGGCTGCTGGCGGACGCTCCTACCTCGAGGTCGTCAGCCTCGACGCGGAAAGCGAGATGGCCTCGGCGCGGGCGGCGGTCGATCTCGACGTTGACGTACTGCTGGGCGGAACGCGGGCCGAGGCGGTCACGGGCATCACGCGCCACCACCCGGTGCGCTACTACCCCTTTCCGGGCCGGATCACGGGCCATCCCAGCGTTCTGGAGGGTCCGGCGGACGACATCCTCGCCTCCGCCGGAGCGCTGGCCGAACTGGAGCATGTCCACGGCCTCGACCTGCTCGCCTATCGCTACGGGGGCGACGTGCCGGCCCTGATGACGCAGGTCTGCGCGGCGGTTTCGAAGCCGGTCATCGTGGCCGGCAGCATCGACGGCGCCGCCCGTGTCGAGGCGGTCGCACGCGCTGGGGCCCAGGGCTTCACGGTGGGCACGGCGGCCTTCGCGGGGGCCTTCGCGCCGCCTCCGGAGGGCTTCGCGGGGCAGGTTCGCGCGATCCTGGCCCTGGCCGCGACGGCGCGCGCGCAATCGACGGCGCCGCGGCGGATCGCGCTCGTGGCCCACGACACGCGCAAGTCGCATCTGCGGGCATGGGTCCTGCGCCACGCCGCAGCGCTTGCGGGCCACCGGTTGATATGCACCGGGGGCACGGGCCGGATGATCGCCGATACGGCGCCCGATCTGTCCGTCCACCGGCTGCAGCGCGGCGGGCGCGGCGGCGACCAGCAGCTTGCCGCGATGATCGCGACCGGGGACCTCGACGCGGTGGTGTTCTTCGCCGACCCGACCGTGCCGCATTCCGGCGACGTGGACCTGCAGGCGCTGACGCGGCTGACGACGGTGCACGACACGCCGCTCGCGCTCGGGCCCTCGGGGGCGGACCTGCTGGTGGCGGGATTGCTCGGCGCCGGGGGACGGACCGTGGCGACACACGAACCGGTAAACAAAACGCGCGAAACCGGCCAATAATTCACGATTGTCCGAAAATCGTTTCTTCTACGCCCAAATCTTGCCGCGAATGAGCAGGATTGTCATTCACATGGAAACGGCGGGCGCTTCCCCTCCCGCACCTGCCATTCCAACTTCCCCTGACCCGACTAGGGCCGCATCTTCCCCAGGATGCGGCCCGCCCTTTCCGGGCCCCGCGAGGCGCGAACGCCCCTCACGCCGCAAGTGGCTCGATCAGGTCGGCGCCCTCGGCGCGGTTGGAGTTGACCTTGGGATCGACGCGCCAGCGCCGGTAGCGGCCTTCGGGGGCCGGGCGCATCAGCGTCGCGGCGCCCTTGCCCTCCTCGCCCAGCCACTTCGCCCAGTCGCCGGGCGCAAGGCTCACCGGCTCGCGGTGGTGGGTCTGCGACATCCACTCCGACGCGCCGCAGGTCACGATCGCAAGCGTCGCGAGGCGCTCGTCTCCGCGCTCCCAGTCCTGCCAGATCCCGGCCAGCACCAGCGGCGCGCCGTCGGCCGGGGTGAAGTACCACGGCAGGCGCGACCCGTCCTCGGCCTTCGTCCATTCGTAGAATCCGGTCACCGGCACGAGGCAGCGCCGCTCGCGGCAGGCGGCCCTGAACGCCGGTTTTTCCGCGATCGTCTCGGCTCGGGCGTTGATCAGGAGGGGGCCGTCGCCGGGCGTCTTGTACCAGTGCGGCAGGAAACCCCAGCGCATCGGCCGGTAGCGCCGCCCCTCGGCCGTCGAGGTGACGACGCCGACCGGCTGCGTCGGGCAGATGTTGTAGCGGGGAACTGGCGGAAGGTCGTTCGACGGTGCGGCCTCGAAAAGCCGCGCCATCGCGTCCGCCGGGTGGGTCATGGTCATGCGCCCGCACATGGGCGCCAGACTAGGGTCGGTGACGCCTTCGGGCAAGGCGCACCGCGCCCTGCCCCGTGTCTTGCGCGTCGCGGATCAGGCGCCGTAGACGGCTTCGCGCGCGATGCGTTCGGCGTCGCCGGGGTAGATCCCGAGGTCCTCGATCGCGATGTCCCGGTTCATGCCCTGGATCTCGGCGACGGTGCGGTTGTAGAGCGCACGTTTCTGGGCGGTGGAGCGGAGGTAGGTGATGATCGACGTCATGGGTCAGCTCCTTTCATCGGCTGGTGTGTCCCTTGTTCGTGACCCTCATATGATAGCGCTAACGCCACCGACAATTGCCGCTTTCCGAAAGCCGCCTTGCATTTTCCGCAACGCAGCAAAAAGGCCGGCACGCAGCGCGTGCCGGCCTGATCCGAACCGCCCTCGGGCGCGCCGTCACTCCACGCGGGAGATGCGGCCGTCGGTGTAGGGCGCGTAGGGCATGTTCTCGGCGATGTAATCCGCCACGACCTGCTCCAGACCCGGACCGTAGTCGTAGGCGTTCTCGCCGTAGACCGAGAACACGCCGTAGCCGTCGCCGCCGCCGCGCATGTAGTTGTTCGTCACGACGCCGTAGGTGGCCTCCGGGTCGATGGCGGAGAAGCTTCCGTCCTCGCCCGCGACCTCGACCGAGACGATGCGGCTGCCCGGTTCGGCCTCGGGGTCCCACGTGTAGCGGATGCCCGCCACCTGCGGGAAGCGGCCGGCGCCGTCGGCGACCTGGCTCACGCCGTTCTCCAGCGCCTCGATCACCCGCGCGCCGGTGAGCTGGAACGTGGCCAGCGTGTTCTGGAACGGCAGGACCGTGAAGACCTCGCCCATCGTGATCTCGCCGCCATCGATCGACGCGCGCAGACCGCCGCCGTTCTGGATGGCGATCTGGACGCCCTGGTCCTTCACGCGGTCGAGCATGGCGTCGGCCACCAGGTTGCCCATCGGGCATTCCTCGGCCCGGCAGACCTCGCGCGAGCCCTCGATGAACTCCGAGGTCTCTCCGATGACCTCGGCCATGGCTTCCTCGATCGGGCCGGCCAGCTCCTCGACGCGGGCGGCGATCTCGGGGTCGGGCGTGACCGAGGCGTCAAGCAGCATCGTGTTGCCATCCGCGTAGATCACGTTGCCGTCGTCGTCGAAGGTCACTTCGAGATGCCCGAGGTATTTCGAGTAGGCGTATGCCTGCACG
This sequence comes from Roseicyclus salinarum, assembly GCF_029624655.1. Taxonomy (GTDB): domain Bacteria; phylum Pseudomonadota; class Alphaproteobacteria; order Rhodobacterales; family Rhodobacteraceae; genus Roseibacterium; species Roseibacterium salinarum. The sequence goes on from NZ_JARRSA010000024.1 coordinate 38,514, forward strand.
ATCGGCACCAGTTCGCCCTCAGGGTTGCTGATCCACGTCGGGTAGGGTCCCGCCCGGTCCGGATCGTCGGCGGAGAGGTAGGTGTGCGAATGCCCGCCCACGATGACGTCGAGCCCGGTCACGGCCTCGGCGATGCGCATGTCGGCCGGCAGGCCCACATGGGTCAGCGCGATGATGATGTCGATGCCCTGCTCGGTCAGCGCGTCGACGTCGGCCTGGATCGCGTCGATCTCGTTCTGGAAGATCACGGTCGGTCCCGGGCTCGAGGTCTCGGCGGTGTCGGTGGCCAGCGCCGACACGATCCCGACCTGCACGCCGTTCACCTCCAGGACGACGGTGTCCTCGACCTCGGCGTCGAGCGCGTCGTTCATGCTGAGGTCGAGGTTGCCCGACACGACCGGGAATTCCACGGTGTCGAGGAAGCGCAGAAGGTTGTCGGGCCCGTCGTCGAACTCGTGGTTTCCGACCGCCATGGCGTCGAAGCCGATCGCCTGCATGAACTCGGCTTCCACGTCGCCCTTGTAGGTCGTGTACATCAGCGAGCCCTGGAACTGGTCGCCGGCATCGAGGACGATCACGTTCTCGCCGTCGAGTTCGTCCCGGAGCGTGTTGATCGCCGTCGCGACCCGCGCCACGCCGCCGAAGCATTCGCCCGCGGCGTCGTCCTCGGCGGGGCAGGTGGAATCGAAGCGGTTGATCGGCTGGATGCGGCTGTGAAGGTCGTTGATGTGCAGAATGTGCAGCGTGGTCTCCGCCGCGACCGGCGCGGCCATCGAAAGGCCCGCGAGTATCGCGGTTGAACCGAGAATCCGTGCAAGCATGTATGCTCTCCCGTATGTGTTGGACTGAAGCCAGACTGGCGGCGCACGCGCGTCAAGTAAAGCGCGATCGTGCCGCTGACGTAACGGCCCCCGGGCGCCTCTTGACGGGCGATTGCGGGCGGGCGAAGGGAACGGACATGCGTATCTACAAGATCCTCAGGCCCCGGGAATGGGCCGAGCTGGAGCGGCAGGGCGAGACCGCCGGTGCCCCGATCGACGTGGCGGACGGCTACGTGCATTTCTCGACCGCGGAGCAGGTGGGCGAGACCGCGGCGAAGCACTTCGCTGGCGAGGAGGGGCTGATCCTCGCCGCGTTCGAGGCCGACGGCCTCGGCCCCGCGCTGCGGTGGGAGCCGTCCCGCGGCGGCGCGCTGTTCCCGCATCTCTACGGGCCGCTGCGCCGCGCCGACGTCGCCTGGCACGCGCCGCTGCTGCTGCTGGACGGCGCGCACGTGCTGCCCGAGGGGCTCTGAGCGCCATGTGGGAACGCTTCGGCCTTTCGGTCATGCAGCGGATGGACCCCGAGCGCGCCCACGCGCTCGCCATCGCGGCGCTCAGGACGGGCGCGCTTCCGCTCAAGGGGCCGGTGACGTCGCCGCGGCTGGCCACGACGCTCGCCGGGCTGGCCCTGCCCAACCCTGTCGGGCTGGCCGCGGGCTTCGACAAGAACGCCGAGGCGATCGCGCCCCTGTCGAGGGCCGGCTTCGGCTTTCTCGAGGTCGGCGCCGCAACGCCCCGCGCGCAGGAGGGCAACGCGAGGCCGCGGCTGTTCCGGCTGACCGAGGATGCCGCCGCGATCAACCGTTTCGGCTTCAACAACGCCGGGATGGAGGCCATCGCCGGGCGTCTTGCGGCGGCACCGCGGCTGGTTCCCGTCGGGCTGAACCTCGGCGCGAACAAGGACAGCGCCGACCGCGCCGGCGATTTCGCCCGCGTCCTCGCACGCTGCGGCCCGCATCTCGACTTCGCGACGGTGAACGTCTCGTCGCCGAACACCGAGCGGCTGCGCGAGCTTCAGGGCCGCGCCGCTCTCGAGGGTTTGCTGGCCGGCGTGATGGCGGCGAACGCGGACCTCGCGCGCCCCGTGCCGATCTTCCTCAAGATCGCGCCCGACCTCGACGACGAGGCGCTCGCCGAGATCGCCGAAGTCGCCAAGGCCAGCGGCATCGCCGGGATCATCGCGACGAACACGACGCTGTCGCGCAGCGGCCTCACCTCCCGGCACCGGGACGAGACGGGCGGATTGTCGGGCCAGCCGCTTTTCGAGAAGAGCACGCGGGTCCTGGCGAAGCTTCACCGGCTGACGGAGGGCGCGATGCCGCTGATCGGCGTCGGCGGGGTGGCGAGCGCGGCGCAGGCATGGGAGAAGCTCCGCGCGGGAGCAACCGCGGTGCAGCTTTATACCGGCCTCGTCTACGGCGGCATCACGCTGGGCGCGCGCATCGCCGAGAAGCTGGACGCGGGCCTCGTCGCCGAAGGCATGACGGTGGCCGAGGTTACGGGAACGGGGGTGGACGCATGGCTATGACGCTCTGGCACAATCCGCGCTGCTCCAAGTCGCGCGCGGCGCTGGCGCTTCTGCGCGAGCGCGGGATCGAACCCGACCTGCGGCTCTACCTCAAGTCGCCGCCGATCGAGGACGAGATCGTGGAGCTTCTGCGCCGACTGCGGATCCCGGCGATCGGCCTCGTGAGGACGAACGAGCCGATCTTCGGCGACCTCGGCCTTGCGGATGCCGACGACACGGCACTCGTCGCGGCGATGGCCGCGTACCCCATCCTGATCGAGCGGCCGATCCTCGACGACGGCCACCGCGCCGTCATCGGCCGTCCGCCCGAGGCGATCCTCGACCTGCTCTAGGACGCCGCCCGCTCGAGCGCGGGGTAGCGCACCCCGAGCGTCACGCCGCGCAGCACGAAGAAGCCCACCAGCGCGGCCCACAGCCCGTGGTTGCCGAAGGCCGGCATCAGCAGGAGCACCATCGCGACGTAGCCCGCAAAGCTCAGCGCCATCATGTTGCGCATGTCCCGCGTCCGCGTGGCGCCGATGAAGATGCCGTCCAGCATCCACGACGCCCAGCCCGCGAGGGGCCCGAGCACCATCCAGGGCAGGTAGTCGCGCGCCGCCTCGCGCACGCCGGGCGCGGTCGTCATGAGGTCGATGAACGCGCCGCCCGCCGTCAGGAACAGCACGGCCATCACGCAGCAGATCACGAGGCCCCAGAAGCTGGTGAGGAGCGCCGCGCGCCTAAGGCGGGCCGCCGCCCGCGCACCCATCGCCTGCCCCACCAGCGCCTCGGCCGCGAAGGCGAAGCCGTCCATCGCATGGGCGGTGACGTAGACGAACTGGATCAGCACCTGGTTCGCGGCGAGGGTGACGTCGCCGAAGTCCGAGGCGAGGAACATGAAGGACGTGAACCCCGCCATCAGCAGGAGCGAGCGGATCAGGATGTCGGCGTTCACGCTGGCCATGCGCCACAGCTGCGCCCGGTCGAGCACCCGCGCCCAGTCGCGCCACGCCGGCACCCCGAAGGCCGCGCGGCAGAGCCAGAGGCCAAGCGCCAGCCCGCTCCATTCGGCGACGAACGTGCCCCAGGCGACGCCCGCCACGCCAAGGTCGAGCCCCAGCACCAGGATGGCGGACAGGACGATGTTCAGACCGTTCTGGAAAAGCTGCAGCGCAAGGACCGCAGACGTCCGCTCCTGCGCGATCAGCCATCCGGTGATGCCATAGATCGCAATCGCCGCGGGCGCGGAAAGGACGCGGATCGTCAGGTAGGTCGAGACGAGCGCCTCGACCTCCGCACTGGCGGGCGACAGCCAGAGCGCGGCGGCGAAAAGCGGGATCTGCAGCAAGATCAGGGCGACGCCCGCCCCCGCCCCGATCATCAGCACCCGCGTCAGCAGGGCCGCGACCTCGCCCGCGTCCCGCGCGCCGATCGCCTGCGCGGCAAGGCCGACGGTGCCCATCCGCAAGAAGCCGAAGGCCCAGTAGATCGAGGTGAGGATCGCGGCGCCGAGACCGACCGCGCCGATCGGCACCGGATCGCCGATCTGGCCGACCACGGCGGTGTCGACGATCCCCAGAAGCGGGATCGTGGCGTTCGAGATGACGACGGGCACCGCGATCCGCAGCACGCGGCCATGGCTCAGCGGCCGGGTTCCGGCGACCTCCGGCGCGGCGTCGGGGACCACGCTCACTCCGCCGGACCGTCCGGCAGCGGCATCAGGAAATGCCCCGTGGCCTGTGCGAAGAGACGCTGGCGGTTGTCCTGCCACGCCTCGACGTGCACGGATGCATAGCGCCGCCCCGACCGGTTGACGCGCGCCCGCGCATAGGCGTCCCGCGGCAGGCCCGAGCGCAGGTAGTCGACGGTGAAATCGATTGTCTTGGGCAGGCGCGGAAGGGCGTCGGCCGACAGCGCCGCGGCATCGAGGCGACCGCTCTCGATGTCGTCCCAGAGCATCTGGAACGACAGCTCCATGATCGCGGAGACCTCGAGGAACGAGGCGATGGCCCCGCCGTGCAGCGCGGGCAGGTAGGGGTTCCCGATGTGCTTCTCGTCGTAGGGAAGCACCGCCGTCAGCTCGTCGCCGCGCCTGTCGAAGGCGATGCCCATGAAGCCGATGTAGGGCACGCCCTCCACCAGCGCCTTAAGCGCCCGGTCGCGGCGGTGCTTGACGAGGTGGACGGGTTCGGGCGGCTGGCGCGGGCTCATGGAGTCCCCTCCCCTTGCGCGGCCCGCGCGACAGTGAAGGCCCCCGTGGCGGCGGCGACGGGGCGGCTTCGGTCGTCGTCCCATGCCTCGGCGCGCACGAAGGCGACCGAGCGCGTGACATGGTAGCAGCTCGCGCGCGCGGTGATCCGCTGGCCGGGCTGGGCGGGGCGCATGTAGTCGATCCTGAGGTCGATGGTCGCCGTTCCCGCCAGCGCCTCGGGATGGGACATCACCGCCGCCCCGCCGCAGGTGTCCATCAGGGCCGAGACCGCCCCGCCGTGGATCACGCCTGTGCGCGGATCGCCCACGAGGCGCGCGTCCCACGGCATCGAGATGACCGCGACGCCGTCGCCGATCTCGTCCAGCCGCATCTGCAGCGCGCGGGAGAACGGGATCGCCTCGATGAACTGCCGCGCGATCGCGGCCTTGTCCGCCCCCTGCCCCTTCCCGTCCGCGCCGTCGCCTGCCATGCCGTCCGTCCCGTCTGCGAAACCCGTCCAAGACATCGCCCCCCGCGCGGCGGCTTGCAAGGGACATGTGGCTCCGCCGCCGCGCTTGGCAGCGTGGCGGACACGGTGTTACATCTGCGCTGCGGGACCCGGAGGGAGAGGCGCCGATGCCCGAGGAGCGGCTGGATTTCAAGGCGATGTGCGCGCGGTTCGACGTGACGCCCCGAACGCTGCGCCACTACGAATACATCGAACTGCTCGCGCCCGAGCGCGAGGGACGCGCGCGTTTCTACAGCGCCCGCGACGTCGCCCGGATGACGCTGATCCTGCGCGGCCGGCGCTTCGGCTTCTCGCTTGAGGAAATCCGCCAATGGCTGGAACTCTATGGCCGCGACCCCGAGGGACGGATGCAGCGCAAGGTCTGGCTTGAGATGGCGGACCGCCAGCTGCAGGAGCTTCAGGACCGCAGGCGCGAACTTGACGAGGTGATCGCCGAGCTGACGGCGCTCAGGAACGAGACCGCGGCCGGCGACGAGGATTGACCCTGCGGCACGTCCCGGCGGCCTGACGCGACGTCGCCCAAAGTGACGCAACGTTCTCTTTACGTCAACGTCATCTTCCCTTGCAACACGTGTCCGCGCAGGACAGGTATTCCCCCAATCCGGGACCACCTCACCTTTTGGACACCGCAATGAGCGACGACACCCTGACCATTCGCGAGATGTGCGACGCGTTCGACGTGACGCCCCGCACCTTGCGCTTCTACGAGGCCAAGGAGCTTCTGTTTCCCCGGCGCGAGGGGCAGAAGCGGCTGTTCACACGGCGCGACCGCGCGCGGCTGAAGCTGATCCTGCGCGGCAAGCGCTTCGGCTTCTCGCTTGAGGAGATCCGCCAGCTTCTCGACCTCTATTACGTCGGCGACCAGCAGGCGACGCAGCTTGCCGCGACCCTCGGCGTGGCGCGCGACCGCCTCGCCGACATGGAGCAGAAGCGCGACGAGCTGACCGCCGCCGTCGACGACCTGCGCAACCAGATGAACATGGTCGAGGACATGCTGTCCTCGGTCGGCCGCGTCAGCGACGCGGCGGAATGAACGACATTCGGGAGGATTGACGATGCCGAGTTACACCGCCCCCGTGAAGGACATGCAGTTCATCCTTCACGACGTCCTGAAGATCGCCGAGGCCGGCATCGCGGGCTACGAGGATCTCGACCGGGACTTCACCGCCGCCATCCTCGAGGAGGCCGGAAAGATCAGCTCCGAGGTGCTGGCGCCGCTCAACCCCGTGGGCGACACCGAGGGCTGCCGGATGGAGAACGGGATCGTCTACACCCCGACCGGGTTCAAGGACGCCTTCGAGCAGATGCGCGAGGGCGGCTGGCCCGCCATCGACATGCCCGAGGAATATGGCGGCCAGGGGCTTCCCTACATCATGAACACCGCCGTGGGCGAGATGTTCTCGGCCGCCAACCAGGCCTTCACGATGTACCAGGGCCTGACCCACGGCGCGGCCTCGGCCATCATCACCCACGGCACCGACGCCCAGAAGGCGACCTATCTGCCCCGGATGGCGTCCTGCGAGTGGACCGGCACGATGAACCTGACCGAGCCGCATTGCGGCACGGACCTCGGCCTGATGCGCACCCGCGCGGTGCCGCAGGACGACGGCACCTACAAGCTCAGCGGCCAGAAGATCTTCATCTCGGCCGGCGAACACGACATGGCCGAGAACATCGTCCATCTCGTGCTCGCCAAGATCCCGGGCGGGCCCGAGGGCGTCAAGGGCATCTCCCTCTTCATCGTGCCGAAGTTCCTCGTGAACGCCGACGGCTCTCTCGGGCCGCGCAACGGCGTCTCCTGCGGCAAGATCGAGGAGAAGATGGGCATCCACGGCAATTCCACCTGCGTGATGAACTACGACGAGGCGACGGGCTATCTTCTGGGCGAGGCGCACAAGGGCATGCGCGCGATGTTCACGATGATGAACGAGGCGCGCCTCGGCGTCGGGATGCAGGGCGTGGCGCAAGCCGAGATCGCGTTCCAGAACGCGCTCGCCTATGCCAAGGACCGTCTGCAGGGCCGTGACGTCACGGGTCCCGCGAACCCCGAGGCGCCCGCCGATCCGCTGATCGTGCACCCCGACATCCGCCGCAACCTGATGGAGCAGAAAAGCTTCACCGAGGGCGGTCGCGCGTTCCTGCTCTGGGGCTCGACCCTGATCGACCGGGCGCACCGCGAGGGCGACGCTGACGCGGACGGCCTCGTGTCGCTGCTCACGCCCGTCATCAAGGGCTTCCTGACGGACAAGGGCTACGACATGACCGTGCAGGCCCAGCAGATCTATGGCGGCCACGGCTACATCGAGGAATGGGGCATGTCGCAGTATACCCGCGACGCCCGCATCGCCATGATCTACGAGGGCGCCAACGGCATCCAGGCCCTGGACCTCGTGGGCCGGAAGCTTTCGCAGGACGGCGGCAAGCACGTCATGGCGTTCTTCGAACTGGTGAAGAGCTTCGGCCGCGACAACGCCGACATCGACGGCATGGCGGAATTCAGCGAACCGCTGAAGCGCGCCTCGAAGGATTTGCAGGCGGCGGGAATGTACTTCATGCAGGAAGGCATGAAGAATCCCAACGCGGCCCTGGCGGGGTCCTACGACTTCATGCATCTCTTCGGCCACGTCTGCCTCGGGCTGATGTGGGCGCGCATGGCGCGCGCCTCGCTCGACGCGCTGGCAAGCGGCACGGGGGACGCGGCGTTCCACGAGACCAAGCTCGCGACGGCGCGCTTCTACATGGCCCGCCAGCTGCCGATGACGGCGACGCACCTCGCGCGCATCCAGTCGGGCGCCGAGCCGGTGATGGCGCTGGAAGCGGCCAATTTCTAAGGGACCGACGTCTGCAGGAGCAAGGATGCCGAAACGCCTTCGCCTCACCCGCCGCCCGAACATCGCGATGAGCGAGGACGGCTATCGCAAGCTGCGCAAGCTGGCGGCGGAGGCGGGCCTCGACGAGGGGGAATTCCTGTCCTTCGTCTTCGAGCACTGGGGCAGCATCATGAACGAAGAGAAGTTCCTCGCCCGCATCCGCCTGTTCAACTCGGAACTGGAAGAGCGCAAGAGATAGGACGGCGTGCGGTGGGGCCGACGGGGGGAATGCGTATTTCGGGAAAGATGAAGACACGAGGGGATCGGCCCCCTGCCGAACCGAGTGTTCCCCTTGGCCTCCGGATGCTTCGGGGCGCTGCACTGAACGACAGGGGCGCCTTCACCTTTCGCGGTCATCGGCTCGCCAGCCTGTACCGCGGACGAAAGATGGCACGTTAACCTTAACGAAGCGTTATGAGCCTTCATCTTTCCTGAAATACGCATTGTCCGGGCGAGGCCCCGGGACGCGGCGATCAAGATACGAGGGACGGCCCCGGCAGGCGCCGGGAACGGAAGGGGACGGCAACCATGACGAACACGCTCTACTGCTTCGGAGAATCGGGCAATGCCTACAAGGCGGCGCTGGCGCTGGAACTGGCCGGCATCGCCTGGTCCCCGCGCCATGTCGACTTCTTCCGTGGCGAGGCGCGCAGCCCGGAGTTCCGCGCGCTCAATCCCATGGGAGAGGTTCCCGTCCTCGACGCGGACGGCACGATCCTGACGCAGTCGGGCGTGATCCAGGACTGGATCATGGGCGAGACGGGCAGGCTGTGCGGCGACGGCTCGGGACCGGTGCGCCGCGAGATCCTGCGCTGGACGATCTTCGACAACCAGAAGGTGTCCGGCATGGCGGGGCCGCTGCGTTTCGTCATGAACTTCCTGCCCGAGGACAAGCGCTCGGCTGACGTGATCGGTTTCCTGTCGGGGCGGCTCAGGGCCGCGCTGCAAGTGCTGGAGGGCGAGTTGCAGTCCCGCGACTGGCTGGCGGGGGACACGCTGACCTGCGCTGACATCTCCTGCGCGGGCTACCTCTACTACGAGGAACCCTTCACATTCGAGCGCGCCGATTATCCGGCAATCGACGCCTGGCTCGACCGCATCGCGGCGACGCCTGGCTGGAGACACCCCTACGACATGATGCAGCGCGCCCTGCCCGCCTCCTGAGCGGTCCGAGCGCAGCCCCGAGAACGTTCCAGACGGACCAGACCAGAGGACATCCGAGATGACCGACGCCTACATCTACGACGCGATCCGCACGCCGCGCGGCAAGGGCCGCAAGGACGGCTCCCTGCAGGAGGTGACGGCCGCGCGCCTCTCGGCCTTCACGCTGAACGCGCTGAAGGAGCGCAACAGCCTCGAGGGCCACGCGGTCGAGGACGTCATCTGGGGCAACGCCACGCAGGTGGCCGAGCAGGGCGGATGCCTTGCGCGGACGGCCGTGCTGGCCTCCGATCTCGACCAGTCGATCCCTGGACTTGCCATCAACCGCTTCTGCGCGAGCGGACTGGAGGCCGTGAACCTCGCGGCGAACCAGGTGCGCGGCGGCGCGGGCCAGGCCTACATCGCCGGCGGCGTCGAGATGATGGGCCGGGTCGCGATGGGCTCGGACGGCGCGGCGATCGCCGTCGACCCCTCCATCGCGATGAACACCTACTTCGTGCCGCAGGGCATCTCGGCCGACATCATCGCGACCGAATACGGCTTCTCGCGGGACGACGCGGACGCGCTCGCCGTCGAGAGCCAGAAGCGCGCGGCAATGGCCTGGGACGAGGGCCGCTTCGCGCGCTCCGTCGTTCCGGTCCGGGACGTGAACGGCCTGACGATCCTCGATCGCGACGAATACATGCGCCCCGGCACCGACATGCAGTCGCTCGGCGCGCTCAAGCCTTCGTTCAAGGAAATGGGCGAGCAGATGCCGGGCTTCGACGCGGTCGCGCTGATGAAATACCCCCACCTCGAGCGGATCGAGCACATCCACCATGCCGGGAATTCCAGCGGGATCGTCGACGGAGCGGCCGCGATCCTCGTGGGCAACAGGGAATTCGGCGAACGGCACGGCCTGACGCCCCGCGCGCGCATCCGCGCCACCGCGAAGATCGGAACCGATCCCACGATCATGCTGACAGGTCCGGTGCCCGCCACGCAGAAGATCCTCGCCGAGAGCGGCATGTCGATCTCCGACATCGACCTTTTCGAGGTGAACGAGGCGTTCTCGTCGGTCGTGCTGCGCTTCATGCAGGCCTTCGACGTGGATCACGACCGGGTCAACGTGAACGGCGGCGCCATCGCGATGGGCCACCCGCTGGGCGCCACGGGCGCGATCATCCTCGGCACGCTGCTGGACGAGCTGGAGCGGTCGGGCAAGGGCACCGGCCTTGCCACACTGTGCGTCGCGTCAGGCATGGGCGCGGCCACCATCATCGAGCGGGTCTGACCGGCCATGGGCGCGGAAGCGGCGCGCATCGCGGGGAACTGGGCCGGCGCCGCCGCGTCGGCGCGGCGCCCGCGCCGGGCGCGGCCCGGCGGACGCCCGGCCGTGTCGGCCTGTCCTTCCAGGAAAATCGGCGCATCGCGGGAGGGGTGGCCATGACCGAAAGCGCGTTCGACATCTACCAGCGCAATTGCGACGAGGTCGCACGCGCCGTCTGGGACCGGGACTTCGATCTCGCGCTACGGCACATCGGGCTGCCGCTGCGCGCGGTCACGCCTGAGGCGGACGTGACGCTGCGCGACGAGGCAGCGCTGATCCAGACCCTCGAAGAGATGCGCGAAAATCTCCGCAAGCTCGGGGCCACGGCGTTTCTGCGCATCTGCCGCGAGGCCGACTTCTACCCCGGCGACGATGGCCGCATCCACGGAAGCCACATGTCCTACGTCCTGCGCGGGGCAACAAATCTCGTGCCGCCATACACAAGCCGGATGCTCCTGGTCCGCGGCCCTGACGGGTGGCAGCAGACCGAACTCATCTCGCGGGTAAGCAACAGGCACGTGACGGTGTTGAGCGAGGACATCGCCGTGACCCACCGCACGCACACCGAATGACGCGGAGCCATCGCGCCCGCCACAGACATACTTGGGAAGGAAACGCCAGATGACCGACTTCACGATGAAGACCGACGAGAACGGCGTCGCCGTGATCACCTGGGACGTTGCGTCGAAGTCCATGAACGTGCTGACGCGCGAGGCTTTCGGCACCATCGACACGCTGATCGACGAGGCGCTCGCGGACGACGCGGTCAAGGGCATCGTCATCACCTCCGGCAAGGACAGCTTCGCCGGCGGCATGGACCTCAACACCCTCGCCACGATCCGCGCCGAGGCCGGAGACGAGCCCGCGCAGGCGCTGTTCGACTTCACGATGAACGGCCACCGCATCCTGCGGAAGCTCGAGCGCGCCGGCCTGGACCCCAAGACCAACAAGGGCGGCAAGCCCGTCGCCTGCGCCATCACCGGCACCTGCGCGGGGATCGGCACCGAGATCGCGCTTGCCTGCCACCGCCGTTTCGTGGCGGACAATCCCAGGGCGAAGATCGGCCTGCCCGAGATCCTCGTGGGCATCTTCCCCGGCGGCGGCGGCACGACGCGCTACAGCCGCATGGTCGGCGCGATGGCGGCCGCGCCGGTGCTTCTGGAAGGCCGGATGCTGAGCCCCGCAAAGGCCAAGGGCGCGGGTCTCGTGGACGAGGTGGTGGCCCCCGACGCGCTTCTGGCGCGGGCGAAGGAGTGGGTCCTGGGCGCGACGGACGCCGATATCGTGAAGCCGTGGGACCAGAAGGGCTGGAAGATGCCGGGCGGCGCGCCCTACCACCCCGCGGGCTTCATGACGTTCGTGGGCGCCTCGGCCATGATCAACGGCCGTACCAAGGGCGTCTACCCGGCGGCCAAGGCGCTTCTTTCGGCCGTCTACGAGGGGGCGCTGGTCGATTTCGACACCGCGCTGAAGATCGAGGCGCGCTGGTTCACGCATGTGCTCATGAACCCCTCCTCCTCGGCCATGATCCGGTCGCTCTTCGTCAACAAGGAAGCGCTCGAGAAGGGCGCGAACCGCCCCGACGTGCCCGACCAGCGCGTGCGGAAGGTCGGCGTCATGGGCGCGGGCATGATGGGCGCGGGCATCGCCTACGTCTCGGCCAACGCGGGCATCGAGGTCGTGCTGATCGACCAGGAGCAGGCGGCGGCGGACAAGGGCAAGGCATTGTCCGAAAGCCTTCTCGACAAGGGCATGAAACGCGGCAAGGTCACGGCCGAGAAGAAGGACGAGGTTCTCGGCCGGATCACGGCTACGACGGATTACGCCGCGCTTCAGGGCTGCGACCTGATCGTGGAGGCCGTCTTCGAGGATCCGGGCATCAAGGCGGAGGTCACGAAGAAGGTGCTCGCCGTCGTGCCCGAGGACTGCATCTTCGCCACCAACACCTCGACCATGCCGATCACCGAGCTTGCCAAGGCCTCCGACAAGCCCGAGCAGTTCATCGGCATCCACTTCTTCTCGCCCGTCGACAAGATGATGCTGGTCGAGATCATCAAGGGCGCCGGGACCGGCGACCGGGCGGTGGCCAAGGCGCTCGACTACGTCCGCCAGATCCGCAAGACGCCGATCGTGGTGAACGACGCGCGCTTCTTCTACGCCAACCGCTGCATCATCCCCTACATCAACGAGGGCATCCGCCTCGTGAAGGAGGGGGTCGCCCCCACCCTGATCGAGAACGCGGCGAAGCTCGTGGGAATGCCGCTCGGGCCGCTGCAGCTGGTGGACGAGACCTCGATCGACCTCGGCGTGAAGATCGCCAGGGCCACCAAGGCCGCGATGGGCGACGCCTATCCCGACGACGCCGTGGACGAGGTGCTGTTCTGGATGGCGGGCGAGGGCCGGATGGGCCGCAAGTCCAACGCCGGGTTCTACGCCTACGACGAGGCGGGCAAGCGGCAGGGCCTGTGGGAGGGCCTGGGCGCGCGCTATCCTGTGGCCGAGGACCAGCCGGACGTGACCGAGGTGCAGCACCGCCTTCTGTTCGCACAGGTCCTCGAGGCCGTCCGCGCGCTGGAGGAAGGCGTCCTGACGGATATCCGCGAGGGCGACGTGGGCGCGATCCTCGGCTGGGGCTTCGCGCCGTGGTCCGGCGGCCCGTTCTCGTGGCTCGACATGCTGGGCACGCCCTACGCGGCCGAGCGCTGCGACGCGCTGCAGGAGGCGCATGGCGACCGCTTCGCCTGCCCCGCCCTCCTGCGCGAGATGGCCGCGAAGAACCAGACGTTCTACGGCCGGTTCGGGTCGCACGACCAGGCCGCCGCCTGACATCCGGGCACGCCGGCCGCCATTGGCCGGCGGCCCGCCGTCTTCACGGAAAGCGCCGCGAGGGCCCGCGCCGAGGCCGGGTCCTCGCGGCAGGACACCGGGGTGGAGACCGGGACCTCGCGGCAGGAAACCGGGGTCGAGGGACCTCGGCGGCGCGGCCCCCCCCGGCGCGCCTCGCCCGGCCCTGCCCTCGCCCGCCGCCGCCACGGCGATGCGTCCGGGCACGTAGGGGGGGCGCAGCCCCTCGACCCCGTCCCCCGTCCCCGACGCCCCCTCAGGCCCCCGCACGGGGCCGATCTCCTCCCGAACGCCGATGCAGGCACTTTTGGCCGCGCCGGCGCTGCCCTAGGCTTCGCGCGCGCTCGCTTCGGCCGCTTCCTGCCGCCGCGGCGATCTCGCGCCCCATGCGAAGGGATGAAAAGGGAGGGACACATGGCAGAAGAACCGCGGATGAGGCTTTCCGGCCTCGATGGCCTGCGCGTCGCCGTGACGGCGGGCGGCGGGGGCATCGGGCTCTGCATCGCGCGCGCGCTCGCCGCACAGGGCGCGCGCCTCGCGATCTGCGACGTCGAGGAGGAGGCCCTGACGGCCGCGCGCGCCGAGCTTGGCGCGGAGGTGGCCGAAATCGCGGACGTCTCCGACGAGGATGCGGTCGCGCGGTTCTTCGCGCGCATCGCCGGGCGGATGGGCGGGCTCGACGCATTGGTGAACAACGCCGGGATCGCCGGGCCGACCGGCGGCGTGGACGAGATCTCCCCGGCCGAGTGGCGGCGCTGCATCGACGTGTGCCTGACGGGGCAGTTCCTGTGCACGCACCACGCCGTGCCCATGCTGAAGGCCGCTGGGGGCGGCTCCATCGTCAACATCTCCTCGGCGGCGGGCCGGTTCGGGTATGCGTTCCGCACGCCCTATTCCTCGGCCAAGTGGGGCGTGATCGGCTTCACCCAGAGCCTCGCCAAGGAGCTGGGTCCCGACGGCATCCGCGCCAATGCGATCCTGCCCGGCATCATCGAGGGCCCGCGCATGGAGGGCGTGATCGCGGCACGGGCCCGCCAGACCGGCGTCAGCCACGACGCCATGAAGGCGGAATACCTTTCGCGGATCTCGCTTCGGCGGATGACCCCGCCCGAGGACGTCGCCGACATGGCCGCCTTCCTGATCTCGGATGCAGGCCGCAACCTGTCGGGCCAGAGCTTTCCAGTCGACGGCAACGTGGAGGCCCTGTGATGGACACCCCCCTCGAGATCGCGGGCCGGGCGGCCCCGAAACACGCCGACCGCGCAGCCGGCCCTTGCCGCGCGGGACCGAAGCGCGGACAGGAAGACAGGAGACCGACATGATCCGAGCCGACAAGGTCATCATAAGCTGCGCCGTGACGGGCGCGATCCACACGCCCTCGATGACGCCGCACCTTCCGATCACGCCCGACGAGATCGCCGAGGCCGCCATCGGCGCGGCCGAGGCGGGCGCCGCGATCCTGCACCTGCACGCACGCGACCCCGTGACCGGCCGCCCCGACCAGTCGCCCGAGGCCTTCGCGCCCTTCCTGCCGAGGATCAAGCAGGCAACCGATGCCGTGGTGAACATCACCACTGGCGGCTCGCCCTACATGACCGTCGCCGAGCGCGCCGGCCCCGCCGCGCGCTACAAGCCCGAGATCGCCTCGCTCAACATGGGCTCGATGAACTTCGGCTTCTTCCCGCTGCTGGCGAAATACAAGGAGTTCCGGCACGACTGGGAATACGACCACCTCGAGGGGTCGCGCGACCTCGTGTTCCGCAACTCCTTCAAGGACATCGAGTTCGTCCTCGAGACCTGCTACGGCAACGGCACCCGGTTCGAGTTCGAGTGCTACGACATCTCGCATCTCTACAACCTCGCGCATTTCGCCGACCGGGGCCTGGTGAAGCCGCCCTTCTTCATCCAGTCGGTCTTCGGGCTTCTGGGCGGGATCGGCACCCACCCCGAGGACGTCATGCACATGAAGCGCACCGCCGACCGCCTTTTCGGCACGGATTTCCGCTGGTCGGTCCTGGGCGCGGGCAAGGACCAGTTCCGCATCGCGACGCAGGCGGTGTCGATGGGGGGCAACATCCGGGTCGGGCTCGAGGACAGCATCTGGATCGCGCGCGGCGAACTGGCCTCGTCGAACGCGCAGCAGGTCGACAAGGCGCGGCGGCTGGTGGAGGGCCTGGGCCTGCAGGTCGCCACCCCGGCCGAGGCGCGCGAGATGCTGTCGCTGAAGGGCGGCGACAGCGTCAATTTCTGAGGCCCGGCCGCCTGGATCGCGCATCCGCCGCAGGGGCGTCGCCGCGCGCGCTGCCCCCATGAACCGGAAGGCCGGGGCCCGCCCTTGGGACGCCTGCGGCGCGCGCGCGGCGCGGCCCTCAGCCCTCCCCGCCGCGCAGCCAGACGTCCCCCGCACGGCGGAAGCGCGAGATGGCGTGGGGGAGGAACTCGCCGTCGCGGGCGACCATGCGCGTGATTTCCACCTGCCCCGGCGCGACGGCGATCAGGGCGAAGTCGTTGACCTGCCCCCTCAGCCGGGTCGAAAGGCCGGTGCCGACATGGACCTGCAGGACCCGCGCGCCGACCTTTCGCGACAGGAACGGTTCGGCCCGCCAGCGATGCAGATGCCCCGACAGGATCAGATCGGCGCCGGCTTCGGCAAGATGCTCGACCGCCATGCGCGCGTTCCGCATCAGCCGCTTCTCCTCGTCCGGGCCGTGCTCGAAGGGGTGATGGGCCATCACCACGTTGACCGAGCCTTCCGGCGCCTCGCGGAACGCGCCCCCCGCGCGCCAGAGCTGCCTGCGCCGCACGCGGCCGCGCTGCCACGCCCTCGGGTCGGCGGTGTTCAGCGCCTCCAGCACGAGGAGGCCGTTCGACCAGCGGGGCGCGAGGTCGGCGCAGATTTCGGCGCGGTAGCGGCCGAAGGGATGGAGCGCCCGGTGCCAGAACTCGTCGAGCGGGATGTCATGATTGCCGGGCACCGAGATCCACGGCAGGCCGAGGCCGTCGAGGAACGCGCGGGCCGCCCGGAACTGGCCGGGGCGCGCGCGCTGGGTCAGATCGCCGCTGACCGCAACGAGGTCCGGGCGTGCCTGCCGGATCGCGATCCTGAGGGGGCCGAGAAGCTCGTGATCCTCGGTGCCGAAATGCAGGTCGGAGATATGCGCGATCCGCGTCATGCGGGCCTCGGCACGATGACCTCGATCGGGCGTTCGGAAAACGCCACGCGAAGCGGGGTCGCCATGTGCTCTCGCTCGCCGTCGCGCGCGACGAGGACCCGGGCCTTGTGCGGGTGGATTTCGAATGCGCGGCCCGTTCGCATGTCGAATTCCTCGCCCTCGCGCGCCCGTCCGCGCGCCAGCGCCACGGCGCTCCGCACGAGGTCGGCCGCCCGCGCCTTGCGCGCCGCGAACAGCGCGAGCCGGCCCTCGCGCACCGCGTCCGCGCCCTGCAGGCTGTATGCGTCGAGCTGGTAGGCCGAGGCCGCCACGAACACGAGCGGCGTGACCATGCGCTCGCGCGTGCCGTCCGTGTCGAGCGTCAGGCGCATGGGCCGGTGCATCCCCGTCAGCGTCGTCAGGACCGACCAGTAGGCTGCTGCGCGCGACCGGCCCCAGCGCGCGTAGACGTCCTCGCGGTTGTCGAGGATCGAGGGATAGAGGCCGAGGCTCATGTTGTTGAGGAAGACCCGACCGTTCACCGTGCCCACCGCGACGCCGCGCGTCGCGCCGTCGCGCAGACACGCCGCCGCCCCTGCGGGATCGAGCGGCAGGCTCAGCCCGCGCGCGAAGAAGTTGAACGTGCCGAAGGGCAGAAGGCCGAGGCGCGCGCCGCCCCCGGCATGGAGGACCGCGTTCGCGACGCCCGAGACGGTGCCGTCGCCGCCCGCGGCCACGATCGTGTCGAACGCCGCGGCCAGCGCCTCGCGCGCGGCGTCCTCGGGCGAACGGCCCGGCGCCATGGGCCGGATTTCGGCCTCGACCCCGGCTTCGGCAAGCGCCTCGCGCACCTCGGTGCCGCGATCGGACGTGCCGGTGCCGCCCGCGTGCGGGTTCACGATGACGCAGATCGCGCTGCTCAAGTTCCTGCCTCCGATGGCCTGTTCACGGGCGGTGAACGCCCCGTGGCCCTCCCCGTTCCCGCGGCCCCGCACCTGCGCGCCGCGCCCTGCCCCGGGTGTGGGGCCGCAAGACCCCGAAGTCCCCGGCGCCCGCACCTGCCCCCTTTCCTTTTCTTGCGTCACGTTCCATGTCTGGGCGAACATTCTTTCGCAGGCGAGGGAGGCCGCACATGGGCTGGATGAAGGACGAGACCGGGCTCGAGAAACGCGCGGCCAATTTCGTGCCGCTGACGCCGCTCAGCCACCTCATCCGCGCCGCGCAGGTCTTTCCCCACCGGGATGCCGTCGTCGACCGCGGTTTCCGCACGACCTATGCCGAATACATGGTCCGCGTCACCCGCCTCGCCTCGGCGCTGGCGAAGCATGGCGTGGCGCCCGGCGACGTGGTGGCAACGGTGCTGCCCAACACCTACGCCCACGTCGAGGCGCATTTCGGCGTTCCGGCCTGCGGCGCGATCCTGAACTCGATCAACGTCAGGCTCGATGTCGGCACGGTCTCCTACATCCTCGACCACGGCGAGGCGAAGGTCGTGCTGGTGGACACCCAGTTCCTCGGCACCGTCGAGGCGGCGCTGAAGGAGATGGAGAACGAGGCGCAGCCGATGATCGTCGAGGTGCCGGACGAGAGCGCGGGCTATCACGCCTCGGGCCGTCACATGACCTACGAGCAGCTGCTCGCGGAAGGCGACGACGACTTCGCGTGGATCATGCCGCAGGACGAGTGGGAATCGCTGGCCCTGAACTACACCTCGGGCACCACGGGCCGGCCGAAGGGCGTCGTCTATCACCACCGGGGCGCTTACCTCATCACGATGGGCACGCCGATTTCGTGGCGGATGACGCTCTATCCGAAATACCTGACCATCGTGCCGCTCTTCCACTGCAACAACTGGTGCCACGTCTGGACCATGCCAGCCGTGGGCGGCACCACCGTCTGCTGCCGCGACATCACCGCCAAGGCGATCTACGACGCCATCGCCGACGAGGGCGTGACCCATTTCGGCGGCGCGCCGATCGTGCTGAACATGATCGTGAACGCCAAGGACGCCGAGCGGCGCGACTTCTCGCACACGGTCGAGGTCTTCACGGCGGGCGCGCCGCCGGCCCCTGCGACGCTCGCGGCAATCGAGACCATGGGCTTCAACATCACGCAGGTCTACGGCCTGACCGAGACCTACGGCCCGGCCACCGAATGCACCTTCAAGGACGGCGAGTGGGACGGCCTTCGGGGCGAGGAGCGCGCGGCGGTCAAGGCGCGGCAGGGCGTGGCGATGCCCAACATGGACCACATCACGGTCATGGACGCCGAGGCAATGCGCCAGATCCCCATGGACGGCGCCGCGCTCGGCGAGATCATGATGCGCGGCAACTCGGTGATGAAGGGCTACTACAAGAACCCTCGCGCCACGAACGAGGCGTTCCGGGGCGGCTATTTCCACACCGGCGACATCGCGGTGCAGCATCCCGACACCTACGTCCAGATCGCCGACCGGGCGAAGGACATCATCATCTCGGGCGGCGAGAACGTCAGCTCCGTCGAGGTCGAGGGCGCGCTGATGCACCACCCCGCCGTCCTGCTCTGCGCCGTGGTCGCCAAGGCCGACGACAAGTGGGGCGAGGTGCCCTGCGCCTTCGTCGAGCTGAAGGAGGGCGCCGAGACGAGCGAGGACGACCTGATCGCCTTCGCGCGGCAGCGGCTGGCCGGGTTCAAGACGCCCAAGCGCATCGTTTTCCGGGACCTGCCCAAGACCTCGACCGGCAAGATCCAGAAGTTCGAGCTGCGCAAGGCCGCGGCCGAGCTTTGAGGACGCGCGACGGCGTTGAGGCGCCTCGCGCTCCGGGCTACGGTCTGAGCGGGCGAATGGGGGACAGGGCGGCTTTGGGCGAATGACGGTGCTGGAGCAATACCGCAGGCTCGAGGCGCTCGGGCTCTGGCGCGAGGGCACGGACGCGCAGCGGCGCGAGGTCGTCGTGTCGCTGGGCGACGCGTCACTGATCGTCTCCACGCCCACCGAAACGGCCTTGTCGCACTGGTCCCTGCCCGCGGTGGAGCGGCTGAACCCGGGACGCACGCCCGCGCTGTACGCGCCGGGCGCGGATGCCGACGAGCGTCTCGAAATCGACGATCCCGACATGATCGCGGCCATCGAGAAGGTGCGCGAGGCCATCGACAGGGGCCGCCCGCATCCGGGCCGACTGCGCCTGATCCTCGGGGCGGGCGCGGCGGCCGTGGTACTGGCCGCCGCCCTCTTCTGGCTTCCCGGCGCGCTCACGCGGCAGACCGTTGGCCTCCTGCCCGAGGCCAAGCGGGTCGAGATCGGCGACGCGCTCCTCGACGAGATATCGCGGCTTGCGGGCCAGCCCTGCGACAGCCCGCGGGCCCGCGTCGCGCTGGCGCGGCTTTCGACGCGGACATTCGGCCCGCCCGCGCCGCGCATCCTGCTTCTGCCCAGCGCGATCCCCGACACGCTGAGCCTGCCCGGCGGCCTGATCCTCGCCAGCGCCGCCCTCGCCGAGGACCACGAAACGCCCGAGGTCCTTGCCGGCTTCCTTTTGGCCGAGGACGTCCGGCGCGACGCCACCGACCCGATGCTGACGCTTCTGCAGGAGGCGGGGCTTCTGGTGACGTTCCGCCTGCTGACGACGGGCGAGGTCGCGCGCGACGCGCTTCGCGATCATGCCGTGCGCCTTCTGAGCGCGCCGTCGGCGCCGGTGCCCGATGCCGAGCTGATCGCGCGCTTCACCGACGCGGCCCTTTCGACTGAGCCCTATGCCTATGCCCGCGACGTGTCGGGCGAAAGCGTGCTGGCGCTGATCGAGGCGGACCCGATGCGGGGCCTGCCCCGCGAGCCCCTGATGAGCGACGAGGGCTGGCTGAGCCTTCAGAACGTCTGCGTGAGCGGCTAGGAGGCCGCGGCCGTCACTCGCTTCGGATCAGGCGGCGCGGGACCGTGTCGGTCCAGATCTGCCGCATCTCCATCTCGCCCTCGACGGTGCGCACCCCCGCATGAGGGTTGATCCGCCCATCCTCCCAGGCGCGGCGGTAGCCCGGCGGCGGCCCCGGCAGCGCAAGGTCGAGGCGCGCGACCCCGCCCGCCGCATGGGCGTCGAGATCCGCGGGGTCGACCAGCGCGCAGGTCACGCCGGGACGGTCGAGATAGGCGGCGGCGGGCCCGCTCACCTCCGGGCACTCCACTTCGGTCGCGCCGTCGAGAACGACGGTCGGCGGCAGGATGACGAGCAACGGGCGCGCGGACGCGCGCGCGGGCCCGGAGTGCCGGATCACGGGCGCGGCGCTGCGCCTCGCGTCGGGACCGGGGGCCGGGTCGGCC
>NZ_JARRSA010000025.1 GCF_029624655.1 Roseicyclus salinarum
CCCGGCACCTACGAACTGCGCTACATCGCAAGCCAGGACCGCACGGCGCTTGCGACCCGCATGATCGAGGTCACGCCCGTCGCGGCCTCGCTCGCCGCACCCGATACCGCCGTGGCGGGGGCCAGCACCAAGGTCGCGTGGCAGGGGCCGGATTATGACGGTGACTACATCGCCGTCTCCCGTCCCGGCGACGACGGCTATGAGACCTTCGCCTACACCCGCGAGGGCGCGCCGCTCGACCTCGTGATGCCGTCCGAACCCGGAGCGTACGAGCTGCGCTACGTGGTCGGGCAGGACCGCACCGTGATCGCGACGCGGCCGATCTCCGTCACGCCGCCCTGATCCGGACCGACGGCCACCACGCGAGGGCAGGGGGGCTGCGTCAGGGAAGGCGCCATCATTGCCGACGTCCCGGCAGGACAGGCTGAGCTCGCCGCCGATGTCGCTGTCGCCCGCGCTCCTTCCGGCGCGGGCGACAGGGCCCCTGAGCGCCGATCACCCGGTGGCCGCACACTGCCACTTTTGGCCAGCGCACGACCCCAGCCGATCTGGCCTGCTCCCGTGGCCGTCCCGGACCTCCAGAGCGCGGTATCCAGGGGGTGGCACGAAACGGCGCCGCGGTTTGATCTTTGTCAAAGATAACTATAGGCGACGTCCTCTACCTTGGGTTTGCGAAACCTGAAGGGAGCGACTTCAATGACATCTTTCACATGCCGGGGCCTTGCGCGGTCCGTCTCTGTTGCCGCGGTTGCCGCCGTGCTTGCGTCCGGGGGGCTTGCCCTCGGTCCGTTCGGGGCCGGGGCGGCGCTGGCCGACAGCCATAACGCGGGCCAGGGCAACCAGGGCGAAAGCCGGGGCTCGGACGGCTCGGGCTCGGGCCAGGGCAACCAGGGCGAAGACCGGGGTTCGGGCGGGCAGTCCGAGGCGCAGCGCGGCGGCAACCAGCCGGCCGAACCCGGCCAGGGCCAGGGTCAGGGCAGCCAGGGCGGGACCGGCATGGAGAACAGGCCGAACTGGGGCGGCGCGGAGCTGACCGACATCGGGCGGCTGAACATCCTGCGGGCCGACGAGCGCGTGCTGAGCAATTCGCTCTACAACACCGACCTCACCTTCGACGACTACTCCTTCTACAACATGACGGCCGAGGATTTCGCCTCGAGCCTGACGAGCCTCGATCAGATCATCGATTCGCCCGTGACCAACATGGCGCTGCTCGACCTTTACTGGAGCACGTCGGATTTCGTGTTCAGCCACGTCATCCGGACCGATGACGGCGGGACCGAGATCGTCACGGTGGACCTCGGCGACGACATCGACCCGGCCTCCAACATCGACTTCTCGGCGATCACGATCGGCATCGCCCTCGACAAGGAGATGGAGCCCTCGGAGGAGATCGTGGAGGCGATCGCGACGATCGTCTGGGGCCCCGAGGAGTTCTGGCCGACATGGTTCGACGCCGGGGACATCGCGGAGGGCGCCGCGGTGGTGCAGGACCAGGTCGTGCTGATCCACGACACGCAGTGAGCGCACGCGCCCCGGCAGGCCCAAGCGCGCCCGCCGGGGCGCGAAAACCCCCGCAGCGGGGCCGGGGCGGGGAACGCCGGCGATGTGCGCGCCTTCGCGCGTCCGTCACTGCAGCGGGATGCGGACGCCGAGCGAAAAGACCTGAGAGCTGAGATCGAAGGTCAGCGGCTGGCGCGGAACGCTGGCGCCGACGTCGGCGACATCGCCCCCGACCGCCTCGCCGAAGTCGTAGTAGCGCCACGTCACATCCATCACGATCGGCGTCTCGGCATCCGTCAGGCACCAGGAGGCCCCTATGCCGATCGACCACGCGACGTCGTTCTCGGTGTTGGACCCGAAGGTGCGGAACGGCCGGGAGCCGGGCGGGGTGCCGGCCTGCGGGTTGAAGCGTGTCCACGACTCGACCGTGTTCCACGCCACCCCCAGGCCGCCGACGACGAAGGGCTGGATCCTCGCGTCGGGGTTGCGCCCCTCCAGCGGCGCGTAGAAGAGGTTCGCCATCATGGCGCGCGACCGCACCGTGCCGTCGGTGATGTCCGCGTGGGGCGTGGCATCGCAGTCGCTTCCGTCCGAGGCGGAGGCGCAAGGCCCCGAAAAGCCGATGTCGCCCGTGTGAATCAGCGCGAGATCCGTCCTGAGGCCGTTGTTCCAGTCGATGCCGAAGGCGGCGCTTGCGAAGCCTGCGTTGTCGCCGTCGAGATCGAAGTCGATGCGCGGGTCGGCCTGTCCGGGCGGCAGCCAGTAGGCGTCCGAAAGCTCGGGCAGAAGCGACCCGACCTCGGCGCGCAGGTAGGGAGAGAAGCTGACCTGCGGCTGCGGGGCCGGCCCCGCCTCCGGCGCGGCGGGGTCGATGCCGCCTGCCGCGAGCGGTCCCGCCGCAAGCACGAGAAGGCCCAGTCCGGCGATGCTTGCGAGATGTGACGTCTTCATCGGCGCTTTCCTCCCAAGGCGGTGCGTTTATTGACACTACATACTATTGCAGGCGTAGCCATGATAGGGCCGAGGAGTGATCCGGGCCGTGCCTGTTGTGTGAAATCAACGCCCGCGCGACGGTGGCGCGGCCGCGGATGGGGTGCCTTCCCCTGCGGACATGGCCGATGCGCGCAGGCGGTTCGCAAGGGCGCGCCGCGCCGCGACGGCACCGATCGCCGCGCAACTCCTTGAAGTTTCTCCCTCGGGGCCGTTTACTCGCAGCAGAGGCGGGTCAACCGTCCGATGGCGGGGGGCCGCCATCTTCCTGACTTGGAAGAAAGGAGTGGGGGCGGAAAGGACCGGATGTCGGACAAGGTAAGCAGGTGGCTCGCGGAACGCGGCCTGGCGGAATATGCGCCGCTGTTCCAAGAGAACAAGATCGATCTGTCCATCCTTCCCGAACTTACGGTCGAGGACCTGAAGGACATGGGCGTGACGGCGGTGGGGGACCGGCGGCGCATCATGCGGGCGATCGCGGCCTTCGACGACGAAACCTCCATTCACGGGTCGCGCCCGATGCACCCGACGGCGGCGAAGCGGCAGGTGACGGTGATGTTCGTCGACCTGTCGGGATTCACGAAGCTGTCGGCGAACATGGATGTCGAGGACGCGCACGGGCTTCTCAACAACTTCTTCGTCGCCGCCGACGCGATCATCGAGGACTTCGGCGGGCGGATCGACAAGCACATCGGCGACGCGGTCATGGCCGTGTTCGGCGTGGCCGTCTCCAACGCCAACGACACCGAAAGGGCTGCGAGGGCCGCGCTGGAGATCCACGCGGCGCTGGCGGCGCTCGACCCGCCGATGACCTGCCATATCGGCATCGCGTCGGGACAGGTCATCGCAAGCGCGGTCGGAAGCGAGGTGCACACCGAATACACGCTCGTCGGGGACGGCGTGAACCTTGCGGCGCGGATCACCGACAAGGCGGGTCCGGGAGAGACGCTGATCTCGGCGGATATCCATCTTGCGCTCGGCCCGCGGTTTCTCGGTGACGATGCGGGCGAGGCCGAGCTTGCGGGCATCGATGCGCCGCAGAGGCTGTGGCGCCTTGGCGGGGTGTCCAGCGGGTCGGGCGCGCGGCGCCACCGCTTCGTCGGACGGGGGCGCGAGTTGTCCATGTTCCAGGCGGCGTTCGAACGGTGCCGCGACCACGCGACCGGCGAAGTGCATCTTGTGCTGGGCGAGCCGGGTATCGGCAAGACGCACCTGTCCGAGGAGATCGCCGGGGTCGCGCGCGGCATGGGCTTCGCCGTCCACGGCGCGGCGGTGATGGACTTCGGCGCCCGCGAGGGGCAATCGGCGGTTCAGGGGCTGGTGCGCAGTCTGCTGGGCATCGGCATGGATGCGGCAGCCGGGATCGCCGAGGCCGCCGTCGAGCAGGCCGGCGCCATGCGCTGGATCGACCCGTCGAACAGGGCGCACCTGAACGCGCTTCTCGAGCTTGAGCAGGACGCGGGCGTGGCCGAGGTCTATGCCAACATGGACAACGTCACCCGGATGCGCGGCCGTCGTGCCGTCATCGACGAGTTGCTGCACGCCCGCAGCGACGCCGCCCCCCTCCTGTTGCAGATCGAGGACATCCACTGGGCCACGCCGGACGTGCTGTCGGCCTTCGCGCATGTCGCTTCGGCGATCCGCGAGCTGCCCTGCCTGATGATGATGACGAGCCGGATCGACGGCGATCCTCTGGACATCGAATGGCAGTCGCAGGCGAACGGCGTCTACCTGACGAAGATCGAGCTTTCGGGTCTGTCGGCCGCGCAGTCACGGGAACTGACGAAGGCGATCACCGAGGACGGCGCGGAGGTCATCGACGCCTTCATCGAGCGCGCGGGCGGCAACCCCTTGTTTCTCGAGCAGCTTCTGCGCAGCCGCGAGGCGCTGGCGGGGGGCGGCCTTCCGGGCAGCATCCAGGCCATCGTGCAGTCGCGGCTGGACACGATCGGACCCGAGGCGCGTGCCGCGATACAGGCCGCCGCCGTCCTCGGCCAGCGCCTGTCGCCCGACGCGCTGAAGTTCCTGCTCGAGGACGAGACGCTCGATTTCCGGGTCATCCTGCGGTCTGGCCTGATGCGCGAGGCGGGGCCGGACCTCGTCTTCGCGCACGCGCTCATCCGCGACGGCTCCTACGAAAGCCTCTTCAAGGCCGAGCGGGCACGGCTGCACGAGCGCGCGGCGGAGTGGTTCGCGGGCCGCGACGCGACGCTCCGGGCCCGTCACCTCGACCGGGCGCAATCGCCGGATGCCGCGCAGGCCTATCTGGAGGCCGCCACGAACAACATCCGGTCGTTCCAGTTCCAGTCGGCCGAGGCGCTCATCGGGCGGGCGCTGGAGCTTCAGGTGACGCCGGAGGTCCGGGTGGACCTTCTGGGCGCGCTGAGCGAGGCGTTGCGCCTTCAGGGACGTACGCACGAGGCGCTGGCGCAGTGCGACGAGGCCGCCGCGCAGGTCGCCACGGACGCCCAGCTTTCGCGCATCCACATCGAACGCGCCCAGTCGGCGCGCCAGACGAGCCAGTATCAGGACGCGCTCGACAGCCTCGATGTCGCCGAGGCGGCGGCGCGTCGGTCGGGCGACGAGCAGAGCCTCGCGCAGGTGCATTACCTGCGCGGCAACATCCATTTCCCGCTCGGCCGTTTCGACGAGGCTCTCGTCAGCAACGAAAGCGCCCTGCGGCTGGCGCGGAAACTGGGTTCCGTCCGGCTCGAGGTCGGGGCACTGAGCGGCTTTGGCGACGCCTATTTCATGAACGGCGCCATGCGCACCGCCGCCGACTACTACACGCAGGCCGTGGAACGCGCGCGGCCCGACGGCCTCGTGCGGGACGTGGCGGCCAACCTGCACAACCTCAGCGTCGCGCGCAGCTACAGCGGCGACGTGCTGCAGGGCAGGATCGACGGGATCGAGGCGGTCGAGGTGTCCCGCACGTATTTCGCGCTGGTTCCCGAATGCGTCGCGCTGACCTGCGTGGGGGTCGCGCACACGCTCCTCGACGAGTTGGACGAGGCGCTCGAGGCCTTCGCGACATCGGCCGAGGTGGGGCGGCGCGTGGGCGCGCGGCGCCTCGAGGCGCAGGCGCTGGAGCATCTGGCGCGCGCGCAGGCCCATTCGGGCGATCTTGCGGCGGCCGAGCGGACGGGCCGCGAGGCCGTGAAGATCGCGCTGGAGCACGGGCCGAACTTCGTCGGCCCCAAGTCGCTGTCCGCGCTCGCCCTCGCGCTCGAGGATCCCGACGAACAGGATCGGTTGCTGGACCAGGGCGCCGGGATCATCGCGGAGGGCTGCGTGGGGCACAATCACCTGCACTTCTATCCCGATGCCTGCGCCATCATGCTCGCGCGCGGCGAATGGGACCGCGCGCTGGCCTTCGCCGACGCGCTGGAACGCTTCACCGAGAGGGAGCCCCTTCCGCTGGTCGAGCTGACGCTTCGCGAGATCCGCCACCTCGCCGACGCCGGCCGCCGGCAGCAGGCGCCCGCCGAGGGCGAGGAGGCCGCGGCGCTTCGCGCGGACTTCGCGCGGATGGCGGTGCGGCGGGGGCTTCTGGGGCGGGCCGACTTCGTGTCCTGAGCCCCCGAGCTCGCGGGCGGCGGTCTGCGGTGTCTCTTTGCCTTCCCATCCGCCCTATCGCCCGGTAGCCTATGGCGAAAATCGCGCCGTGCCGGCATGGCCGCGGCAGGAACGAGGGGATCGGGCAGGCAGCATGAGTGTCGACAAGAAGATCTGGATCGCGTCCTGCGTGATCTCGGCCGTCCTCGCCTACATCCTCTTTGCGCTCTGGGGCGTGATGAACCGCTTCGAGGGCGATCCGACCCAGCTGCACGACACCGCGGACGTGGAGGCCTATTTCGCGGCCACAGGCGCCGACCCGGCCTACGAGGTCAGGACCGGCATCTACGTCCAGTCCCTGGAATTCGAGGGGGCGACCGACGTCCGGGTAAGCGGCTACATCTGGCAGATCTACGACTACGGCGTGCACGACGACATCCGCCCGCCCCCCGGCGTGCCCGGTTTCCTGCTGCCCGAACGTGTGGACGCGGGCGACGGCGTGATCGAGGAGGCCTACCGCATGGACCGCGGCGACGGCGAGCTGATCGGCTGGTATTTCGAGCAGACCCTGCGGCAGACCTTCGACTACACGGCCTATCCCTTCGACCACAAGACGGTCTGGGTGCGCCTCTGGCCGAACTCCTTCGGGCAGCAGGTCGTGCTCGTGCCGGATTTCGACGCCTATCCCGCGACCGGGCCGGCCGACATCTTCGGCATCGACGAGCGCATCGTGCTGGGCACGTGGGAGCGCGAGAACACCTATTTCGACTACAAGCCCTCGGACCTCGTCACCAGCCTCGGGCTCGCCCGGTCCCCGGCGCAGGCGGGCTTTCCCGAGCTGCACTACAACTTCGTGGTCAAGCGCAAGTTCGGCAACGCCTTCATCGTCCACATGGTCCCGCTTTTCGTGGTCGCGACGCTGATCTTCGGCGCGCTCATGACCGTCACCCGGCAGGAGGAGCTGGCGTCGCGGCACGACTTCAGCACCTCCTCGGTGATCGAGACCGCCTCGGTCCTGTTCTTCGTCGTGCTGCTGGCGCACGTGCAGCTGCGCGAATCCATCGCCGGCTCCGAGGTCATCTACATGGAATACTTCTATTTCCTGATGTATTTCATGCTGCTCGGCGTGTCGCTGAACACCTATTTCTTCGTCTCGGACCTGATGCCGTCGTCCCGGTTGATCCATTACCGGGACAACCTGATCCCCAAGGCCGCGTTCTGGCCCGCGGTGTTGTCCTCGATGATCGCGATCACGCTCTACAGCATGACGCTGCAGATGTGACGGGCCTCACTCCGCCGGCTCGAAACCGGGCTTCGGCTCGCCGCGCGCCATGTCCTCGGTATAGACCGCCACCGTCTCGGCCTCGCCGCTTTCGAGCGCGGCAAGATGGGGTGCGGCGTCGGCGGTGACGTAGGCGTAGGCGTGCTCGACCGCGCCGCCGACGACCACGGCGATCTTCTTTCTGAGATAGACGTTCTCGGGCGAGGCGGGCCCGTGGTAGCCCTCAAGCCGGTCGAGGGCCGCAAGGCCCGAGGCCGTGACGCGGTAGACCTCGCCCTCGACCTGCTGGCCGCGGCCCTTGAGGTCCACGAGAACCGCCATGCGGTGCAGGTAGGGGCAGTTCGGGTTGTCGCAGCGCGGCTCCTTCTGGACGATGAGTGGCATCGGCTGGCGCGTCTTCGCCGTGCCGACGAACGCGCCGAGAACCTCGGCATGGGCCGCGTGGTTGGGAAAGCCGCGCTTGAGCGAGCCGTAGGTGAAGTAAAGGTAGCTCGGCTCGGCCTCGCTTGCCGCTCCGGGCGTGGGGGCCGCGCTTGGGGCCTGCGCCGCCGGGGACAGCCCGTTGGCCGCGGCCCACCCCGCGAGCCGCGCGCGTATCTCCTCGGGGACGGTATCGTCCTCGGCGAAATGCAGGCAGGGACGCGCGTCGATGCCGTCGGCCTCAAGCAGGATGTCCACCATCTCGGGCGAGGCGTTGCCGATGGCGACGTGCAGCGCGGTGAAACCCATGTCGTTCTGCGCGTTCACGTTGATGCCGCGCGCGATCAGGTCGCGGCCCACCTGAAGGTCCGGCACGCCGCGCGCGATGCCGTTCTCGGTCATCTCGCCCTCGCCGCCGGCGGCGAAATGAAGAAGCGTGTCGCCCGTCAGCTCGTCGATGACGTCGATGCCCACCACGCCCTCGTCGATGGAACGGAAGATCCGCCTCCACTGGGTATAGTCGTCCGAGGCTGCCGCGTCGCGCGCCCAGCGGATGATCCGCTGCTCCTGGTCGTCGAGCTGCTCGAAGGCCTGTTCCAGCGCCATCATGATCTGGTCGGGCGTGGCCATCATGCCGATGCCCTTGGTGCCGTTGGACAGCATCCCCTCGCGCGGGCCCACGAGATCGACGCCCAGCGTCCGCAGCGCAGCCACGTTGTTCTGGGTGGTGATGTTGTTCCACATGTGCGTGTTGCACGCGGGGCAGAGGATCGCGGGCTTGCGCTGATACTGCCAGGCCACGAAGACGGAGGACACAAGGTTGTCGGCGATGCCGTTCGCGATCTTGCCCATCGTGTTGCAGGTCACGGGCGCGACCACGACGCAGTCGGCCCAGTCGCAGAGCGCGAGATGAGAGGCGCGCAGCGGCATCCCGTATTCGATGTAGTGGAAGTTCCACTCGTCGTCGTCTCGGTAGATGTCGTTGGGGCTGATGCGCGACAGGATGCGCTCGGCGCCGTGATCCTTGAAGAACTTCTCGGCCGCGACCGAGGGGATCAGCTTCACGTTGTGGCCGGCATCCGTGATCCGCTCCACCAGCTCGGGGATCTTGTCGGCGGCGGACGACCCGCAGGCGGCCAGCAGCACGTTGCGCTTGCCGTCCGGCGGCTCGGTCAGCCCGCCCTTGGGATAGCCGAAGATGTTCTTGTCGAGGCTGGGGGATTCGTGGCGCAGAAGCACGTTCAGCCCCGCCTCGGCGATGCGCGCCTGAAGGCTGCCGTCCATGACCATGCCCACGATATCCTCGCGCCCGCCCAGAAACTCGCCCCGGAAGAACAGGTAAGGCACCGTGTCCTGCCCTGTCATGGCGACGAGCTGGCGGCGCATCCTGACCGACCTCAGGTCGTGGCCCGACACGTCGATTGCGGTCAGTTCGGTCACGCCGATGTTCTGCAGGATGTTGCCCAGCATGTTGGACCACGGGTCCTCGTCGTCGTGGAAGAACGCGATCGTGTTCTCCTGGATGATGGCCGGGGCGTCGTCGGGGACGCGCACATGCTCGCGCTCCTCGATCACCAGCATGGCGGGGTCCCGCAGGTTCCTGAGGCCGCGGAAGATCTGCATGCGCGGCGCCTGCCAGACCTGCGAAGTGGCCGGGCTCATGTCGACAAGCGTCACCATGTCCTCCGCCTCGTCGTAGGCGATGCAGAGGCACCAGAACTCTTCCAGCAGCGCGGTCTCGCGGTAGACGTTGTCGGGCGCCTTGATCGCCTCGAACCCGAGCACGCGGTTGAGATCGATGTTGATCATCAGGTGGCGCCCGTCGTGATCGACGAGGTCGCGAAGCCGCGCCCTGAACCAGTCCTCGGGCGACAGGTCGCGCTCGTCCTCGGTGCGTTCGGAATAGCCGCGGAACTCGCTCCCGAGCTGGGTGTGCACCGCCTGCGCGAGATACATCCTCGCGATCCGGTCCATCTCGCGGGCGTCCGAGACGCGGCTCAGCGTCTCGCTGTAGGCGGCGGTGGAGGACAGGAGCAGCTTGTCCTCGTCCACGTCCGGATCGCCGAGGATCGCGAGGCTTTCGGACAGGACGCCGAGGCTGTTGAGGTTCGGGCTGGAGCGGCGGAAGAGGTTGCGCTTGTTGCGCCGCCCCGTCGCGAGGTAGCGCGTGGTGTCGACGTAGCGGCAGGGCTGCTTGAGGCATTGGAGCCGCGTCGTGACGGCCTGCCGCGCGGAAAACCGCAGAAGCCCGCGCGACCGCATCGAGGTGCCGTCGCGGTCCGACATCGCCTCGTAGAGCCGGTCCACCGTCGTCACCCAGAGCTTGCCGTATTTCTCGGGGTGGACGTCGATCATGTGGATCAGGCCGGTGCTGGGATTGCACTTGGCGATGATGGCGAAATGGCCGCCCGGCATCGTCGCCTTTCCATGCGCCATCCCGACCTGGAAGTTGGCCACGAGGATGTCGTTGTCGCCGCCGAGGCGGTTGGACTCGTCGATCGCCTCCAGAAGCTTCTCCGGCGATGTCGTCGCGGCGTCCATGAAATACGCCTGAACCTGCATGGTGTCGCGCAGTCCCAGCTTGTGGATGTAGGTGCAGGCCACGTCGAAAAGTTCGGCCAGCGAGATGCCGTCGTTGACCACGAAACTCGCCGGCAGCTGGCATTCGCGGAAGATGTCGTTCACCTCGCAGGTGAAGCCGAGCGCGGACATGCTGAGCGCGGCGGCGGTCACACTGCAGCAATTGATGGGCTGCTGGAAATTGTGCATGTGAACGGCCACGAGGTCGCCGAACAGCGTGGCGAAGCCCGCGGTGCGCAGGTCCTCGGGCAGCTCGAACCATTCGGCGCTCGACAGGTAGGCGAGGCGCGTTCCGGGCGACGCGACCGCCTCCATCGTCACGGGAATGTTGAAGACCTCGAGGTGCTCCTCGTAGAAATAGTCGCCCGCATCGGCCGTGGCGAGCGTGGCGTCGCCCTGCCGAAGCGCGACCTCGCCCTGAAGGACCACATACATCCCGTTGGGCGCGAGGGTGGCGTCGCCCGTGGCCTCGAGCACCCTGAACCTCGGCCGGATCACGTCGGGATCTATCGCGCTCGTGTCGCTTTGGAACACATGCAGGATCATGGCGAAATCGGCCTCGGAAAGACTTGAGGCGTCTCGCGTCGTGATCTCTTGGCTCGAAGTCATCATGGGCTCCCTCGTGTGCGTGCGGCGATCCTGTGCGCCGGTCGCGCGGGCCCGCGCCTTCACCGCCACGCCGACGACGTTACGTCGGGCATCGCCGTGCGGGCAACGGCGGAAGCCGGATTTCTCGAGGGGGGCGGCACCTGTATCATGTATGCCGCCGCGCGGTCCCGCCGGCTTTTCGGCACGTGCCCGGATCGGTCCCGGCGTCCGTGCGAAGGAGCCCGAAGGCGATGGAACACGGGGACGGCCGGGGACGGGAGCGGGCCCGGTCCGCCGCGGGCAGGCCTACATCGGCCGCACGGACCTGCTCGAGAATTCGCTGAAGATCTCGCGGGCGATCGACAGGGCGATGCTCTTCGTGGCTTTTCCCGCGCCGCCGCCGCGCCGGATGCGGTCCAGAACCGCCTCGCTGCCGCGCGCGAAACGTCCGATCTCGGCCGGCCCGGCATAGCCCATGGTCCAATCGGGGAATTCCCGCCGCTCGGCCTCTCCCTGCCACATGACCGAGACCGCCGAGTGGCGGGGATCCTGGCGGATGCGGCCGAAGCAGGCGTCCAGCTCCGCCTCCGACCCTTCGAGGGTCTGGAAGAAGATCCGGTCGTGATAGAGAAGCACCCCGGTGATGCCGTCCCGTTCGTTGTTGCGCCGGGAAACGTCGAGGATGGCAGACAGCGCGTCTTCGTCCAGGGGGCCGTGGGATGCGCTCACGTAGGCGATCTGGTGGACCATTCCGTCTGACCTGCTGAAACGCGGTCGGACAATTCCGGGAACCCTGCCTGATCAGGCCGGTTCCAGCCGCGATGCTTGCGACCTTGCCTATACCCCCATGCCCCGAGACCCTTCATTGTTTAAGGTTGGGTAAAGCATTTCACAATCCAGACGGTTCAATGGCAGCCCACATACAGCCTTAGGTTGCAACCCATGACACCCCGTGCCCGGATTGTTCGCGGTTGCTCAATTTAATTGCCGCGGTCGCCAACCTTTGCAAATCCAATGAAAATCATTGATTCGGATGCCTAAATGGCGGTGGAGGCCGCGCGGGACCCTAGGGCCAGCCGGGCGGGCCGAGCGTCGATGCGGCGCGCGCGCCCGCCTTCGGAGGCGGGCGCCGTCACGTGGTCTGGCGCAGTTCCACGATCTTCAGGACCTGCCTCATCGTCGCCTCCGACCGGAATTCGCCCTCGTTGGGGTTCATCAGGTCGGCGAAGGTGGCCGCGTCTATCCTGAGGCATCCCACCGGGCCGAGCGCGACCGCCGTGGCGGAGCGCGGCTTGCCCTCGATCAGCCCCATCTCCCCCAGAAGCGCGCCATCGCGAAGCTCGGCGATCTTGCGCTCCTGCGGGCCGCCGTAGTCGATGTAGATGGCGACGCGCCCCTCCTTCATCAGGAAGCAGTGCGTGGCGGGATCGCCCTCGCGCAGGATGACGTCCCCGCGGGAGAACGAGACGTCGTCGACCTTCGTGGAGAGGCGCGAGATGTCCTCGAGGGACATCTCCGAGAATGCCATCTCGAGGTAGCGCGACCGCAGGTTCCTGAGCTCCACGAGAAAGCCGATCACCGTCGGGATCGTGATGGCGAGGTTGTAGCCCATGTGAAGCTCGGCCCGGCCGGGCATCCCGTCGAAGCCGGTGAGCTGCTCGAACAGGCCGTTGTTGGCCATCAGGCCGAACCGACCGCCCGCCTCGTAGAAGTTGAGCATCGCGGCTTCCTGCCCGGCGGGCACCGCCATGTAGATGTTGCCCTCCACCGGCACGGTCGCCCAGAGCTGCCGGAAGCCCGGCCACAGCTCGGCCTGTTCGAAGTAATAGAAATAGGTGATCGTGAGGTGCTCGAGGGCGTGCCAGCTGAGCGCGAGCAGCGCCACGAACAGCCAGATGTTGCGCGGGAAGCACAGCAGCACCAGACCGGTGCCGAAATAGCCGACCAGCTCCCAGACGAGGTGCACCACCCCGAGGTCGAGCTGGCCGAAGACCGCGCAGGCCGCAGGCCCGATGATGTATCCGCCGGCCGCATCCAGCCGCGGCAGCCCGTCCGCCCCCGCCTGCGCGATGCGCGCGGTGGAGTAATAGCTGGGCTCGACCGCCGCGTCGCGCAGGCCGAGCTCTGCGGCGCGCATGGCGTTCTCGATCGTGTCCACGGGCGGCGGGCAGGCCACCGTGCCGTTCATCACGTTGAGCTGGATGACCTGGATCAGGTGCTCGGAGAAATGGCCGACCTGCAGGACCGTGAAAAGCCCCAGCACCGCGATCATGGAGTAGTTCTTGACCTTCCAGATCCCCTCGAACAGCGCGAGCGGGATCCACGGCAGGAGCGTGTAGAACGCGATCATGTAGAGCGGTTCGTCGCCCACGATCGCGTTGATCTGCAAAACGTAGGAAATCGCCGCAGTGACGAGGACGACATCGAGGCTGACGCCTTCGAAGCGGAAGAACCGCCGAAGCTTGCGACCGAGTTCGCCCATGGCTTCAGGCGTCCGCGCCGAGGGCGCCGATGCGCGCGCGCAGCCTCAGCACGAGGCTGCTGAAGGCGCCGACGAACAAGAGAATGGCGGCCAGAACCGGCCACTTCTCGCCCCACGCTCCGGCGTCGAACCCCAATGCGACCGGCGCGTCCCAAAGACCGCAGAAGGCCATCGCGGGCGCTGTCGCCCAGAAGGCGCACGACCCGACGGCGGCGCCCAGAATTGCACGTTTCATCCCTCGCCGCTCTTCCGCGCCGCTCTCCGGCCCCTGACCATCAGTATGGTGAGATAGGTCGTACAGACCACGACACTCAAAAGGACGATCGCGAGAAGCGGCCATTTCGACAGCCAGTCGTCACCGCCGAACCCCTCAGCCACGCCACCCGGTCCCGCCGCGAACGCGACACCGGGAACCATCGTCGCCAGAACCGCCACGCGCCATCCGGTCATTCCAGGGCTCCATCTGCTGTCACGCCGAATGGCGAAACGATGCGGCATTGCCGCTAGGTAAGCCTGTTTTCAACTGGAAATGGAAATGCGCGCGGTCGTGACAACCTTTTGTAGACCTTGGCAACGAGGAGCCGGCGTCGTTCGGGGCCGGGTCCCGCGCGCGTCAGGCGTCGAGCAGGAAACGAAGCCGGTCGAGAACCCCGGGATCCTTCGCGAGTTCGACGGCGCCCTTTTGGTCGGATTGGAGGTGCCTGGCCCCGCTCTTCATGGCGATCCAGGGCGACTTGCCCCGAAACGACACGATCACGCCCGCCGGGACACCCCTCGGCAGGATGGACGATTGAGGTCTGATCGCGACGGTCTGCATCTCATGATTCCCGGCAAGCCCTGTCCTTCCGCGAACAGGTTGATGCAACTTGAGGGCAATAGAATGGCGACAATTGCCCGATTTCGGGACGATTGAAGCACCGGATGAAACCGGGATCCACGGATGCGCGGCGGGTTTCGTCGGGCGCGGCGGCGGCGGGACCGTCGACATTCCCGCGTCCAGCTGTGAAGCTCTGCGCAGCCATGAGGGAGAAGGGTCGCATCCATGACGCAGACGTGGGAACTGACGGCAAGCCGCATCGCGGCGGACGTGCGCGCGCGGCGGATGTCCGCGACCGAGGTGACGCAGGCCCATCTCGACAGGCTGGCGAGCGTGAACCCGCGGATCAACGCGGTGGTGCAGGAGTTCCCCGACGAGGCGCTCGCGGCCGCCCGCGAGGTCGACGCGGCGATCGCCCGCGGCGAGGATCCGGGGCCGCTCTGCGGGGTGCCGGTCACGATCAAGGTCAATGTCGACCAGAAGGGCCATGCCACGACGAACGGTCTGAAGCTTCTGGAAGGCCTGGTGGCGACCGAGGACAGCCCCGTGGTCGCGAACATCCGCAAGGCGGGCGGGGTGATCGTGGGGCGCACCAACACGCCTGCCTTCTCGTTGCGCTGGTTCACCAGGAACGACCTGCACGGCCAGACGCTGAACCCCCGCGACAGGGCGATCACGCCCGGCGGGTCGTCGGGCGGCACCGCCGCCGCCGTCGCCGCGGGGGTCTGCGCGCTCGGCCACGGGACCGACATCGCGGGTTCCATCCGCTATCCCGCCTACGCCTGCGGCCTGCACGGGCTGCGTCCGACCGTCGGTCGCGTCCCGGCGTACAACTCCAGCGCGCCCGACCGCTTCATCGGCGCGCAGCTCATGGCCGTCTCCGGGCCGATCGCAAGAAGCGTCGAGGACCTCGGGATCGCGTTCGCGGCCATGTCCGCGCCCGATGCCCGTGACCCGTGGTACGTTCGCGCGCCGATCGGCGGCGCCGATTTCCCGCGGCGCGCCGCTCTCGCGCCGGCCCCGGACGGGATGCCGGTCTGCGACGAGGTGCGCGCGGCGCTGGTGGAGGCGGCGGACCGTCTGCGGGACGCCGGCTGGACGGTCGACGAGGTGGAGTGCCCGCCGATGCGGCATGCCGCCGAGATCAACGCCTGCCTGTGGATGGCCGAAACCCAGTTCGGGATGCGCGACATGCTGGACCGCGAGGCCGAGGCGGACGCGCAGTTCGTCTTCGCGAGGATGTCGGAACGCGCGGGCGAGGTCGGGTTCCGCACCCTGATGGAGGCCCTGCAAGCGCGCGTGTCGCTGGTCCGGCAATGGGAGCTGTTCCTGCGCGAGCGTCCGGTGGTGCTGTGCCCCGTTTCGGGCGAATTGCCCTTCGATCAGCAGCTCGACGTGGCGTCCGACGCCGCCTTCGGCCAGGTCTACGAGGCGCAGCTGACCCAGCGGGGGATCCCGGCGATCGGCCTGCCGGCGCTGGCCGTCGCCACAGGCGCGGCCAGCGGGCGGCCTGTCGGCGTCCAGCTGATCGGCCCCCGTTTCCGCGAGGACATCGTGCTTGCCGCCGGACGCGACATCGAGGCGGCGGGGCCGCCGGTCACGGTGGCAGGGCCCGACTGGACATGAGCCCGGGCGCGCGGACCGGCGGCGAGCCGGGGGCGGGATGGCACCGCCGCCCTGGTTCCGCATCGCGATCCCGTCGTCGCATCGACAGCCCTCGCCACCTCCCTGCCAGACACCGTGGCCGAAGGGGTTGGGCTTTAGGCGGCTTCGGCCCTGGGCGTGACCGTCCGGTCCGGTCCGGCGGCCCGCACCCAAGATAGGCCCCTGGCGTCGGCGGCGAAGCAAGGCGCCGGTTCACGCGCGGCGGGCGGGGGAGGGGCTGGCGGTCACATGTCTTGCTCCGCGCCCCCGCAAGCGGCCCGCATCGACGCGCGCCATCGCGATGTCCGCCAGCCCCGGCCCGGTTTCAGGTGTAGGTCCGCCGCTCGATCGGGGTCGCCTCGATCTTCCGCTTCAACACCTCGAGCATGATCTTCTCCGCCCGGCTCAGCTTGGAGCGGGGGTTCCACAGCAGGTGCACGTCGATCGCGGGAAGGTTGTCGTAGGGCGGCACTTGCCACAACTCCCCCTCGGCCACGTCGCGGGCCGCGACATGTAGCGGCAGCGGGCCGATCCCGAGCCCCGCGATGATCATGCGGCGCACCTCCTCGAGGTTGCTCGAGGTGCCCACCACGTGCGCGCCGAGATCGGACGCCGCGCGCA
The DNA here is from genome assembly GCF_029624655.1 of Roseicyclus salinarum. Classification (GTDB taxonomy): domain Bacteria; phylum Pseudomonadota; class Alphaproteobacteria; order Rhodobacterales; family Rhodobacteraceae; genus Roseibacterium; species Roseibacterium salinarum. The sequence continues at coordinate 16,483 of NZ_JARRSA010000025.1, forward strand.
TCAGCGCCACGGGTTTCAGGACGTCTTCCAGCCTGTCGGTCTGGAAGCTGACCGACGCGCGCCCCTTGAGGTCGGCGCGGGTCAGGTCCCGGCGGCCGAACAGCGTGTGCGGGGGGCCGCAGAACAGGCCGAAGAACTCCCGGTAGAGGCGGCTGTATTCCAGCCTCGGGTTGCGGTCGCGCACGAGGCAGATGGCGAAGGACGCGCTGCGCGCCTCGACCGCGGCGATGGCGGCGTTGCTGGTCATGACGTCGATCTGGAACGTGGCCGCCGGGTGTTCGGCGTGGAACTCGGCGAGCGCCTCGTCGAAGAGGGGGCAGACGACATGGGAGGCGACGGCGATGCGCACATGCCCGCTCACCTCGTCGGTCGTCTGCCGCAGCACCGTGGTCAGCCGCAGCACCGCGCCCTGGATCTCGAGCGCCTCGGCATAGAGAAGCTCTCCGGCGGCCGTCAGCCGGAAGCGGCCGGGCGCGCGGTCGATGAGCTTGCGCCCGACCCGGTCCTCCAGCCGCTTGAGCGCCGAGGAGACCGAGGGCTGCTGAAGGCGCAGCCTGCGCGCGGCATCCGTGACGGAGCGCGATTGCGCGAGGACCACGAAAGTATGGAGCAGGTTCCAGTCGAGTTCGCGGAGGGTCCGTTCGGCGTCGAGCGAGTGTCGGTCCATGCCCATTGATAGCATCAATAATCGGAATACCAATTAACTATTTGAGTAATGAGGCGCGGCTCCACATCCTCGCGCGGGGACAAGCCGGGGAATTGGATGTCGATCGAGGCCCGTGAAGCGCGCCAGCCGTGGATACTGCTGTCACCCAGCCTGACGGCGATCACGCTGCTGCTGTTCGTGCCGCTCGTCTTCATCCTCGTCTATTCCTTCTGGCTGAGAACGTCCGTGGGCGACGTCGAGCCCGGCTTCCACCTGGAGAACTGGGCCGACGCGCTGACCGACCGGTTCTACCGCGACATCCTTCTCAACACCCTGAAGATCGCCGCGATCACCACCGTCGTCTGTGCGCTGATGGGCTATCCGGCGGCCTATTTCATCGCGCGGGCGCGGGGCAACAAGGTGTTCCTGCTGCTTCTTCTGATGCTGCCCTTCTGGATCAGCTACATCATCCGCACGATGAGCTGGATCTACATCCTCGGCACGTCCGGCGCGCTCAATTCCACGCTCCTGTGGCTCGGGCTGATCGATGAGCCGATCCAGATGCTCTACAACGAGACGACGGTGATCCTCGGCCTCGTGCACTTCCTGCTGCCCTTCATGGTGCTGAACGTCTACGTCAGCCTCGAGGGCATCGACAGCACGCTCGAGGATGCGGCCGGGTCGCTCGGGGCGACGAAATGGCAGGCGTTCCTGCAGGTGGTCCTGCCTCTGTCACTGCCCGGCCTCGCGGCCGGCGGCCTCCTGTGCTTCGTGCTCGGGGCGGGCACCTACATCACGCCGGCGGTCCTCGGTGGGCCGCGCGACGCGATGTTCGCGAACCTCGTCTTCGAGGCGATCATCACCCAGCTCAACTGGCCGCTCGGCGCCGCGCTTTCGCTTCTGCTGCTGGCGGTCCTCGGCGCCTTGGTGATGGTCTACAACCACTTCCTCGGCCTCGGCCAGCTGATGAAGGGGCTGCGCTGATGGGATGGCGCGCGATCCAGGCGTGGACGGTCCTCGTCTACCTGTTCATGTTCCTGCCCATCGCCGTCGTGATGCTGCTCAGCTTCAACGACAGCCAGTTCGGCAGCTTTCCCATGACCGGCCTCTCGCTGCGCTGGTTCGAGGAGTTGTTCGGGAACCAGGCGATCCTGCGCGCACTCCGGACCTCGCTTGTGCTGGGGCTTCTGACGGCGGCGATTTCGACCACGCTGGGCGTCCTCGCGAGCCTCGCGCTCGTGCGCTACAACGTGCCGTTCCGCAACACGATCTCCACCATCCTCATCGCGCCGATCCTCGTGCCCGAGGTCGTGCTGGCCGTGGCGCTTCTGCTGTTCCTTCAGTTCCTGGGAATGCACAAGAGCTTTACGCTCCTGCTGCTGGGCCACGTGATCTTCACGCTGCCCTTCGTGATCCTCGTGGTGCAGGCCCGCCTCATGGGCATCCGCCGCGACGTGGAGGAGGCCGCGATAAGCCTGGGCGCCTCGCCCGTGCAGACCTTCTTCGCGATCACCCTGCCGCTTCTGACGCCCGCCGTCGCGGCCGGGGCGCTGTTCGCCTTCACGATCAGCTTCGACGACATCACCGGCACGCTGTTCTGGAAGCCCGGCGGGTTGGAGACGGTGCCGACGCAGATCTTCGCCATGCTGCGCAACTCGATCTCGCCCGAGATCAACGCGCTCGGCACCCTGATGATCCTGATCACCGCGGGGCTGCCGATCCTCGGCATGGCGATTTCCCGCTGGCTGTCGCTTCGCAGGATCAGGCGGCAGGCCGACTGACCACGAAACCCCCGACCCCCAAACCCTGGAGACCGACGACATGGACAACAGCAAACGTTACGAGCGCCTTCTGGAGCGCTATCGCAACGGCGATCTCGACCGGCGGACCTTCCTCGGCCTGATCGGCGCCGCGGGACTGGCCTACGGCGTTCAGACGCCCTTCGCCCGCCACGCCCACGCGCAGGAGGTCACGCAGGTGCGCTTCGACGGCTGGGGCGGCGTGGTGTCCGAGGCGTTCCGCGAGCACGCCTTCGACCCCTACACCGCGGCGACCGGAATCGAGGTCGTGGACGGCACCTTCGGCGGCGCCGACGAATACCTCGCCCGCGTGCGCACCAGCCAGCCCGGCGAGTTCAACATCGCCCACCTCTCGGGCGTGTTCGACTATGCGCGCTACCACAATCTCGGGCTGTCCTCGGTGCTGAACGAGGACAACATCCCGAACCTCGGCCTCGTGATCCCCAAGCTCACGCAGGTGTTCCGCGACGTGACCGACGGGACGCTGTCGTGCGTGCCCTACGACTACGGGACCACCGGCATCGCCTACAACCGCGCCTACATCTCCGACGAGGAGGCGCAGGCGCAGGGCGCGCGCCTGCTGATCAACCCCGAATACGAGGGCAAGATCGGCGGGTGGTCCGACTGGCGCACGCGCATCTGGTACGGCGCGCTGCAGACCGACCAGGATCCCAACGACATCCAGGACATGGAGGCCGTCTGGGACGCGATCCGCACCCACCGCGACCTCGCGCTGCGCTACTGGACGTCGGGGGCGGAGCTGATGAGCCTGCTCGCCGAGGAGGAGATCTACGTCACCGAGGGCTGGTCCGGCCGGATCTACGCGCTGCAGGAGCAGGGGCACGACATCGGCTATATCGACCCGCCCAACGGCTTCGGTTGGCAGGAGTGCATGTTCGTCATCGCCGGCTCCCCGATGGAGGCCTGCGAGGAGCTTCTGAACTTCATGCTCGCACCCGAGACATCGATCGCCGTGGCCGAGGGGCAGAACTATCCGCCCGCCCTCGATCCCCAGCAGGTGGATCTTGGCGCGAAGATCCCGACGCTGCCGGCCTTCGACCCCACCGGCACGCTCGACGGGCTGACCTTCGCCTCGCCGGCCTACTGGAACGGCAACGAGCAGGAATGGTCCGAGACCTTCAGCCGCGTCCAGCGCGGATACTGAGCACCACGACGACAGGGGCGGCCCCATCAGCGGGGCCGCCCGCCCCCTCCAGCCGGAGAACGCCCGTGAGCGCCGTCACCCTGACCAATATCGAGAAGAAGTTCGGCACGTTCACTGCCGTGCACCCAATGTCGCTGGAGATCCCCGAGGGGCAGTTCGTCACGCTTCTGGGGCCGTCAGGCTGCGGCAAGACGACGACGCTGCGCATGATCGCGGGGCTTTTGGACCCCAGCGGCGGCCGCATCGCGATCAAGGGCCGCGAGGTGACCGACGTGCCGATCCACAAGCGCAACCTCGGCATCGTGTTTCAGAACTACGCGCTGTTCCCGCACAAGACGATCGCGGAGAACGTGGGCTTCGGCCTGCGCTACCGCAACGTGGCGCGGGACGAGGCCGCGCGGCGCGTGCAGGACGCGCTTGACCTCGTGCAGCTGCCCGACGTCGGCGCGCGCTATCCCTCGGCGCTGTCGGGCGGCCAGCAGCAGCGCATCGCGCTGGCCCGAGCCATCGTGATCGAGCCCGACGTCCTTCTCCTCGACGAGCCGCTCTCGGCGCTCGACGCGAACCTGCGCGAGGACATGCGCGTGGAGCTCAAGCGCATCCAGCACCGTATCGGCGTGACATCGATCTTCGTCACCCACGACCAGTCCGAGGCGCTTGCGATGTCGGATCAGATCGTGGTGATGTCGAACGGACGGGTCGAACAGGTCGGCCCGCCCGAAGAGGTCTATAACGCCCCTGCGAGCGAATTCGTGGCCAATTTCCTCGGCGCCTCCAACATCCTGCCCGCGCGCTGCGTCTCGCGCGCGAACGGCACCGCCATGCTGGAGGCGGAGCTGTTCGGCACCGTCCCCGTTCCCGCCGGCAAGGCGCCCAACCTCGGCGGCGAGGGGCCCGCGAAGCTGGTCCTGCGCGCCGAGAAACTGCAGCTCGCCCCGCCCGGCGCGGTGCCCGAAGGGCACATCTCGGCAGATGCCACGGTCGAGACCGTCGATTACCAGGGACAGGCCGTGCGCTACTTCGTCCGCACGCCCGACGGGCGGCAGCTTCAGGCCATCAACATGATCGACGAGCGGCCCTTCGCGGAAGGCGCGTCGGTCCAGATCCGTTTCCGTCCGCGCGACTGCGCGGCGCTTCCCGGAGCGTGACGCCATGAGCGAACGTCCAGCCAGCCACCTCTTCTACCAGGGCCGGGGCCGCAAGCCCGTGCTCGACCAGGCGCGCGGCGTCTACATGTGGGACACCGACGGCAAGCGCTATCTCGACGGCTCGTCCGGCGCGATGGTCTGCAACATCGGCCACTCCAACGAGAACGTGCTCGCCGCGATGCGCGAGCAGATGGAGCGCGCGACCTTCGGCTACCGGCTGCACTTCGAGACCGAGGCGTCCGAGCGGCTGGCCTCGCGCACGGCCGGGCTGACGCCCGAGGGGCTCGACCGCGTGTTCTTCGTCTCTGGCGGTTCGGAGGCGGTGGAGAGCGCGATGAAGCTCGCCCGGCAATACGCCATCGCGACCGGCCAGGCGCAGCGCTGGAAGGTGATCAGCCGCGCGCCCTCCTATCACGGCTGCACGCTGGGCGCGCTCGCCATCACCAGCTACGGGCCGCTCACCGCGCCCTTCGACCCGATGATGCGCGCCATGCCCAAGGTGCCGGCGCCACGCGCCTATCTCGACGGGCTCGACCCCGACGACGCGGCGACCGGACACCACTACGCGGACATGCTCGAGGCGCGCATCCTCGAGGAGGGGCCCGAGACCGTGCTCGCCTTCATGGTGGAGCCGGTCGGGGGCGCCTCGACCGGCGCGCTGGTGCCGCCCATGGGCTACATGGAGCGCGTGCGCGAGATCTGCGACCGCTACGGCATCCTTCTCATCCTCGACGAGGTGATGACGGGCGCGGGGCGAACGGGCCGTTTCCTCGCCTCCGAGCACTGGGGGATCGCGCCCGACATCATCGTCCTGTCGAAGGGCTACGCCGCCGGCTACGTCCCCCTCGGCGCGATGGTGGCGCACTCCCGCCTCGTCGAGCCGGTGCTGGACGCGGGCGGCTTCCAGCACGGGTTCACCTATGCCGGCAACCCGCTGGCGTGCGCTGCCGGGGCGGCCGTGCTCGACGAGATCGAACGGCAGGACCTCGTGGGCAATGCCGAGCGGATGGGCGAGGCGCTGCGCGCGCGCCTCGAGACGCTGATGCAGCGCTACCCCGTCATCGGCGACGTGCGGGGCAAGGGCCTTCTGATGGCCTTCGAGTTCATGGCCGACCGCCGCACCAAGGCCCCGCTTCCGGCCGACCTCAGGGCCTTCGACCGGTTCGTGCAGATCGCCTACGAGCACGGCCTGATCGTCTATTCGCGCCGCACACGCGGCGGCGTGGACGGCGACCACGTCCTCGTCTGCCCGCCGCTCATCGTGACCGAGCCGCAACTCGACGAGATCGCCGAGATGCTGGACCGCTCGCTCCGGCAGTTCATGGACGAAATCCGTCCCAACCTGCCGCGAAGCGCCTGACGGAACCGATCGCCATGTCCAAGATCATCATCACCTGCGCCGTCACCGGCTCGATCCACACGCCCTCGATGTCGCCGCACCTGCCGGTGACCTCCGACGAGATCGTCGAGCAGGCGCTGGCGGCCGCCGAGGCCGGGGCGTCGATCCTGCATCTCCATGCCCGCGACCCCGAAACCGGGCGTCCCTCGGCCGAGGAGGCGCATTTCATGGCCTTCCTGCCGCGCCTGAAGCAGGCGACGGACGCGGTCCTGAACATCTCGACCGGCGGCAGCGCGGTGATGACGCTCGATCAGCGCCTCGCCGCACCCAAGCGGGCCGAGCCCGAGATGTGCTCGCTCAACATGGGGACGATGAACTTCGCGCTCTACCCCGCGGCCGACCGCATCACCGAATGGCGGCACGACTGGGAGGAGCCGTTCCTGCGCAACTCAGACGACCTCGTGTTCAAGAACACCCCCCGCGACATCGCGCGCATCCTGACCGAGATGGGCGAGGAGCGCGGCGCGCGCTTCGAGTTCGAATGCTACGACGTCGGCCATCTCTACATGCTGCGCCACTTCATGGACCGGGGGCTGGTGCGCGCGCCGGTCTTCATCCAGTTCGTCTTCGGCGTGCTGGGCGGCATCGGGGCCGACCCCGAGAACCTCACCCACATGAAGCTGATCGCCGACAAGCTCTTCGGGGCCGACTATGCCTTCTCCGTGCTGGCGGCGGGGCGGCACCAGATGCCGTTCGTCACGATGTCGGCGGCGATGGGCGGGCACGTGCGCGTCGGGCTGGAGGACAGCCTGACCATCGCGCGCGGCCAGCTCGCCCGGTCGAACGCCGAACAGGTCGCCAAGATCCGGCGCATCGTCGAGGACCTCGGCCGGGAGCCCGCCACCCCGGCCGAGGCCCGCGCGATGCTGGATCTCAAGGGCGCCGACCGGACGGCGGTCTGACCGATGCAGGATCGCGTCCAGGTCCGAAGGGCCACCGCCGAGGATCTTCACCTGATCGATGCCGCCCTGCGCGCCCTCGCCGCGCATCTGGGTGATCCCTACCGCGTCGTGGCGGCCGATATCGAGGCCTGCAGCTTCGGGGACGCCCCTTCGAGCTGCATCGAGATCGCCATGACACCGGACGGGGCCTGTGTCGGCATCCTGCTCGCCTCGCCGGTCTTCTCGACGATCCAGGGCGGGACCGGCCTGTTCGTCAACGACCTCTGGGTCGATGCGTCCATGCGCGGGCAGGGCCTTGGACGGCAGCTTCTGGCGGCCGTTCGGCGCGACGCCGCCGAGGTCTGGGGCCGCCCGCGTTTCCTTCGGCTGATGGCCCACGACGCCAACGACGCGGGGCACGAGTTCTACAGGCGCCTCGGCTTCCGGCGCATGGAGGGGCTGTCGCTGCTTGCCCTCGACGAGGACGCGCTCGACCTTCTGGAGGAGACCGCATGAGGGCCTTTCTCGACCCCCGCCAGTCACTCCACCGGCCGCGGCACTTCATGGCGAACGGCGCCCTCCTGCCGAACCCCGAGGTGGCCGGGCGGATCGACATCCTCGCGAAGGGCGCGGAGGCTGCGGGATGCGTCCTGGAGGCGCCAGGCGACGCGGGCCTCGGCCCCATCGCCGCGGTCCATACGCCGGAATACCTGACCTTCCTTCGCACCATCCATACCCGCTGGCGCAGGATCGAGGGGGCGGGGGACGAGGTCATACCCAACATCCACCCCGCCAACCGCACCGACGGCTACCCGCGGTCCGCGGTGGGGCAGGCGGGATATCACCAGGCGGACACGGCCTGCCCGATCGCCGAGGGCACGTGGGAGGCCGCCTACAGCTCCGCCCAGTGCGCCGTGGCTGGCGCGGACGCGCTTCTCGGCGGCTCGGGCGCCGGCTACGCGCTCTGCCGTCCGCCGGGCCATCACGCCTTCGCCGATCTCGCCGGGGGCTTCTGCTTTCTCAACAATTCGGCCGTCGCCGCCGAGAGGCTGCGCGCGGCCGGGCGGCGTGCCGCCATCCTCGATGTCGACGTGCACCATGGCAACGGCACGCAAGGTATCTTCTACGACCGCGGCGACGTGCTCACGGTGTCGATCCACGCCGACCCGGACCGCTTCTACCCCTTCTTCTGGGGCCACGCGCAGGAGCGCGGAAGGGGCGCGGGCCTCGGCTGCAACCTGAACCTTCCCCTCGCGCGGGGCGCGTCGGACGAGGATTACCTCGCGGCCCTCGACATCGCCATGGCGCGGATCGCGGATTTCGGGGCCGACGCGCTGGTCGTCGCCCTCGGCCTCGACATCCATGTGGACGATCCGTTCCGGGGCTTTGCCGTCACCTCGAAGGGCTTCGAGGCGATCGGGCGCAGGATCGCGCGCGCGGGGCTCGACTGCCTCTTCGTGCAGGAGGGCGGTTACGTCTCGGACGCGCTGGGCGCCAACCTGACCGCCGTGCTCGGCGGGTTCTCGGCCGCGGCCTGATACCTGTCCGCGCCTTGCGCCCGAAGCCTTCCGCCGTCATGGAGGACCACGTCCCAGACCCGAAAGGTGCCGCCGATGCCGACGTTCCACCTGCATGAAGAACCGCTTCAGGAGGCATGGCTCGACGCCTACGGCCACCTCAACGAGGCCTTCTACCTCGTGCCCTTCAGCAACGCGACGTGGAGGCTGCAGGATCGGTTCGGCATCGGGACGGAGTATTTCGACCGCACGGGCTGCGCGCTCTACACGCTCGAGACGCACCTGCGCTACCTCGCCGAGGTCCGCCCCCCGGCCATGCTCTCGATCGAGACGACGGTTCTGGGCCTGGACGCCAAGCGCCTTCACATCGGTCATGTCATGTGGAGCGGCGAGCACCAGTGCGCGACGTTCGAATGCATGGCCCTGCACTACGACACCCGCGCGAAACGGTCCGCGCCGTTCCCCGACACGGTGCGCGAGGCCATGTCGGCGGCGGTGCCGGACGCTCTGCCCGACTGGGCCTGCGGGTCCGTCAGGCTGTTGTGACGCGCGCGGGGGCGGGCCCTCGCGCGCGCTTGATCGAGCGGATCGTCGGGGCGTAACGTCTCGGCATGGACGGATGCAGACACTGGTTGTTCGCAATGCTCGCCGCGCCAAGCCTCGCCATTCTCGCCGAGGCCGGATGCGCGGAGGGCCTCAGCGTCGTGACCTGGGGCGGGAGTTACCAGACCAGCCAGCGGAACGCCTATGCGCCGGGCTTCGCGACCCCGATCGTCTGGCTGGAATATCGCGGCGGCCTCGACGAGATCCGCGCGCAGGTGCGGCGGGGCGAGATCGCGTGGGACGTCGTGGACGTGCTGGGCCATGACGCGCGCGCCGGCTGCGAGGAGGGGCTTTTCCTGCGGCTGCCCGACGATCTCTTTCCGGCCGACCTGGACGGCGACCTCGTGATCCCGCGTCCGAACGATTGCGTCGGGCCCAACATAACCTGGTCCTGGGTCGCGGCCTTCGACAGGACCGCCTTCCCGCATGCGGCCCCGGCCTCTGTCGCCGATTTCTTCGACACGCAGGCGTTCCCCGGCCGCAGGGCCATCGCAGCCTTCCCGCAGGCAAATCTCGAAATGGCGCTCATGGCCGACGGCGTGGCGGCGGGGGACGTCTACGCCGTGCTCGCGACGGACGAGGGGAAGGACCGGGCCTTCGCGGTCCTGACCCGCATCGCCCCCGACCTGCACCTGTGGTCCTCGGGCGAAGAGCCGGTCGATCTGCTGCGGTCGGGCGAGGTGGCCATGACGACCGCCTACAATGGCCGCGTCGCGGCCGCCGAACTGGCGGGTGCCGCCCGGATCGGCACGATCCACGCGGGCCAGATCCTCGACGAGGAATGGTTCGTCATCGTCGCGGGAACGCCGAACGAGGCGGCTGCGCTCGACTTCCTTCGCCATGTGGCCCGGCCCGAGCAGCAGGCCGCGCAGGCGCGCTGGATCCCCTACGGCCCGATGCGGAGATCGGCGCTGCGGATCATCGCGGCGGGCGAGCCGTGGTTCCACACGGGCGTGCCGGTCCTGCCGCACATCCCCACAAGCGAGGACCGCGTCGAGGGCGCGCTGGTGCTCGACCCCGACTTCTGGGCCGGACACGGGCCGGAATTGACGGCGCGGTTCGCCGACTGGCGCCGGGGGCTCGGCCTCTAGCTCAGTCGGGATGATGGTCGCGCACGGCGCAGCTCGAGGCCAGCAGCACCCACGCCCAGTTGAAGCCGCCCGTCTCGCCATGGGCGTTCAGGTACGCCTCCTGGATCTGGTAGGCGTCCCATTCCATCGCCTGCGGGCAGTACCAGTGCCGCGCCTTCTCCTGCCGGTGGTGGACCATCTCGTGCAGAAGCACGCTGCGGTCGAGCGGCGTCTCGCCGTACCATTGCCGCACGAGGTAGATCGTCGCCGAGGTCGCGTCGTAGACGCCCCGCACCGTCTCGTGGATCTGCATCGTGCGCCCGTCGTAGCGAATGTCCCCGCCGGGCGGCACCAGCACGATGCGGGCCAGCGGCCCGGCGCGCGGCAGGTCGGTATGGGCATCGAGCCAGAGGTCCAGCGCCTCCACCGCGCCGAGGATCGCGCGCGGCTCGTGAGGCGAGCGCTGGCCCTCGATCCGGGGGGCGGCAACGGCAGCGGCAGGGGCGGCGAAGGTCAGGGCAAGCAGGCCGATCTCGAGAATGTTCATCAGATCGTCTCCCATGCACTCGAGTGCGATGGGTCCAGCTTGCCCGTTCCGCCGCGGATTCGCCGCAACACGGGGAAAAGGGGCGCCCGAAAGTGCGTCCTCGGAACGGCCGGGCGCAAGGCTGGCGCGCCGTTCGGGGCTGGGATCACTCCTGCGGCGCGTTCACGGCCTCGAAGCCCGAGACGAGGTCCATCAGTTCCCTTGTGATCGTCTCCTGCCGTCTTTGGCGGAAGCGCGAGCGCAGGCCCTCGCGTCGCTCGTCGATGTTGCGCTCGGCGCTCTGCATCGCGGCCAGCCGGGTGGCGTGCTCGCTCGCGAGCGCCTCGGCCAGCGCACGGTAGAGGACCACGAAAAGCCGCTGCCGCACCAGCCGGGACAGAAGCCGCCCGGTATCCATGCGGAAGAAGGGCAGCCCCGGTCCCGGCCAAGGCGTGTCCAGAAGGCGCTTGAGGTGGCTTTCGGGGACCGGCAGCAGGGGGAGGTCCACCGGCACGGCGCGCGCACGCTTCTCGCGGCGATTGTGCAGGACGCGGACATGACCGACGCCTTCGCCGTGGGTCCATGCGTCGATGTCGATGATGATGCCCTGCACGAGCGAACTCATGCCCGCGACGGTTCCCGGCACGGCGAACCGGCGGTCGACGCGGTGTCCGGCCGCCTCCAGCCGCGCCGCGACGCGCGCGCCGACGACGGCCAGCACGGAGGTTTGCGCGCCGATCCCGTCGCGGGCCGCGCGGAAGGCGATGTCGTTGTATCGCCCGCACATGCCCCGGTCCGAGCCGATCACGATCAGCGCCTCCTTCGCGGACGCGGAGGGCGCGCCGCCCAACAGCGGAAGGCCCCGCGCGCGGCGATCGTGCAGAAGCGCCGCAAGGCCGAGGTCTATGGTCCTCTCGTAGCCCGAAAGTGCATCTTCGGCCTGTTCGTACTTGCGGATGCTGACGGCCGAGAGGGACTTCATCGTGCGCACGATCGAGCGGATGTCATCCGTCGTCTCCAGCATCGCCGACAGCGATTCAAGCGTCTCCATCGGCGCCTCCATTCCCGTCGAGGGCGTCGCGCAGGGCCGCCAGAAGCGTCTCGCGGCGCTCGCCGGTCAGCGGCTCGCCGGACCGGATCTGGGCGGCGAGGTCCGGCAGGTCGTCCCGCACCACCCGGCGCAGCCTGTCCTGCGCCTCGGGCAGGGCGTCGGGGTGCGTCCCGTCCAGAAGCCCCTCGGTCGCCGCCAGAAGGACGGCGATCTGCTCCTCGACGGAGAAATGATCGTGCTCCTTCTGGGTCAGCACGGCGCGGACGCGCTGGCCGCGGGTGAGGCGCGCGCGCGTCTCCCGGTCGAGCTGCGTTCCGAACCGGGCGAAGGTCTCGAGCTCCTCGAACTGCGCGTAGGTCAGCCTCAGGTTGCCCGCCACGGCGCGGAAGGCGGGACGCTGCGCCTTGCCGCCCACCCGGCTGACCGAAAGTCCGATGTCGATGGCCGGCAGGTGGCCTTTCTCGAACAGGTCGGGGGACAGGTAGACCTGCCCATCGGTGATCGAGATGAGGTTCGTCGGGATGTAGGCCGAGATGTTCTGGGCCTGCGTCTCGACGATGGGCAGCGCGGTGAGGGATCCGCCGCCATGCTCCTCGCGCAGATGCGTCGCGCGCTCCAGCAGGCGCGAATGGATGTAGAAGATGTCGCCCGGATAGGCCTCGCGCCCCGGCGGGCGTCGCAACAGCAGCGAGAGTTCGCGGTAGGCGCGCGCGTGCCGCGTGAGGTCGTCGTAGACGATCAGCACGTCGCGTCCCTGCTCCATGAAGTGCTCCGCCATGGTCGTCGCCGCGTAGGGCGCGACGAACTGCAGCCCCGGCGCCTCGTCCCCGGTCGCGGCCACCACGATCGTGCGCTCCATCGCGCCGCCCTCGCGCAGGTCGCGCACGACGCGCGCCACCGCCGAGGCGCGCTGGCCGACCGCGCAATAGACCGAGACGACGCCCGTGTCCCTCTGGTTCAGGATGGCGTCCACCGCGATCGCGGTCTTGCCGGTCTGCCTGTCGCCGAGGATGAGTTCCCTCTGCCCGCGCCCGATCGGCACGGCGGCGTCCACCGCCTTGATCCCCGTCTCCAGCGGCACGTCCACGGGATCGCGGTGCATGATGGGCGGCGCGGGCCGCTCGACCGGGCGGCGGTCCCGCGCCTCGGGCGGCTTGCCGCCGTCGAGCGGTCGCCCCAGCGCGTCGAGGATCCGGCCGAGGGCCGCGTCGCCCACCGGCACGTCCACAACGCGGCCGGTGCGGCGCAGCCGGTCGCCGGGCTTGAGTTTGTCGGTGCTGCCAAGGACGATGACGCCGATGCGGCCTGGCCGAAGGCTCGACGCGATGCCGACCACGCCGCCGGGAAAGCGCAGCAGCTCGTTGGCGTGAAGGTCGGTGAAGCCCGCCACCTGCGCCACGCCGTTGCCGACCGACAGGATGCGCGCGGTCTCGGCCACGTCGAATTCCGGCGCGACGTGGTCGAGCGCGGTCTCGAGCGGGGCGAAGAAGTCGCCGGCGAAGTCGTCGGGTGTCCTTCTCATGCCGTGGCGCGGTCCTTCTTTGCGCCTGGGCCGGTCCGGCCCATGCCGCGCAGGTCGGTGTCGATGATCTCGCCGAGCTCGGCTTCCAGCCGGTCGAGGTAGCGCTTCGCCGACCATTCCACTGTGTGGTCGCCGATGGTCAGGCGCACGCCGAGGATCATGTCGGCGTCCTCGTGGTAGTCGACGTCGATCCCGGTCGAGAGCGCCTCGTGGATCGCGCGCGTGATCCGCGCCTTCGCGGCGCTTTCGATGGCGACGCCGGTCTGCACGAGGGCCGTCCGGTCGCCCCCGGCGGCGGCCTCGCAAAGCTTCTGGCGGGTGTCGGGATCGAGGCCTTCGAGGCGCTGCGCGAAATTCGCGGCCGCGCGCTCGGCGATGTCGGCGTCGCCGTAGTCCGACAGGATGCGCCCGGCCACGCGCAGCACCTTGCGGCCCGCCTGTTTGCGCAGCGAGGCCACGATGTTGGCGCGCTCGTGGTCGAGCTGGTCGAGCCACGCGTCCCGCCGGTCCTCCGTCTCCGCGCGGATCTCGTCCTCCAGCCGCGCGCGCAGCGCCTCCGCCTCGTCGCGGGCGCCCTGCACGATCGCCTCGCGCTCCGCCTTCAGGTCCGCCTCCCGCCGCTCGAGCCGGCGCGCCTCGTCCTCGGCCTTCGCGCGGGTCTCCCGCGCCTCGGCAAGCCGCGCCTCGATGCGGTCCTCGCGGCGGCGCATCGCGTTCGTGATCGGCCGGTAGAGGAACCGCTGCAGCAGCCAGACGAGAACGAGGAAGTTCACGATCTGCGCGGCGACGGTAAGCCAGTCGATCTGCACGCGATCATCCTCCGGTGAAGGGGTTGGCGAAGATCAGGATCATGGAGACGACGAAGCAGTAGATCGCCGTGGATTCGATCATCGCGAGGCTGACGAAAAGCGTCCGCGTGATGGTGTTGGCCGCGTCCGGCTGCTGCGCGAGCGCCTGCAGGGCCTGCGCGGCGGCGCGCCCTTCGGCGAGCGCCGGGCCGATCGAGCCGATGGCGATGGTCAGCCCGGCGGTGGCGATCGAGATGATGGCGATCCACGTCGCTGCGTCCATTGTCAGTCTCCCCTGGGTTTGGCTTCCGGCGTCCCGGCCTCCGGCTGCGCGCGGCTGGCCGAGGCGATGTAGACCATCGCTAGGATGGCGAAGATGTAGGCCTGCACGAAGCCCGTCAGCAGCCCGAGCAGCTGCAGCAGGACGGGAAAGAAGAACGGCGCCACGCTGATCAGGATGCCCACGATGACCGTCCCGCTCATCACGTTGCCGTAGAGACGGATGGCGAGCGCCAGCGTCCTCGAAAGCTCGGAGATGATGTTGAAGGGCAGCATCAGCGGCGTCGGGCGGACGTATGTCGACAGGTATGCGACGAGCCCCCGGCGCGCGATCGAGAAGAGCGGCACGGCGATCAAGACGCAGATGGCCAGCGCCGCCGTGGTCGAGAGCGATCCGGTCGGCGGCGCGTAGCCCGGAACCACGGCCAGAAGGTTCGCCGTGGCGATGAACAGGAACAGGGTGCCGATGAAGGGCAGGTAGCGCTCGGGATCCTCGGCGCCGACCTCGTCGATCTGGTCGCGGATGGTCGAGACGACGACCTCCAGCATCACCTGCCACCGCGAGACGACCTCGCCCTCGCCGAGCCGCGCGGTGATCGCCCAGGACCCCAGCACCAGAACGGCCATGACCACCCAGGTGAAGGCGACGGTCGCGGTAAGCCGCAGGCCCTGCCATTCGTAGAGGATGTGGGCGTCGGGGCTTATCTCCATGTCGCGTCCCCCCGGTCCCCGGCCCGCCGCGTCGCCGCGATGCGCACGGCCACGAACCCCGCGAGCCCCGACAGGACCATGGCGGCCCCCGCGCCGAGCGATGCAGCCCCCGTGAGAGCGCCCGCCACGAGCGCCGCGCGCGCCGCGGCCAGGCCCGCGAAGGCCAGCACGGGCCGCGGCCCCGCGATCTGCCGCGCGCCCGCCCAGAGCAGCGCCAGATACGCCGCCCCGAACGCCGCGCCGGCCGCGAAGCACAGGCCCCATGTCGCGATCTCAGTCATCGCCCCGTCCTTCCTTGCGAACCCAGTACCATGCGTTGACGCACCCCAGGGCCGCGCCCCCCAGCAGACCCACGAGCGTCCATGACGTCTCGCCGGGCCAGCGCGCGTCGATCCAGACGCCAAGCGCGGTCCCGGCCACCATCGGCACCGCCACCGCCCAGCCGACCATGCCGAACATCGCGAAGCCCGAAAGCGCGCTCTGCCCGGTCTGCCGGCGCGCGCGTTCCATGCGCCGCGCCTTGCGCGAGATCTCTCCCGTCTCGTCGTCCTCGTGCCTCATGCGCCGCGGGCCTCCAGATCGCGGAACCTGCGGAACATGCTGGCCTCCAGACGGGCCAGCGCGGCGCGCGCGTCGCGTTCCAGTTCGTCGTGCTGACGGAATTCCGTCTCGACGCGCTCGCGCAGTGCGCCGAGATCGCTGCCCTCTATCGCGTCGCGCACGGCCACGCGCACATGCGCGCCGCATTTCACCAGCGTTCCGGAATGCAGCGCGACGAAGCGCTCGGGCCCCTCGCCGGGATCGTAGAGCAGGATGCCGGGCACCAGTTCGGTCACGAAATCCCCGTGGTGCGGCAGCATCCCGAAATGGCCGTCGGGCGCTTCGGCGACGATGCGGCGCACGGTCCGGTCGAGGCGGACGCGCTCGGGGGTGATGACCTCAAGCCGCATCGGACCCCTCGCGCCGCTCCAGATCGCCGACCGCGCCGATCATGTAGAAATCGCCCTCGTCCCGGTCCGCGAACTCGCCCGACAGGATGCGCTCGCAGCTCGTCAGGGTGTCCTCGAGCGGCACGAAGCGGCCCTCGCTGCCCGTCATCGCCTCGGTCGAGAAAAAGGGCTGCGTCAGGAACCGCTCGAGCTGGCGGGCCTGCTTCACGGTCGCGCGGTCCTTCTCGGACAATTCCTCGAGGCCCAGCATCGCGATGATGTCCTTGAGGTCCTCGTATTCGGCCAGCGTGTTGCGCACGTCGCGCGCCAGCCGGTAGTGCCGCTCGCTGACCGCGCCGGGGGCAAGCAGCCCCGAGAAGGACTGCAGCGGGTCGATCGCGGGATAGAGCCCCTCGGAGGCCTTGCGGCGCGACAGGACGATCGAGGCCGAGAGATGCGAGAAGGTGTGCGTCGCGGCCGGGTCGGTGAAGTCGTCGGCGGGGACGTAGACCGCCTGCACCGAGGTCATCGCGCCGTTCCGGGTCGAGCATATGCGCTCTTCGAGGTCGGCCAGTTCGGTGCCGAGCGTGGGCTGGTAGCCGACGCGGCTGGGGATGCGCCCCAGAAGGCCCGAGACCTCCGAGCCGGCCTGCACGAAGCGGAAGATGTTGTCGATCAGCACCAGCACGTCGCGCCGCTTCTCGTCGCGGAAATACTCGGCCATCGTCAGCGCCGCATGACCAACGCGGAAGCGCACGCCGGGGCTTTCGTTCATCTGGCCGAAGACCATCACGGTATTGTCGAGCACCTTCGCCTCGCGCATCTCGCGGTAAAGTTCCTCGGCCTCGCGCGAGCGCTCCCCGATGCCGCAGAACAGGCTGACGCCGTGATACTCGGCGACCATGTTGTGGATCATCTCGGTGATCAGCACCGTCTTTCCGACGCCCGCGCCGCCGAACAGCCCCGCCTTGCCGCCCCGCTCGATCGGGCTGAGCAGGTCGATGGCCTTGATGCCGGTCTCGAAAAGGGTGCTCTCGACGCGGCGCCGGGCGAGGGGGACGGGCCGGCGCAGGATCGGTTGCCGGGGCGCGTCGGCCAACGGCTCGCCGCCGTCGATCGTGTCTCCGAACACGTCGAGCATCCGCCCCAGCAGCTTCTCGGTGACCGGCACGCGGATCGGGGCGCCGGTGTCGCGCACCCCGAGGCCCAGCCGCAGGTCGGCGGTGGGGTTCAGCACGAGGCCGCGCGCCGTGTCCGAGGACGGCAGCGCGGCCACCTCGATCATGATCGGCGGGTCCGAGAGGGTCTCGAGGCAATTGGCGATGGCGGGCAGGCTGCCGGGCGCGAAGCGGATGTCCGCGATGCCGCCCTCGACCGAGCAGATGTGGCCGATGGCCGTGTCGCTTTTCCGGTCGCCGGGCATCGCGGACCTCCCTTGGCCTGACCCGGGGATGGCGGGTATCGGGCCTCGACCTTCTCTTGAAACCAGAAAGAGGCGCGCATGGCATTGACGCAGATTATGCGCAGGCCCTCTTGCTTTCGGGAAAACCCTTGGCCGCATGGGCGCGACCGCGGTTCACTCGACCTGGTGCGGCATGGTTGGTTTTGGGGGTGACGAGAGCCATGTGCATGACGTGTTACGAAAGGATCGAAAGCGGCGCGGCGGGCATCGACCGCTGCCTTTGCGGGGCGCCCCAGACGCAGGCGGCCATGGACCGGATCGAGGCCGACATCTCGCGCCGGCAGTTTCTCGGCGGGACGCCGGCGGTCGTTGGGTTGTTTGCAGGCGGCCCACGCTTCTGACCAACCTTCGCTATTTCGACGGCACGACCCTCGCCATGCGCACGGGGCGCGACATCCTGATCGAGGAAGGCCGCGTGGTCGCGCTGCCGGTCGCGGGGACCGGCCCCGGGGACGCCGACGTCATCGATTGCGGCGGGCGGGCCGTCACGCCGGGTCTGATCGTCTGCCATTGGCGCGCCACGCTTGTCAGCGTCAGCCGGATCGCCGCGCTGACGCAGGACATCGCCTTCGTGCACCTCGTCGCCGGGCAGGAGGCGGTGACGGCGAACTACCGGGCGATGGACAGCCTGTTCCTGTCCTTCGGGTACCGCCATCTCCGCCTCGACTTCGAGGAGGGCGGCCCTTCGTTCGAGGGCAGCATGGGCGGCCCGGTGCTGGGCGCCACGTTCCGGTTCTGAAGGCTCCGGTCGGGCGCGGCGCAAAGCGCGGCATGCCGGGGCCATGACGTGCGGTGCAGGGCCATGACGGGGACCCTGTTCCCGGCAGGGGGCTTGCCTCAGATGCTTTCGCCGAGGCGGATCTCGAAGCCGAGGTCGACCACCTGCCGCGCGCCGGGGTCGTCGGCGGCGGCGAGCAGCAGCCGGGCCGTCTCGACGCCCATCTGGTAGCGCGGCGTCACCACGCTTGCGAGGACCGTGGGCGTCGCCCGACCGATCTCGATCCCGTTGAAGCCGATGAGCCCCACGTCCTGCGGCACCCGCCGCCCGGTGCGCTGGCAGAAGAACAGCGCCCCCAGCGCCTGGTCGTCGTTGGCGAAGAAGATCGCGTCGATCTCGGGGGAGCGGGTCAGCAGGATCTCGGTGGTCTGCGCGCCGACCTCCGCCGAGGCCGGCATCTGCGCGATCTCCTTGTCGATCAGAGGAATGCCCAGCTCCGCCAGCCGCGCCTCGAAGGCGAGGCGCCGCGCCTTCGATCGGTCGGGCCGCTCCGCCCATGCGCCGATGTAGCCCGGCCGCCTGTAGCCGCGCTCGGCGAGCAGGTCGGCCACCGCCACCGCCGCCTCGACGTTCGAGATGCCGACCGACGCCTGCATGGGAGGGCGGTCGATGTCCATGAACTCGACGACGGGGATGTCGTGCTGTTCGATCATCCGGGCGACGGCGGGCTCGTGGTCGGTGCCCGCCATGATCACGCCCATCGGCGACCAAGCCAGCATGTCGCGCAGGACCTGCACCTCGCGCGCGCGGTCGTATTGCGTGATGCCCAGTACCGGCTGCAGCCCCGCCTCCGCCAGCACGGTCTCGATCCCGTTCAGAACCTCGGGAAAGACGCCGTTGCCGATGGAGGGCACGATCACGGCGACGAGGTTGCTGGAACTGGTCTTGAGCGCGCCGGCCAGCCGGTTGGGAGTGTAGCCCAGCTCGTTCGCGGCGGCGAGGACGCGCGCCTTGAGCCGCTCGGACACGGAGGGCGCGTTGCGCATCACGCGGGAGACCGAGATCTCGCTGACGCCGGAAAGCTGCGCCACGTCGCGCAGGGTGGCGCGGCGGGTCCGGTCCGGCCGGTCAGAGGTGGTGCGTGACCTGGTCATATCGTTGCTCTGCGCCCTTGATGCCGGTAATTTCCGGAAATGACAACGTTGACATTTGAAATGACAACGCTACCAATTTGGCTGGTGTTTGCGAGAGGAGGCCCTGGGAGGGGCCCAAGGGAGGAACAATGAACTACGCATCCGTCACGGCCGGACTGGTCGCCATCACCGTTTCCGCCGGCATCGCCTCGGCGCAGGAATTTCCCGAGCGGCCCATCAACCTGATCGTTCCGTTCAACGCCGGCGGCGGCACGGACCTGCTGCTGCGCGGTCTCGCCCCCCATTTCGCGGAGGCCATCGGCGGTGACGTCTTCGTGTCGAACATGGCGGGCGGCGGCGGCACGGTCGCCGCTTCGGCGCTGCAGGGCCAGCGCGCGGACGGCTATCAGATGGGTTATTTCTCGATCACCGTCGCCACGGTCCAGCCGCAGATCCGCGACGTGCCCTACGACGTCGACAGCTGGACGCCGATCTGCTCGGTGGCCGCCTCTCCCACGTTGCTCTTCACCAGCGCCGACCAGCCCTACATGACGGCGGCCGACGTCGTCGCCGCGGTCGAGGCCGAGCCGGGCGCGCTTGTCTACGGGTCGTCGGGCGCGGGTGCGATGACGCATCTGACGACCGTCGCGGCCTTTGCCGGCCTCGGCATCCTCGACGACATGGTGCACCTGCCGTTCCAGGGCTCGGGCCCCGCGATCCAGGCCCTGACGGCCGGCACGATCCAGTTCTTCGGGGACACCGAGATCCTGATGCAGCGCGGCGACTTCCGGCCGCTCATGGTGTTCAACTCCGAGCGCCTCGAGGCCTATCCCGACGTGCCGACGGCCGCCGAGGTGGGTATCGAGCCGCCGCTCGACGAGCTTTACCTGTGGGGCGGTCTCTTCGCGCCGGCCGGCGTGGAGCCCGATGTCGTCGCCAAACTGGAAGCCGCCTGCGAGCAGGCCGTGAATTCCGAGGGCTTCCAGGAATTCGCTGCGTCGTCCGGCACGGTGATCGACTACCGCGGAGCCGCGGACTTCGACGCCTTCTTCCGCGCCCAGTACGAGGCCAACTCGGTCATCATCGAGGCCGCAGGCCTGAACTGAGCCATCCCAGAGACTGGGCCGGCCCGGCATCGGCGCGGGCTGGCCCTCTCCATTCCGGGCGGACCCCCCAATGCCATCGCTGCTTTCCGAGCGCGTGCTCGTGCTTCTGACGCTTCTGATCGCCGCCGGCGCGCTGTTCGCGACGACCTTCGGCACCGACTACCGGCTTCTCGGCGCGGTGCAGTCGCCGGTCTATTTCCCGCGCATCATCCTCGGCATCATGATCGCCCTGACGCTGGCCGCCATCTTTCAGGACGTGGCGGGCCGCAAGGCGGTCGAGCCGGTTGAGAAGTGGGGCGCGCTGATCGTGTTTGTGATCGCGGCCCTGATCTACGCGAACGTCATCACGCGGGTCGGCTTCATGCTGGCCTCGATGCCGTTCTGCGTCCTCGCCCTGTTGGTCTTCGGCATACGAAGCCCGCTGGCGATCGCGGCCTACGCGATCCTTGTGCCGGGCAGCCTCGTGGTCCTGTTCAACCATGTGCTGAAGCTGCCGCTGCCCACTTCGCCGTTCACCTACCTGTTCTGAGGGGCCGCGCGCCATGATCTCCGCAATCCCCGACGCGCTGTCCCTCCTGATGACGACCGAGGCGCTGCTGACGCTGGTCCTCGGCACGGTCCTCGGCATCGTGCTGGGCGCCATGCCCGGCATCGGCTCGACCGTGGCGGTGGCGATGGTGCTTCCCTTCACGCTGTCGATGGGGCAGGCGCCGGCCATCCTGATGCTGCTCGCCGTCTACGCGGGGTCGGTCTATGGCGGGTCGATCTCGGCCATCCTGATCAACACGCCCGGCACGCCGCAATCGGCGGCCACCTGCTTTGACGGGTATCCCATGGCGCAGCGCGGCGAGGCGGGCAAGGCGCTGGGCTGGGCCACGGTCGCCTCGGTCGTGGGCGGGATTGTCTCGGCCGTCGTGCTGCTGCTGGCGGCGCCGCAGCTTGCGGCCTTCGCGCTGAACTTCGGGCCGATCGAGACCTTCGCGCTGGTGCTTCTGGGCATGACCTGCATCGTCTCGGTGTCCTCGGGCTCGCTCGTGAAGGGGTTGCTCGCGGGCACGATCGGGATCTTCCTCGCCTCGGTGGGGGGCGATCCCGTCACGGGCCAGCCGCGCTTCACCTTCGGCAACTGGCAGCTCATCTCGGGCTTCAACCTGCTGGCCGTGGTCATCGGCATCTTTGCGCTCTCGGAGGTGTTCGTGCGCGCCAGCAAGACGGCCGAGGAGGTCAGCGAACTGGCGGACTTCAAGGGCATCGTCCTGCCGCGCTGGTCCGAATGGGCGGGCCGCAAGAAGAACCTCGCGAAGTCGGTCCTGATCGGCAACGTGATCGGGGTCCTGCCCGGCACGGGCGCGGCCACGGCGGCCTTCATCTCCTACGCCGAGGGCAAGAGATCGTCCCCGAACAAGGACGGCTACGGCAAGGGCGAGCCCGACGGCATCGTCTCGTCCGAGGCCGCCAACAACGCCGTGACCGGCGGCGCGCTGGTCCCGACGATGGCGCTCGGCATCCCCGGCGACGCGATCACGGCGGTGATGCTGGCGACCCTGACGCTGCACGGGATCACGCCGGGCTTCCGCCTGATGGAGGACAACCCGACCCTCATCGCGGCCATCTTCGCGGGCTTCTTCATCATCAACATCCTGCTTCTTCCGCTGGGCATGGCGCTGGCGCGGGTTGCGGCGCCGATCCTTCGGATGCGCGAGGGGTTCATGATGACGGGCGTGGTGCTGCTGTGCGGGGTCGGCATCTACTTCGTGCGCGGCAATCCCTTCGACCTGATGGTGATGGGCTTCGCGGGCGTGCTCGGCTTCGTGCTGCGCAGGCAGGGCGTCCCGATGGCGCCCCTGGTGATCGGCATGGTGCTGGGGCCGACGCTCGAGCTGACGTTGAGGCAGGGCCTGATCCTGACGCGGGGCGACATCACCGCCTTCGCCACCGACCACCCGATCGCCGGAACGCTGTTTGCGGTGACGGCGCTGGCGCTGGCCTTCCCGGTGCTGCGCGGTCTCATGGCGCGGCGCCGCGCGGCCTCGGGCGCATGACGCGGCCCCCCGAGGTCAACGAGGCGCAGGTCCGCACCGCGCGCCTGTCGCTTCATGTCCTTCGATCCCGCCCGGATCGTCCCGAGGGGCGCGTCCTGCTCCTGGGCGGGTCGAATTTCGATCTGCGGCTGAAACGGAACTTCCTCGAAAGCGAGCTGGCGCGGCGCTTCGAGATCCTCACCTACGAGCCCCGCGGCATCGGCCGCAGCGAACGGCCGGACGGGGCGTGGAGCATGGAGGACTACGCCCGCGACGCCGATGCCCTGATGGCCGCGGCGGGCTGGGACAGCGCCGACGTGCTGGGCGAGAGCTTCGGGGGCATGACCGCGCTGCACCTCGCGCACCGCTTCCCGCACCGGGTCGCGCGCCTTGCCGTCGCCTCGGCGGCGGCGGGCGGGGCGGGGGGCAGCTCGGCCGACATCGCGCATCTTCTGGAGATGCCGCGCCGCAAGGGCGCGGCCGAGGCCCTGATGCTGCTCGACGCCGCGAACGTCGCGCTGCGCGACGGCGATCCCGACGCGTTCGCCGCGCGGCTCGACGCGCGGCTGGCCTTCGAGACCGCCTTCGCCGATCCCGCCCTCGTCAGTGGCGGCTACCGGAGGCTTCTCGCGGCGCGTGCGGCCCACGACGTCTGGGACGCGCTGCCGCGGATCGCTCAGGAGACCCTCGTGATCACGGGCAGCCGAGACCGGCAGGCCCCGCCCGAGGCGCAGGCGGCGATGGCGAGACGGCTGCCAAATGCCGAGCATTGGGTCTATGACTGCGGGCACGGCGTGGCCTTCGCCACGGCGCAGCCGATGCGCGAGCTCTGCGCGCGCTGGGCGGGGCCGGGGTCCGGCGAACGGGTGCAACATGGGTGAGGACATGAAACGGACATCGGTTCTGGTGATCGGGCTTGGCTCGATGGGGTTCGGGATGGCGCAGTCGTGCCTGCGCGCGGGGCTCGCGACCCGCGGCGTCGACGTGAACCCCGAGGCCGAGGCGCGCTTCGCCGCATCTGGCGGGCAGGCGGGCGATGCCCTTGCCGCGGCGGCGGATCTCGACGCCGTGGCTGTCGTCGTCCTGAACGCCGTGCAGCTCGAAGCGGTGCTTTTCGGCCCCGAGGGGATCGTGCCGCACCTGCGCGCGGGCGCGGTCGTCATCGCCTGCCCGACCGTGGCGCCGTCCGTGGTGCGCGACATGGCCGCGCGCTGCGCCGGGCGGGGTGTCCATTACCTCGACGCGCCGATATCGGGCGGGGCGGTCAAGGCCGCCGAGGGCGCGCTCTCGATCATGGCGTCCGGGCCGGCCGAGGCCTTCGAGGCCGCGGGCCCGGTTCTCGAGGCGACGGCGGCGAAGGTGTTCCGCCTGGGCGACGTGCCCGGCGCGGGCTCGGCCATGAAGGCGGTCAACCAGCTCCTGGCCGGCGTCCACATCGCCGCGATGGGCGAGGCGATGGCCTTCGGCATGACGCAGGGCGTCCGGCCCGACACCTTCCTTGAAGTCATCAGCCAGTGCGCCGGCACCTCGTGGATGCTCGAGAACCGCGCGCCGCACGTGATCGAGGGCGACTACACGCCGCGCAGCCAGATCGCGATCTGGCCCAAGGACCTCGGGATCGTGCTCGACATCGCCCGCGAGGCGAAGTTCGCCGCGCCGATCACAGCCGCAGCGCTTCAGCAATACATGGTCGCGGTCGGCATGGGGTTGGCATCCGAGGATGACGCGGCGATCACCAAGGTCTATGCGCGCAACGCGGGGCTGAAGCTGCCCGGCGCGGGCGGCGGGACGGACGACTGAACTGGAGGGGCGGACCATGCGGGTCCTGATCATTGGCGCCGGTGGCATGATCGGCGCGAAACTGGCGCTGCGGCTGATGCGCGAGCGCCGTCTGGCGGGCCGCGACATCGCGGCGCTCGAGCTTGCGGACCTCGCCGCCCCCACGCCGCCCGAGGGCGAGGTGCCGGTCACGGCCCGGTCCGTGGACATCACCGCCGATGGGGCGGCCGAGGATCTCGTCTCGGGCCGCCCGGACGTGATCTTCCATCTCGCGGCGATGGTGTCCGGCGCGGCGGAGCGCGACTTCGAGGGCGGCTACCGCGTCAACGTGGATGCCACCCGCGCGCTTCTGGAGGCGATAAGGCGCGCCCACGAGGCCGACGGCTATACGCCCAGGCTGGTCTTCGCCTCGTCGCTCGCGGTCTACGGCGCGCCGCTGCCCGACCCGGTGCCCGACGATCAGATCCGCGCGCCCCGGTCGAGCTACGGCACCCAGAAGGCCATCGTCGAGCTGCTGCTCGACGACTACACGCGGCGCGGGTTCCTCGACGCGATCGGGCTGCGCCTGCCCACGATCGTGATCCGGCCCGGCGCCCCCAACGCCGCCGCCTCGGGTTTCTTCTCGGGCATCCTGCGCGAACCCCTCGCAGGATTGCCGAGCCGCCTTCCGGTGAGCCGCGAAGTCAAGCACTGGCTGGCCAGCCCGCGCGCCGCCGCGGGCTTCCTCGTGCATGCCGCCGGGCTTGACGGCGCGGCGGTCGGGCCGCGGCGCACGATCACGATGCCGGGGGTCGAAACCACTGTCGGCGGCCAGATCGAGGCGCTGGCCCGCGCCGCCGGCCCGAAGGCCGCGGCCCTGATCGAGGAGGCGCCGGACCCCGCGATCGCCGCCATCATCGAGACGTGGCCGCGCGCCTTCGCGCCCGCGCGCGCCGCAGCGCTGGGCTTCGTGGCTGAAGCCTCGGTGGACGATCTGATCGCCGTCTACCTCGAGGACGACGCACCGGGCGGGGCAGGGGCATGACCACGGTCCTGGGCTGCATCGCGGACGATTTCACCGGCGCGACGGACCTCGCGGGCCTGCTCGCGCGGAGCGGGCACCGCGTGAGCCTGCGCATCGGCGTGCCCGACACGCCGCCCGAGACGACCGCCCCCTTCGAGGTGATCGCCCTGAAGTGCCGCACCGCGCCCGTCACCGAGGCGGTCGCCGAATGCCGCGCCGCGCTTGCGTGGCTGCGGGCGGCCGGCGCGCGGCAGGCGTTCTGGAAATACTGCTCGACCTTCGATTCCACGCCGCAGGGCAACATCGGACCCGTGGCCGAGGCGTTGATGGACGACCTCGGCGCCGTGCAGACGATCTATTGCCCCGCCTTCCCGGAAAACGGGCGCTCGGTCTTCATGGGCAACCTCTTCGTGGGGCGCCAGCCGCTTCACGAGAGCCCGATGAAGGACCACCCTCTCACGCCGATGCGCGACAGCAACCTGATGCGCCTCCTTGCGCCGCAGGTGACGCGGCCGGTGGGCCTTGTCGACCGGCTGACGGTGGCGCGGGGCGCGCAGGCCCTGCGCGCGGCGCTTGCGGATCTGGCGGCGGAGGGCGTGGCCCATGTGGTGGTGGACGCCGTGGCCGATGACGATCTGCGTGTGATCGCCGAGGCCTGCCGCGACATGCCCCTTCTGACCGGCGGAAGCGCCGTCGCCATGCCGCTGCCGCGCCTTCTTGCGGAGGGCGAGGGGCTGCCGGGCGGCGCTGCGGGGCGCTCGCGCCCCGGCATCGGCCCCTCGGCCATCGTCCTGTCGGGCAGCTGTTCGGCGATGACGCGGGCGCAGGTGGCGGACTACGCGGCCCGCGCGCCGCATCACCGGCTCGATCCGCTGCACCTGGCCGAGCACGGTCCGGGCGCGGCGCTGGAGTGGCTCTCGGCGGTGCCGCTCGGGGAAAGCCCGCTGGTCTACGCGACGGCCGAGCCCGCAGCGGTGGCCGAGGCGCAGGCACGGCTCGGCGTCGCTGAGGCGGGCCGTGTCGTGGAGGACGCGCTCGCCCGGCTTGCGGTCGCCGCGCGCAAGGCCGGGCGGCGGCGCTTCGTGGTGGCGGGCGGCGAGACCTCGGGCGCGGTGACGCGGGCTCTCGGCGTCAGCCGCCTGGATATCGGGGTCGAGATCGCGCCGGGCGTGCCCTGGACCTATGCCGACAGCGCGGGCGTCGCGATTGCCCTGACGCTCAAATCCGGCAATTTCGGAGGGCCCGGCTTCTTCGCCGAGGCGCTGGCGAAACTGGAGGGCGCATGACCGACACCGCGCTGCGCGAGCAGATCTGCCTTCTGGCGAAATCCATGTTCGACCGCGGCCTGACCGGGGGGAGCACCGGCAACATCTCGGCGCGCACCGCGGATGGCGGGCTTCTGGTCAGTCCAACGGGCACCAGCTTTGGCAGGCTCGATCCCGCGCGGCTCAGCCGGTTCGACGCGGACGGGCGGCTGGTCGGGGGGGATCCGCCGACCAAGGAAATGCCCCTTCACTCTGCCTTCTACGACACGCGCTCGACAGCCGGCGCGGTCGTGCACCTGCATTCCTGCCATTCCGTCGCCCTGTCGATGATGCCCGACGCCGACCCCGACGACTTCCTGCCGCCGCTCACGCCCTACGGGATCATGAAGCTGGGCAAGGTCAGGCTTCTGCCCTTCTTCCTGCCGGGCGACCCGGCCATGGGCGAGGCGGTGCGCGGGCTGGCTGGACGGCGCTCGGCGGTGATGCTGGCCAACCACGGCCCCGTGGTGGCGGGCCGCGACGTGGAGGCCGCGTGCAACGCCATCGAGGAACTCGAGGACACCGCCCGCCTCGCCCTTCTGACGCGGGGGACGGGCGCGCGCGGTCTGACCGACACGCAGGTGCGCGCCGTGGTGACGAAATTCGACGTGGAGTGGGACGAATGAGGTTCTCGGCCAACCTGGGCTTTCTCTGGGCGGACCGGCCGCTGCCCGAGGCGATCCATGCGGCCAAGGCGGCGGGCTTCGACGCGGTCGAACTGCACTGGCCCTACGAGGTGCCCGCCGCCGAGGTCGCGCGGGCGCTGCGCGAGACCGGGCTGCCCTGTCTGGGGCTGAACACGCGGCGCGGCGACGTGGCGGCGGGCGAGAACGGGCTTGCGGCGCTGCCGGGGCGCGAGGCGGAGGCGCGCGCGGCCATCGACGAGGCGCTCGCCTACGGCGTCGAGATCGGGGCGCGCCGCGTCCACGTCATGGCCGGCCGCGCCGAGGGGCCGCAAGCGCGGGCTGCCTTCGTGGCCAACCTCGCTCATGCCTGCGAAAAGGCCGCGCCGCTCGGCGTGGGCATCCTGATCGAGCCGCTCAACCCCTATGACGCGCCGGGCTATTTCCTGCGCACGACGGGGCAGGCGCTCGAGATCATGGAGGCCGTCGGTCACGAGGCGCTGCGGCTTATGTTCGACTGCTACCACGTGCAGCTGACCGAGGGCGATCTGACCCATCGCCTGACGGATCTCATGCCGCGCATCGGCCACATCCAGTTCGCCTCCGTTCCCGACCGGGGCCCCCCGGATCACGGCGAGGTGAATTACGAGCATGTCTTCGCCGTCATCGAGGCGCTGGGCCATGACGGCCCCCTCGGCGCGGAATACAAGCCCGCCGGCGACACCGACGCCACGCTCGGCTGGCTGCGTCGCCGCCGCTAGGGAGGACACGTCCGCCGTCGCGGGCTCAGGCGGGCGGGGCGGAGACGTCGAGGGCGAAATCCACCATTCGGCCGGTGTCCCGGTCGTTGCCCATCAGGTAGACGCGGATCGCCCAGTCGCCGTCCGCAGGGATCGTGACCTCGGCGCGTCCGTCGTCGTCCATGTGGCCCGTGTAGAGGCCGCCGTAATCCTGCCCGGCAGGCAGGATGTTGAAGTAGACGCTCCCGTGGCCGTTCGTGCCCGTGACCTCGATCGAGGCGCGCAGGGTCTTTCCGCCCCGAACTGTCAGGACGTGGTCGATGTAATCGTGGCCGCGCACCGTGCCTTCGATCGTCGTGCCGGTCGCGCCGGGCGGGAAGGCGATGTCCAGCCGTTCCTGCGCCGACACCGGGCCCTCCGCGAGGCCTGCCGCCGCGAGGAACGCGGTGACGGCCGCGAGGCGCGCCGAACGCGGCATGGACCGTCCCGGGCCAGACGCCAGAAGGTCGAGGGGACCGCGATGCCCTGCAGGGCGGGTCGCGCATCGGACATCCGGGGCGCGTCGTCCCTGCGTCCCCTCGCGAGCTTGCCCTGCCGCGTCCGTCATCGCCTTGCCTCCCCGGCCCCGAGAGAAGATCGGTCGTGCGCCAGCATACCCCATCCCGAACGGGCGGGCGACGGGAAAGGCCGTCCTCCGCCACCGAACCGCGCCGTTTCGCGCGACCGACCGGTAGCGGCTTCGTGGGCCGGGCGGCCCGCGGCCGGGTGGAAAGGTATGGCTTCGGCAGGCGGCAGGGCCGATACTGCACCCAGCGACGATCCCCCGGCGGGAGGTGAGATGACCGCAAGGACACGATCCATGTCGGCAGACGCGCCCCAAGCTCCGGCGCAGGGAGGGCGCAGGACTGGCGCAGGACTGGCGCAGCCCGGCCCCTTTCCCCGGCGCGCTCGGCGATCTGCCGACACCCCCTTGACCCCGAAAGGACACAAGACATGACGGACACCTCGAGAAGCCCCGGCAGCGAAGACCTCGAACGCCAGTTCCGGGTCATCCGCGACGACATCACCCGGCTTGCCGCCCTCCTGCGCGAGATCGGCGAGGCCAAGGCGGGCGAAAAGCGCGACGAGGCGCTTGCCGAGGCGGCGGAGCTTCTGGAAAGGTCGCGCTCGGCGCTTGACGAAGGGCGGCTGAAGGCGCGGCAGGCCACGGCCTCGGTCGAGGGCTACATCAGGGAAAAGCCCATGCAGTCGGCACTGATCGCCCTCGGCGTGGGGTTTCTCGTCGGCATGATGACCCGGCGCTGAACACTCATGATCGAGGATCTCATCGGCGCCCTCGTCAGGTCGCAGTTCGGCGATGTGAAACGGCGCACCGCGGGCGCGGTGCTGGAGCTTGCGGCCCTCGGCATGGCGGGGCTTGCGACGGCGTTCGTGTTCGTCGCACTCCATGTCTGGCTGGCGGGTCGGATGGAGACGTGGCTGGCCGCGCTGGCGGTCGCGGGGGTGGCGCTGTTCGTCGCGCTCATTCTGATGCTCGTCGGACGCTCCCTCCTTCTGCGCAAGGCGCGACGGCAACGGAACGAGGCGCTGTCGGGCCTCGAGGCGCTGTCGCTCCTGCTTCGGCCCGCGCCCGGCGCGGAGGGTCCGAGGGCGGCCGAGGGCGACCCCGCAGGCGTCCTTGTCGGCGCGGCGCTCGCGGCGGGGATCATGCTGGGGCGGTCGGTCGGGCGATAGCGCGTCGATGCGCGCGCAAGGGCGCGGGTCCCGTGCCTCATGCAGGGCTCGGCGCATCCTGGCCACTGCCGCGCCGCCGCGGCCGGGTGCCTGGCCCCGCCGCGGCGTCCGCCTTACTGCGCTG
The DNA here is from genome assembly GCF_029624655.1 of Roseicyclus salinarum. Taxonomy (GTDB): domain Bacteria; phylum Pseudomonadota; class Alphaproteobacteria; order Rhodobacterales; family Rhodobacteraceae; genus Roseibacterium; species Roseibacterium salinarum. Next base: position 46,264 of record NZ_JARRSA010000025.1, read on the forward strand.
CCTGCGCCATCGCCGCGGGCTCGATGTTGTGGTTGACCCGGAACAGGTTCCCGGGGTCGTACCTTGCCTTCACCTCCCGCAGCCTGCCGAGGTTGCCGCCATAGGCCTCGCCCATCCGGCCCGCCTCGTCTTCGGGCATGAAGTTCACGTAGACGCTCGGCGCGGCATCCGCGGCCGTGTCCTGAAACAGCCCGCGCGCCCAGGCGATGCAGGTGGCGTCGGCCTCGGGGTCGCTCCAGCGCGTGTGGACATTCATCGTGAAATGCGACGCGCGCTGCGGAAAGGCCGTCGCGTCCGAGGCAACCCGCGCCATCGCGCCGCCCACGTGGGCGATGAAAACCTCGCATTGCGGGTCGGGAAGCGAAGCGACCGCCGACAGGATCGCGTCGATGGTCCGGTCGCTCAGCTCGATGAAATCGCGGCTTTTCCAGTAGTTGCGCTGGCCCGGTGCCAGGAGCGGGTCGAAGGCCGCCTGCCAGCCCACGAAGGGATGCGGGCCGATCACGTCCGCGATGGGCGAGCCGAGCGACCGCAGCTTCCTCATCGCCTTTTCGCCCTCCGCCATGTCGCCGCAATGGCAGGCCGCGAAGATCAGGACCTCGCGCCCGTGCCAGTCCTCGGGCAGGAACGGCAGGGGCGGGGCCTTGCGCAGCACCGCCCAGACCGTCAGTTCGTCCGGCGCCTCGGCGCAGATCTCGCGGAACGCGGGCAGCAGCGTCGCGGCGTCCGCGATGGGATGCACGATCAGGCCCGACATCACCTCGGGACCGACCGGGTGCAGGCGGAACTCGAACGAGACGACGACGCCAAAATTCCCGCCGCCGCCCCGGATCGCCCAGAAGAGGTCCGGGTTCTCGTCCTCCGACGCCCTCAGGATGCTGCCGTCTGCCGTCACGACATCCGCCGAAAGCAGGTTGTCGATCGTCATTCCGTGCTTGCGGGTGATCCAGCCGAAGCCCCCGCCAAGCGTCAGCCCCGCGATCCCGGTCGTCGAATTGACGCCCACGGGCAGGGCAAGGCCGTGCACCTGCGTTTCGCGGTCCACGTCGCCCAGCGTCGCGCCCGGTTCCACCCGTGCCGTTCTCGCGCCCGGATCGACATGGACCGAGCGCATCTGCGACAGGTCGAGCATCAGGGCGCCGTCCTCGACGGCGAGGCCCGCGATCTGGTGCCCTCCCGCCCGGATCGACATGCGAAGGTCGTTTTCCCGCGCGAAGTTCACCGTGGCGCGGACGTCGCCCGCGCCGAGGGCGCGCACCACCAGTCCGGGCTTGCGGTCGATCATGCCGTTCCAGATCGTGCGGGCGTCCTCGTAGCCCGGCTCGGTCTCGGCGGCCGTGGTGCCGCGCAGTGCGGCCTCGAGCGCGCCTCGGCTCTCCTCGGAAATCTCCGTGGAGCCGCCGTCGAGCCGGTTGAGTTCGATCATTCGTGCCATTCTTGCCTCCCTGAGCTGTCGGAAGCGGGCGCGGGACGCGCCGCCGCCTCGTGTCGATCTGTCGATCCGGGACCGCGCCATCGGACGGATCCCATCTCCAGCAACGCGAATCACGGGCGGATGCGCTAGTGTTCGAACTGGACCGGCCGGTCCAGATCCTGAACTGGATCGGACCGCTCCGCAGAAGCTAGGCTTGCAGCGCGAGCCTTGTCCCGGGGGAGGGTCCGATGTCGAATGGCAGCTATCACCAGTTTTGCCCGGTCGCGATGGCGGCTGAGGTCCTGTGCACGCGTTGGACGATGGTTCTCGTCCGCGAGCTTGTCGCGGGATCGACGAGGTTCAACGACTTGCGGCGGGGCGTGCCGAGGATGTCGCGCTCGCTGCTCGCCCAACGGCTGCGCGAGCTGGAGGCGGCGGGCATCGTGGAGCGCCGGCCCGTGCCCGGATCGCAGAATGTCGACTACCTCCTGACGGCGGCGGGCCGCGACCTCTTTCCGGTGGTCGAGGCGTTCGGTCTCTGGGGCCAGAAATGGGTGCGCTCAAACCCCTCGCTGGAGAACCTCGACGTCTCGCTTCTGATGTGGGACATGCGCCGCAACCTCGATCCCAGCCCGCTTCCGGCCAGGCGCACCGTGCTGCAGTTCCGCTTCAGCGACCAGCCACCCGCGAAGCGCGACTGGTGGCTGGTGGTGGATCCCTCGGGCGGCACCGACCTGTGCCTGACCGATCCGGGCTTCGAGGTGGACCTGTTCGTGACGACCGACGTGCGGACCATGACGGCGATCTGGATGGGGCTGACCACGGTGCGCGCCGAGCGTGAGAGGCTGGATATGGAAGGATGCCGGGAGACCGCGTCGTCCATTCAGCACTGGCTCGGGCTGAGCCCCTTCGCATCGCAGGAAAAGCTCGTGTCCTGACCGGCCCGGCGGCGCGCGACCGGCGGTCCGCCGGTCGCGTCAGCTTCCCGGATGCAGCAGCACGCCGACGGCGGGCGCCGCCTCGTCGTCATGGGCGGCCTGCGACTTGCGGTATTCCGCCGGGGTGAAGCCGCGCTCGGATTTCAGCGTGCGCGCAAGGTGCGTCCCGTCGCAGAAGCCGGTCGCCAGCGCGATCTCCGCCACGGTGTCGCCGCTCGTCCTCAGCCGCAGAAGCGCCTTGTCGAGCCTGAGGTCGAGGTAGATCCGCGACGGCGTCCGGCCGAGGTCCGCGAGAAAGCGCCGTTCGAGCGTCCGCCGCCCCACGCCCATGCCCCCCGCCAACGCCGCGACGGGAAGCGGCACCTCGATGTTCTGCTGCATCCGCAGGACCGCGCGCTTGACGAGCTCGTCCCTGGGTTTGCGCGCGACCTGCTGGCCCGGCTGCGCCTCGTCCCCGCGCAGGGCCTCGTCGATCATCATGATGTTGAGGCTTTTTATCGCCGCCGACTGGCCGACGTGGCGGGCCACCAGAAACGCCGCGAGATGCGCCGCGCCGTGCCCCCCAGAACAGGTCAGCCGGTCTCGGTCCACCACGAAGATCTGGTCCGAGACGGGCTCCACCGCGTCGAAGCGGTCCACGAAATCCTGGTGGTGGAACCAGCTCACGCAGCAGCGGTAGCCGTCCAGAAGCCCCGCCTCGTGGAGGATGAAGACCCCGGTGCACAGGCCCACGACCGGCGTGCCGGACGCCGCCCTGTGCGCGAGGAACGCCCGTTCGGCGGCGCAAAGGCCGGCCTCGTCGCTCATCACGCCTCCCACGACCACGAGATAGTCGTAGTCACCCGCCGCGCGCAGCGTCGTGTCCGGCGTCACCCTCACTCCGCAGCTGGAGCGGACGGGCGCCATCGTGTCCGAAAGCACGGCCCATTCGCACAGGATCGGCCGCGACTTGTCCGCCTCGTCGGCCGCAAGGCGCAGGACGTCCACGAAGTTGGCGAAGGCCGACAGGGTGAACCGGTCGGCAAGAAGGAACGCGACGCGCAGCCGCTTGCGGGGCGGGGCGTCGCTTCGGGACTGGATCGCACGAGTCGGCATGGCGCATTCCTACGCATTTTTCGACGCAAATCTACCGCCGCGAGGCGGCGCACGCGCGTAAGACTTCGCGCGACGCACTCCCCCCGCAGTCTCCCCGAGGTCCAGCCCATGACGCATTTCAGTGCCTTCAGCCTTCTGAAGAACGCGCTTACCGGCAACAGGAACTGGACCGAGCAGTGGCCCGACGCCCAGCCGAAGGAGGAATACGACGTCGTCATCGTGGGCGCCGGCGGTCACGGCCTCGGCGCGGCCTACTACCTCGCCAAGGAGCACGGCATCACCAACGTCGCGGTGATCGACAAGGGATGGCTCGGCGGCGGGAACACCGGCCGCAACACCACGATCATCCGATCGAACTATCTCTATGACGAAAGCGCGCGGCTCTACGATCATTCGGTCGATCTGTGGGAGGGTCTCAGCCAGGAACTGAACTACAACGTCATGTATTCGCGCCGTGGCGTCCTTATGCTGGCGCACAACGTGCACGACGTCCAGAGCTTCAAGCGCCACATCCACGCGAACCGGCTGAACGGCGTGGACAACCGCTGGCTGACGCCGCGGGAATGCAAGGAATACTGCCCGCCGCTCTCGATCTCGAAGACCGCCCGCTATCCGGTCATGGGCGGCGCCCTGCAGGAGCGCGCGGGCACCGCCCGCCATGACGCGGTGGCATGGGGCTACGCGCGCGGCGCGGCGATGCGCGGTGTCGACATCATCCAGAACTGCCCGGTGACCGCGATCCGCCGCAACCCGGACGGATCGGTGGCGGGCGTGGAGACCGCCAAGGGCTTCATCCGTGCGAAGAAGGTCGCGGTATCTGCAGCGGGCCACACCTCGGTCGTGATGGAGACCGCGGGCGTCCGCCTGCCGCTGGAAAGCTACCCGCTGCAGGCGCTGGTGAGCGAGCCGGTGAAGCCCGTCTTCCCCTGCGTGGTCATGTCGAACGCGGTGCACGCCTACATCAGCCAGTCGGACAAGGGCGAGTTGGTGATCGGCTCGGGCACCGACCAGTATACCAGCTATTCGCAGCGCGGCGGCCTGCCGCTGATCGAGCACACGGTTGCCGCGATCGTCGAGGTGTTCCCGATCTTCAACCGCATGCGGATGCTGCGGAAGTGGGGCGGGGTGGTGGACGTCACGCCGGACCGTTCGGCGATCATCTCCAAGACGCCGGTGCAGGGGCTTTATGTCAACTGCGGCTGGGGCACGGGCGGGTTCAAGGCGACGCCGGGCGCGGCGCACACCTTCGCATGGACCGTCGCCAAGGACGAGCCGCACCCGATCAACGCGCCCTTCACGATGGAGCGGTTCCGCACGGGCCGCCTGATCGACGAGGCCGCAGCGGCCGCCGTCGCGCATTGAGGCGCGCGTGAGAAAGACAGCGCACTGAGGCCCGCGTGAGAAAGACAGCGCATTGAGGCGCGCGTGAGGAAGACAGCGCAATGACCTGCGCACGAGACAGACAGCGCACCGAGGTGCGCGACGACGACAAGACCCCGAGAGGTTCGCGACCATGCTCCTGATCCATTGCCCCTACTGCGACGAGACCCTGCCGGAGCTCGAGTTCACCTATGCCGGTCAGGCCCATGTCGTGCGCGCCGAGGATCCTTCGGCGCAGACCGACGAGGAGTGGGAGGCGTTCCTGTTCATCCGCGACAATCCCAAGGGCCCGCATTACGAGCGCTGGCGGCACCTGCATGGCTGCGGGCGCTACTTCAACGCCGTGCGCGACACCGTGTCGGACAAGTTCCTGACGACCTACCCGGCGGGCGCTCCGCGCCCCGATCTCTCCAGCCTGACGGAGGCCGCGACATGAGCAGTTTCCGCGTTCCGGGCCGCGGCCGCGTCGATCAGGACCGGCCCGTGCGCTTCACCTTCGACGGGCGGACCTATCGCGGCGCGGCGGGCGACACCGTCGCCTCGGCGCTTCTGGCCAACGGCGTCCACCTGATGGGGCGGTCGTTCAAGTATCACCGACCGCGCGGTCCCGTGGCGGCCGGTTCGGAGGAGCCCAACGCCCTGATCGGCACACGGCGCGGCAGGGGCCGCTACGAGCCCAACACCCGCGCCACGGTGCAGGAGATCTGGGACGGCCTGAAGGTCACGTCGCAGAACAGGTATCCCAGCCTCAAGTGGGACGTCGGCGCCGTCAACGACGCCGCCTACATGCTGTTCTCGGCCGGGTTCTACTACAAGACCTTCATGTGGCCCAAGTCCTTCTGGCACAAGGTCTACGAGCCCTTCATCCGCGCGGCTGCGGGTCTCGGCGTCGCACCGTCCGAGGTGGATCCCGACAGCTACGCCTCGCGCTATCTGCACTGCGACGTCCTGATCGTGGGGGCCGGTCCCGCGGGCCTCGCGGCCGCGCGCGCGGCCGCCG
>NZ_JARRSA010000026.1 GCF_029624655.1 Roseicyclus salinarum
CCGGTCGCCGCCGTCAGGCGGCGAGGTCGATCCAGACCGGCACGTGGTCGGACGGCTTCTCGCGGCCGCGCACATGGCGGTCAATGCCGGCGTCCGTCATCAGGTCGGCGGCCTGCGGGCTCAGAAGAAGATGGTCGATGCGGATGCCGTTGTTCCGCTCCCACGCGCCCGCCTGGTAGTCCCAGAAGGTATAGAGGCCGGGCGCGGCGCTCCGGGCGCGGATCGCCTCCGTGAAGCCCAGGTTCAGGATCCGCCTGAAGGCCGCGCGGCTGTCGGGCAGGGCAAGCGCGTCCGTCCGCCACGCCTCGGGCCGCTCGGCGTCCTCGTCCTGCGGGATCACGTTGTAGTCTCCCGCCAGCACCACCGGCATCTCGCTGGCCAGAAGCCCTGCCGCATGGGTCCGCATCCGGGCCATCCAGCCGAGCTTGTAGTCGTATTTCGGACCCGGCGCGGGGTTTCCGTTCGGCAGGTAGAGCCCGCAGACCCGCACGGCGGCGGTCTCGCCCGTCACGGTGGCCTCGATCCAGCGCGCTTGCTCGTCGCTCTCGTCGCCCGGCAGGCCGCGCGTCACGTCCTCGAGCGGGAACCGCGACAGGATCGCCACCCCGTTGAAGCCCTTCTGGCCATGCGTCTCGACGTTGTAGCCGAGGTCCTCGATCGGCTCGCGCGGGAAGGCCTCGTCGATCGACTTGATCTCCTGCAGGAGAACGACATCGGGTTTCGCCTCGGCCAGCCAGTCGCAAAGCGCGCCGATCCGGGCCTTCACGCCGTTGATGTTGAATGTCGCGATCCTCATGGGTGCGGTTCTGGCGCGCGCGGGCCTCCGGAGCAAGGTCAAATGCTCGCGGCGGCGGCGATCCACGGCCGCGAGCGGCGCTGTGGCAGGTTGTGGGCGTCGCGCGCGGTCAGGTTCGTGCCGCAAAGAGAGAGGAGCATCGTGGAGCCGGGGTCACGGGCAGCTGAATACCCCGCGCCCGGCGTGTCGCCTGTCCGCCCGCGTCAGGTCACATCGAAAACGACGTGCCGCAGCCGCAGGAGGAGGTGGCGTTGGGGTTCTCGATCACGAAGCGCGCGCCGATGAGTTCTTCGGTGAAGTCGATCACGGCGTCTGCAAGGAAGGGAAGGGAGACGCTGTCCACCACGACCTTCTGGCCCTGACCCTCCAGCACGATGTCGTCCTCGGTGGGATCGTCGAGGCGGATGTCGTACTGGAAGCCCGAGCAGCCGCCGCCCTCCACGGCCACGCGAAGCGCCTTGGCCTCGGCGCTGCCGCCGTTGATCTCCGCGAGGCGGGCGAAGGCGCGGTCGGTGACTTTCGGCGGGACGGTCAGCGTCAGGCTCATGGCCGGAGGCTCCTTGCGGACGAGGTCGATTTCTTCTCCGGCCCAATATATGGATGGCCCGCGGGCCGAGCAAGGAGCGCCCGCGGAGATGCCGTCCCGAGGAGTGTCCCATGCGCGCCATCTATGCCTGCGATCCGGCCGTGAGCCGGGGACGCCGCGTGGCCGAGGATCTCAGCACGTTCCGCTCGCCGTTCCAGCGCGACCGCGACCGGATCATCCATTCCTCCGCCTTCCGGCGGCTCAAGCACAAGACGCAGGTCTTCGTGGAGCACGAGGGCGACTATTTCCGCACCCGGCTGACACACTCGCTCGAGGTCGCGCAGGTCGCCCGCACCATGGCCCGCGCGCTGGGGCTGGACGAGGACCTGACCGAGGCCGTGGCGCTCGCCCACGATCTGGGCCATCCGCCCTTCGGCCATACCGGCGAGGACGCGCTGTCGGCCGCGATGGCGCCACACGGCGGGTTCGATCACAACGCCCAGGCGATCCGCATCGTCACGAGCCTCGAGCGGCACTATGCCGATTTCGACGGCCTCAACCTCACGTGGGAGGCCCTCGAGGGGATCGCCAAGCACAACGGGCCTGTCGCACCCCTGCCGGGCGAGGGGGCTGAGGGGTCGCAGGTCCCGTGGGCGCTGGCAAGCTACTGCACGGGCCACGACCTGGAACTTCACACCCATGCCAGCGCCGAGGCGCAGGTCGCGGCGCTGGCCGACGACGTGGCCTACAACCACCACGATCTTCACGACGGGCTCCGGGCCGAGCTGTTCTCGACCGACGAACTGGCCGAGCTTCCCATTCTCGACGCCTGTTTCGCCGAGGTCGACGCCCGCTATCCGGGCCTCAACTACTACCGCCGCCGCCACGAGGCGCTGCGCCGCTTCTTCGGGGTCCTCGTCGAGGACGTCCTCGCGCAGTCCTCCGCGCGCCTGAGGGAGCTCGATCCGGGCGGGGTCGCGGACATCCGCGGCGCGGGCCGTCCGATGGTGCGGTTCTCGGACGCCCTTTTCGCCGATCTCAAGGTGATCCGCGGATTCCTATTCCGCAGGATGTACCGCGCCCCTGCCGTGGTCGAGATGCGGGCGCAGGTGACGCGTGTTGTGGCCGAGCTGTTCCCCTTCTTCATGGCTCACCCCGAGGAGCTGCCCAAGCAGTGGCGCAAGGACGTGCAGGACGTCGCGGGCGACGAGACGGCGCTTGCGCGGATCGTGTCGGACTACATCTCGGGCATGACCGACCGCTTCGCGCTGCAACGCCACGCCGAGCTGATCGGGGGCGTCGAGGTCGCGCGCATCGCCTGAGGGTCCGAACATCGCCCGAGGCCCGCGCGCTTGATCGCGGGGCCGTCCTTCGGCAGGCTGTCGCGGGAGCCCGGGCGCCCGACCGATGGAGGATGCCATGCGAAACGCCCTCGCGCCGCTTGCGGCTGGAATGCTTGCGCTGGTCGCGGCCGCGGCGGCTCATGCGATCCCGCCCGACGGCACGTATCACGCCGGGTGCGCCGGCGGAGGCCAGGGCGCACCCGGCGCGGCGGAGGCGCGGCTCGCCTTTCCCGAAATCTGTTTCGACGGAGCCTGCTGCATCCTGTCCAACCCCACCCGGCTGCGGGGGCTGCCCGACCAGTTCCTCTACGACGGGGCCTGCACGGACGCCGAGGGCGCCGCGTTCGAGGCGCGCGTGTTCTTCGGCGAGGGCCCGCAGCCCACGTCGGTCGTCATCGTGCTGCGCGGCGTCGGCATGACCCTGCAGAGCTGCCTTCCCGAGGACAGGTGAGCGGCCCGCCCGGCGTGACGGGCGCGCGACATTGACCTCGGCCACGCCCGTGGTAGACGGGCGGGCGGTACTTCAGGGGCGTCCGACATGAACATCTTCTCAGACATACGCAGGGCCGTGATCGAAGGGCTCGACGCGCTGACGCGGGATGGCGCGCTGCCGGGCGGGCTCGACTTCGGCAACGTCGCGGTGGAGCCGCCGCGCGACCCGGCGCATGGCGACATGGCGACCAATGCCGCGATGGTGCTGGCCAAGCCAGCGGGCCTGAAGCCGCGCGACATCGCCGAGGCGCTGGCCACAAGACTGGGCGAGGACGCCCGCATCGCGCGCGCCGAGGTCGCGGGCCCGGGCTTCCTGAACCTGAGGCTTTCGGCGGAGACCTGGCGCGAGGTGGTGCGCAGCACGCTTGCCGAGGGGGCGGCCTTCGGCCGTTCGGACCTCGGGCAAGGGCGGCGAGTCAATGTCGAGTTCGTCTCGGCCAACCCGACGGGCCCGATGCATGTCGGCCACACGCGGGGCGCGGTCTTCGGCGACGCCCTCGCGCGGCTTCTCGACTATTCCGGGCACGAGGTGACGCGGGAATACTACATCAACGACGGCGGCAGCCAGGTCGACGTGCTCGCGCGGTCCGTCTACCTGCGCTACCTCGAGGCGCATGGCCGTTCCGTCGCCTTCGAGGACGGGACCTATCCCGGCGACTACCTCGTTCCGGTGGGCGAGGCGCTGAAGGCGAAGGTCGGCGATGCGTATTTGGGGAAAGATGAAGGGGTATGGCTCGCGCCCGTGCGGGAGTTCGCGACCGATGCGATGATGGTGCTGATCCGCGAGGATCTTGCGGCGCTCGGCGTCCGGATGGACGTGTTCTATTCGGAGAAGTCGCTGTATGGCACCGGCCGGATCGAGGCCGCGATCGAGGATCTCAGGGCCAAGGGCCTGATCTACTCGGGCACGCTGGAGCCGCCGAAGGGCAAGGCGCCCGAGGATTGGGAGCCGCGCATCCAGACGCTGTTCCGCTCGACCGAGTACGGGGACGATGTGGACCGCCCGGTGATGAAGTCGGACGGGTCCTGGACCTATTTCGCGCCCGACATCGCCTATCACTACGACAAGGTGAGCCGCGGTTTCGACGAGCTGATCGACATCTTCGGCGCCGATCACGGGGGCTACGTCAAGAGGATGAAGGCGGCCGTCGCGGCGCTGTCGGACAACCGCGTTCCGCTCGACATCAAGCTGATGCAGCTCGTGAAGCTCAAGCGGGGCGACCAGGAGCTGAAGATGTCCAAGCGGGCGGGCACCTTCGTGACGCTTCGCGACGTGGTCGAGATGGTGGGCCCGGACGTGACGCGCTTCGTGATGCTGACGCGCAAGAACGACGCGCCGCTCGATTTCGACGTCGACCGGGTGCTCGAGCAGTCGAAGGACAATCCCGTCTTCTACGTGCAATACGCTCATGCCCGCATCTCGTCGGTGTTGCGCAAGGCGGCGGAGGCCGGCATGGACGCGGAGATGCCTGACGATCTGTCCTCGATCGCCGATCCCGCCGAGCTGGCGCTGGTCGCCAAGATCGCCGAATGGCCGCGCCTCGTTGAGGTCGCGGCGCAGGCCCACGAGCCGCATCGCGTCGCCTTTTACCTCTACGATCTCGCTTCGGAGTTCCACGGCCTGTGGAACCGCGGCAACGCCCAGCCCGAGCTGCGTTTCATCCAGGAGGACGATGTTGCCACGACGCGCGCCAAACTTGCGCTGATCCAGGCCGTCGCGATTGTCATTTCGAACGGTCTTGGTATCTTGGGCGTCAAACCGGCCGAGAAGATGTAAGGGGATCAACCCCGCTGGCGGCCGGATCGGGCAGACATGATCAGATCCGGCCGGGCGCTGCCTTTCGCGTGCCCGGGCATCGGACTGCACGAGGTCAGGCATGGCAGATATCGATTACTTCGACGGGGATTTCGACCGCGACTTCGACGGGAGCGAGGGCGCCCCGCGCGAGGCGGCCGCCGCGGCCGCGAGGCCGATGCTTGGGGTTCTGGTCAATTGGGCCGGCGCGCTGATCTCGCTGGGGCTTGTCCTGGGGATGGCCGTCTGGGCCGTGCAGCTGATGATGCGCGACGTGTCGGGCGTGCCCGTGATCCAGGCGCTGGAAGGGCCGATGCGCGTGCAGCCGGACGATCCCGGCGGGACGCAGGCGCCGCACCAGGGCCTCGCGGTGAACCGCATCGCCGAGGGCGAGGAGGCGCCGCCGGTGCCCGACCGCCTTGTGCTCGCGCCGCCGCCGCTGGAGTTGCAGGACGTCCGTTTCGACATGGCGAGCGCCTCCGAGGCCGAAGCGCCCCGCGCGCGGCCGGCGGAGGAGGGGGCCGAGGCCACGGCGGCTGCCGAGGCCATCGAGACCACCGGGGCCGCGACGCTGCCCTCCGGGGATGCGGGCGCGGACACGATGGCGCTGATCGACCGGCTGCTGGCCGAGGCGCAGGGCCTCGACCCCGCCGACGCGCCGCGCGCGGCCGCCGCCCCGGCAGAGATCGCCACGCGAGCCGCCGTGTCCCAATCCCAGTCCCAATCCGCGCAGGCGCGGATCATCCCCGCCTCGGTGCCGGGTGTCGCCGCCTCGCCGAGGCCGTCCTTCCGGCCGGTCAGCCTGGTTGCCGGGCAGGGTGCGGCGCGCGCCCCGGCGGCGCCGGCGGGTCCCGTCGACCTCGTGGCGGACGAGCTTCCCGACGGCACGAGACTGGTGCAGCTTGGCGCCTTCGACACGCCCGCCATCGCGCGGAGCGAATGGGACCGGCTTGCGCAGCGTTATCCCGACTACTTCGAGGGCCGCCCCCGCGTGGTCGAGGAGGCGTCATCGGGCGGGCAGAGCTTCTTCCGGCTGAGGGCGGGGGGCTTCGACGACCTTGCAGGCTCGCGCCGTTTCTGCGCCGTGCTGGTCGCGCAGGGGACGGCCTGCATCCCCGTGACCGTGCGCTGAAGGGCGGGAAGGGGTGAGCACGCCTGTCTCCGCGACGATCCTGGGGCTCGAGGGGCCGATCCTTGAGGCGGACGAGGCGATGTTCTTCGCCGCCGCCCAGCCCTGGGGGTTCATCCTGTTCGCGCGCAATGTCGAGAGCCCCGAGCAGCTTGGCCGCCTGACGCGCGACCTGCGCGATGCCGTGGGCCGCGACGCGCCCGTCCTGATCGACCAGGAGGGGGGGCGGGTGCAGCGCCTTCGCCCGCCGCACTGGCGCGAATGGCCCCCGGCGCTCGACGAGGTGGCGGCGGCGGGGCCCGGCGCAGCCGCGCGCGCGATGTACCTGCGCTCGCGCCTGATCGCGGCCGAACTGCGTGCGGTGGGCATCGACGTGAACTGCGCGCCGCTGGCCGACGTGGCGCGCACGACGACCCATCCGATCCTGCGCAACCGTCTTTACGGCGACGATCCCGAGGCCGTGGCCGAGATCGCGCTGGCGGTCGCGCTGGGGCTGATCGACGGCGGCGTCGTGCCCGTCGTGAAGCACCTTCCGGGGTACGGGCTTGGCGAGGTGGACAGCCACGAGAGCCTTCCGCGCGTCGATGCGGGGGCGGACGAGCTGCGGCGGACCGATTTCGCGGCCTTCCGCCCGCTTGCCGACCTGCCCTTGGGGATGACGGCGCATATCGTCTACGAGGCCTTCGACCCGGAGACGCCCGCGACGCTTTCGGCCGAAATGATCCGCCTGATCCGTGACGACATCGGCTTTGGCGGGCTTCTGATGACCGACGATCTTTCGATGGGGGCCCTGCCGGGGCCGATCGGGGAGCGCGCGGCGCGGGCGCGGGCGGCGGGATGCGACCTGATCCTGCATTGCAACGGCCGTCGCGCCGAGATGGAGGACGTGCTGGCCGAGGCGGGCACGATGGACGAGGGCGCGCTGGCGCGTGGGGCGGCGGCTCTGGCGCTGCGGAGCGGGGCGCTGCCGCTTGACATGGACGAGATGGAGGCGGAGCTTGACCGCCTTCGCAACGGAGACGTCGATGGCTGACACGCCCATCCCCGCCAATGACGCGTCCGGTTCGGCGGCCGACTGGGGCTCGGACGAACGCACGGTCGCCGCGCGGCGCGAGGACGAGGCGCTGGTCGTGGACGTGGACGGCTTCGAGGGGCCGCTCGATCTGCTGCTGAACCTCGCGCGGACGCAGAAGGTGGATCTTCGCGCGATCTCGATTCTCGCCCTGACGGAGCAATACCTCGCCTTCATCGAAAAGGCGCGGGCCATGCGGCTGGAGCTGGCGGCGGATTACCTCGTGATGGCGGCCTGGCTCGCCTATCTCAAGTCGCGCCTCCTGCTGCCGCCCGAACCTGGCGAGGATGGCCCGAGCGCCGAGGACATGGCGGCGCACCTCGCCTTCCAGCTCGAACGGCTGGCGGCGATGCGCGACTGCGCGGCGCGGCTGATGGCACGGGACCGGCTGGGCCGCGACCGCTTCGCGCGCGGGATGCCCGAAAGCGTCAGCGCGACGCGCAAGGTCGTCTACACCGCGGGGCTGATCGACCTGCTGCAGGCCTATGCGCGCGTGCGCACCCGTGACGATTTCCGCCCCTACGCGATGGACCGCGAGAGCGTGTTCACCATGGAGCAGGCACTGGACCGCCTGCGGCCGCTGATCGGCCATGCCGCCGAATGGACGGACCTCGCGAGTTTCCTGCCCGAGGGGTGGGAGACCGACCCCAAGCGGCGGCGTTCGGCGACGGCGGCGCATTTCGCTGCGACGCTTGAACTGGTGAAGGCGGGACGCGCGCAGGTGCGGCAGTCCGAGACCTTCGCGCCGATCCAGCTGAGACGGAGGGACTGACATGGACGAGCGTCCGGAAGACGCGGAGGGCCACGCGCCCGACGCGCCGCGCGACAGCCTGTTCCGCGCGCCCCCCATCGCCGAGCAGGAGCGCATGGTCGAGGCCATGCTCTTCGCCGCCGCCGAGCCGATGAGCGTGGCCGAGATGGAGGCGCGGATGCCGCATGGCTGCGATCCGGCCGAGGCTGTGCAGCACCTGCGGCGGCGCTACGAGGGGCGCGGCGTGCAGGTCGTGCGCGTGGGCGACGCCTGGGCGGTCCGGACGGCGGCCGACCTCGGCTACCTGATGGCGCGCGAGACGGTCGAGACCCGCAAGCTTTCGCGCGCCGCGATCGAGACCCTCGCCATCGTCGCCTATCACCAGCCGGTGACGCGGGCCGAGATCGAGGAGATCCGCGGCGTCTCGGTCAGCAGGGGCACGGTCGACCAGCTGATCGAGCTTGGCTGGATCCGGTTCGGACGCCGCCGGATGACGGTGGGCCGGCCCGTGACCTACGTCGTCACGCAGGGCTTCCTCGATCATTTCGGTCTGGAGAACGCGCGCGACCTTCCGGGGCTGAAGGAACTTCGCGAGGCGGGCCTTCTGGAAAGCCGGCCGCAGGATGGGGATGCGCCCGACCTGCCGGAGGACGAGACCGGGCAGCTCTTCGACGACGATGAGCCGGACGAGGACGAGGACGGCGAGATCTGAACCGCGCGCTCGGGGGCGGCCGGGCATGGCGGCGATGCATCCTGCGCGTCCGTCAGGTGCGCGCCTGGTCGCTCGTGGCGTCCGGCCAGGTCCGCGGGGTGTCCCCCGCGCCACAATCGGTGGCGAACGAATCGGTACGGACGCACCGCGCCTCTTTTCCGCCACAATTCGCCCCAATTCCTGAACGCCGGGCAAACCCGCTTAATTAAAAGAAGAAAAGTGAGGCAGAACATGCATCGGATCGTTCAGACCCTGAAGCGTCTCGTCCCGCAGCGCGACGTGGACGGCTCGCTCCACCTCAACCGTTTCGCCAGGGGAAGCAGCTACGACCGCGCGCTTCAGGCCTTCAAGGCCGAGCAGGCGAAGCGTGCCGAGCGCAACGTGCGCACGGTGCCGGGCGAGTGGAAGTCCTCGCGCAGCTGACCGGCGCCCGATGCGCCTGACAGGCGGCGGGACGAAAGAAGAAGGGGCGCCCGAAGGCGCCCCTATTGCTTTGATCCGCAAGGTGCCGCTCAGCAGCTGTAGTACATCTTGTACTCGATCGGGTGCGGCATGTGTTCGAAGGCGTAGACCTCCTCCCACTTGAGCGCGAGGTAGCCCTCGATCTGGTCCTTCGAGAAGACGTCGCCCTTGAGCAGGAAGTCGTGGTCCGCCTCGAGGCTTTCCAGGGCTTCGCGCAGGCTGGCGCAGACGGTCGGGATGCCGGCCAGTTCCTCGGGCGGCAGGTCGTAGAGGTCTTTGTCCGACGGATCGCCGGGGTGGATCTTGTTCTGGATGCCGTCGATGCCCGCCATCAGGAGCGCCGCGAAGGCGAGGTAGGGGTTCGCCGACGGGTCGGGGAAACGTGCCTCGACGCGCTTGGCCTTGGGGCTTTCCGTCCACGGGATCCGCACGCAGCCCGAGCGGTTGCGGGCCGAGTAGGCGCGCAGGACCGGGGCTTCGAAGCCGGGGATCAGGCGCTTGTAGGAGTTGGTCGACGGGTTGGTGAAGGCGTTCAGCGTCTTGGCGTGCTTGAGGATGCCGCCGATGAAGTAGAGCGCTTCGTCCGAGAGGTCGGCATACTTGTCGCCCGCGAACAGCGGCTTGCCGTCCTTCCAGATCGACATGTTGACGTGCATCCCCGTGCCGTTGTCGCCCGAGATGGGCTTGGGCATGAAGGTGGCCGACTTGCCGTAGGCGTGCGCCACGTTGTGGATGACGTACTTGTACTTCTGGATCTCGTCGGCCTGTTTGGTGAGGCTGTCGAAGATCAGACCGAGTTCGTGCTGGCACGAGGCGACCTCGTGGTGGTGCTTGTCGACCTTCATGCCGATGCGCTTCATCGTCGACAGCATCTCGGAACGCAGGTCCATCGCCGCGTCGGTGGGGTTCACGGGGAAGTAGCCGCCCTTGATGCCGGGACGGTGGCCCATGTTGCCCATCTCGTACTCGGTGTCCGAGTTCCAGGCTGCGTCCTGGGCGTCGACCTCGAAGGAGACCTTGTTCATCGTGACCGAGTAGCGGACGTCGTCGAACAGGAAGAATTCGGCTTCGGGGCCGAAATAGGCGGCGTCGCCGATGCCGGAGGACTTCAGGTAGGCCTCGGCCAGCTGCGCGGTGCCGCGCGGGTCGCGGTTGTAGGCCTCGCCGGTGTCGGGCTCGACGACGGTGCAGTGGATGCAGATGGTCTTTTCCGCGTAGAACGGATCGACGTAGGCGCTTTCGGTATCGGGCATGAGTTTCATGTCGGATGCCTCGATGCCCTTCCAGCCGGCGATCGAGGAGCCGTCGAACATGAAGCCCTCGTCAAGGAAGTCCTCGTCGACGAGATCCGCGACCACCGTGACGTGCTGCAGCTTGCCGCGCGGGTCGGTGAATCGGATGTCGACATAGGCCGCATCCTCGTCCTTGATCATCTTCAACACACTGTCTTTGCTCATCGTGACCTTCCCTTGACGATTTGGTCTGATCCACGGGCCTTGGCCCGCATGGGTTGATGTGGTTCTGCCGTCCCGGCGCGCGGTGCGGCCGGCGCGTGCGGCTGCGTCAGAGCGCCTCTTCGCCCGACTCGCCCGTCCGGATGCGGATCGCCTGCGCGATGTCGGAGACGAAGATCTTGCCGTCACCGATCTTGTCGGTCTTGGCCGCGGCGATGATGGCCTCGATCGCGGCGTCCGCCATGTCGTCGGCAAGGACGACCTCGATCTTCACCTTCGGCAGGAAATCGACGACGTATTCCGCACCTCGGTAGAGTTCCGTGTGGCCCTTCTGGCGCCCGAACCCCTTGACCTCGGTGACGCTGAGCCCCTGGATGCCGATCTCCTGGAGCGCTTCCTTCACCTCGTCGAGCTTGAAGGGCTTTATGATCGCCTCGATCTTCTTCATGGGCCCGCTTCCTCCTCGCCGTCTGGCAGTATTGCGGAGCCGTGACACCACTTTGAGACCGGGGCGTCCATCGGCTAGCGTCGGGAAGGCCTTGGGTCCCGCGGGATTCCGCGGGGTGCGATCAGAAAACGGGCAGGGCGCACACGAAATGAGCAATTTGAAAACATGGCGGGACCGGGAGCTGCTCACCGCGGCGCAGATGCGCGCGCTGGAGCGGCACGCGATGGATCATGCCGGCGTGACTGGCCTGACACTCATGGAACGCGCGGGGCGTGGCGTGGTCGATGCGCTTCTCGCGCACTGGCCCGAGCTTGCGCAGGCGCCGCGCCGGGCCGTCGTGCTCTGCGGTCCGGGAAACAACGGCGGCGACGGCTTCGTGCTGGCGCGTCTCCTGCGCAACCGGGGCTGGGCGGTGGAGGTCATTCTCTACGGCGATCCCGACAGGCTTGCGGGCGATGCGCGCGGGAACCACGATCGCTGGGCGTCGATGGGCGAGGTGCGGCGGCTCGGGTTTCCGACCGTGACGCCGCAGGAGGCGTCCGAGGTGGCGCAAGGCGCGGTCGCGGCGTCCGACGTGGTGGTGGACGCGATCTTCGGAACCGGCCTCGTGCGACCGCCCGACGGCCTCGGCGCGCTGTTCGAGGCGCTGAGGCGGGGCGGCGCAGGCCCGCGCCGCGTGGCCGTGGACGTCCCGACCGGCCTGTGCGCGGACAGCGGGCGCGTCTTCCGGGGCGATGGCGACGCGGAGGGCGGCTGCGCCTGTCTTGGGGCGGAGCTGACGGTGACGTTCGGCCACGCCAAGCCCGGTCATGTCCTCGGGCGGGGGCCCGATCTCTGCGGGCGGCTGGTCCTGTGCGACATCGGGCTGCCCGCCTTGCCGCGGGATGGCGGCGACGGGCGCGGGACGGGGGAGAGCCCGGGCCCCGTTCTCCCAGTCGGCGCGCCCGAGGCGGGCCGGATCGGCAAGCGGTCGGGCCACAAGTACGATCACGGCCACGCCCTCGTCCTTGCGGGCGGCTTCGGTCGCACCGGTGCGGCGCGGCTCGCGGCGCGCGGGGCGCTGAGGGTGGGCGCGGGGCTGGTGACGGTCGCCGCGCCGGCGGAGGCCATGGCGGAATGCGCGGCGCAGCTGACCGCGATCATGTTGCGGCGTTGCGACGGCGCGCAGGATCTGGCCGACCTCCTGCGGGACCGGCGGCTGAACGCGGTCGCGCTCGGGCCGGGCCTCGGAGCGGGGCAGGGAACGCGCGACGTCGTGGCGGCGGTTCTGGATGCGCTGGCAGAGGGGGGCGCATCGGCTCCAAGCCGGTCCGCCATCCTCGACGCGGATGCGCTGACGGCCTTCGAGGACGATCCCGCCGCGCTGTTCGAGAAGCTCGCAAGGTCTGTCAACGGCGAGGACCGCGTCGTCCTGACCCCGCACATGGGCGAGTTCGCGCGCCTGTTTCCCGACATCGCCGCGCGGCTGGACGACCGGCCGGAGCGCGGTCCGCTGGCCTCGCGCATCGATGCCGTGCGCGCGGCGGCGGACCGCGCCTCGGCTGTGGTGCTGCTGAAGGGGGCCGCCACGGTGATCGCGACGCCGGGGGGCGGCGCGAGTGTCCACGCCGCAGTCTACGACCGCGCCGCGCCGTGGCTTGCGACGGCGGGGGCGGGGGACGTGCTGTCGGGGCTGATCGCGGGCCTCCTCGCCCGAGGGTTCGGCGCGCGCAGCGCCGCGGAGGCGGGCGCATGGCTGCATGTCGAGGCGGCCCTGGAGGTCGGCCCCGGCCTCATCGCCGAGGACCTGCCCGATGCCATGCCGCAGGTTCTCCGCCGCATCGGGGACGCGGGCGAGGCGGAGCGGTGGCCCGCATCCGCCCGCCCTTGAGCGCTGGCGGTGAGCGTCTTGCGATTGGCCCTCGCCACGTGCCGGGGCGTCTGCTAGAGACGACGCGCTCGCGGGTGTGGCGGAACCGGTAGACGCACCAGATTTAGGTTCTGGCGCCGCAAGGCGTGGGGGTTCAAGTCCCTCCACCCGCACCAGCCCGGAAGGGCCGGTGACATGGATGCGATGCGGCGCAACCCATGCCGCCGCGCACCCGACCATCCCATTCCCAGCATCGTCAACGGCACCGCGCGGGAGCGGGGCCGGCGTCAGGCGCGCGGGGCGCGCTCGATCCATGCCTTCGCAGGCGACGTGTCGGGCGTGATGGGCCAAGACGGGACAGGCCGGGGCAGGGCAACCCATTTGCGGGGATCTGCCTCCCCATCTGTCCAGCGCCGAAGTGCTGGCGTGCCCCGCGCTCCGGGGCGGCGCATCAGAGCTTCCGGGGCTCGACGCCTCCCGATCCCGGCCGCGCCGTCCTAGCGGCACGATGCCCGTCGTCCCCGGCGCAAAGCGGCAGGGGCGCCGGACCGCCTGCCGGAGACTGCCCTTTGCGCTTGCAAGCCTGCCGTGCCGCACCTAGAAGGGCCCCTGATTTTCAAGCCGACAAGCGCGCTGCGGGCAGAACGACACCCGCGGCGACAGTGCCCGTGAGGAGCCCCATGCAGATCACCGAGACCCTGAACGAAGGCCTCAAGCGAGAATACCAGATCACCATCACCGGCGCCGATCTCGACGCGCGCGTGAAGGGGAAGCTGGAAGAGGCCCAGCCCGAGATCGAGATGAAGGGCTTCCGCAAGGGCAAGGTGCCGATGGCGCTTCTGAAGAAGCAGTTCGGCCCCCGCCTGATGGGCGAGGCGATGCAGGAGGCCGTCGACGGCGCCATGCAGGGCCATCTCGACGAGACGGGCGACCGCCCCGCGATGCAGCCCGAGATCAAGATGGTCAACGAGGACTGGAAGGAAGGCGACGACGTCGTCGTGGCGATGGCCTACGAGAAGCTGCCCGAGATCCCCGAGATCGACTACAAGTCGATTTCGCTGGAGCGCATGGCCGTGACGCCCGCCGAGGACGATGTGGACGAGGCGCTGAAGAACCTCGCCGGCAGCGTCGAGAACTTCGAGACCAAGAAGGGCGGCAAGGCGGCTGATGGCGACCAGGTCGTGATCGACTTCGTCGGCAAGCTCGACGGCGAGCCCTTCGACGGCGGCTCGGCCGAGGACTATCCGCTCGTACTGGGCTCCAACAGCTTCATCCCCGGCTTCGAGGACCAGCTGAAGGGCGTCAAGAAAGGCGAGGAAAAGGCGGTCGAGGTCACCTTCCCCGAGGAATACGGCGCCGAGCATCTCGCCGGAAAGGCCGTGGTGTTCGACGTGACCGTCAAGGACGTCAAGAAGGCCGTCCCGGCCGAGATCGACGACGAGCTGGCGAAGAAGTACGGCGCCGAGGACCTCGAGGCTCTGAAGGGCCAGATCGGCGAGCGGCTGAAGGCGGAATACGCCAACGCCTCGCGCGCGGTCATGAAGCGCAAGCTGCTCGACCAGCTTGACGAGAAGGTGAACTTCGACCTGCCGCCCTCGCTGGTGGACGCCGAGGCGGGCCAGATCGCGCATCAGCTCTGGCACGAGGAAAACCCCGACGTGCAGGGCCACGATCACCCGCAGATCGAGCCCACCGACGAGCACCGCAAACTTGCCGGGCGCCGCGTGAAGCTGGGCCTGCTGCTTGCCGAGCTCGGCCAGAAGAACGAGATCACGGTTTCCGACGCCGAGATGTCCCAGGCGATCATGGCGCAGGCGCGCCAGTATCCGGGGCAGGAGCGGGCGTTCTTCGAGTTCATCCAGAAGAACCAGGCCGCGCAGCAGCAGATCCGCGCGCCGCTGTTCGAGGACAAGGTCGTCGATTTCGTCTTCGAGATGGCCGACGTCTCGGAAAAGGAAGTCTCCAAGGACGACCTGAAGGCTGCGGTGGACGCGCTCGAGGAAGAATAAGCCACGCGCAGGCGTGCGATACGGCGGGCGGTCCCTCGGGGCCGCCCGTTTTTCTTTGCGCCGACCGCCATCGGGCGCCTGATATTGGATAACAGGAGACATCCGGGCAATCACTCCGCCATGCAGGACGCGGCCCGCTGCGGGTCGCGGCAAGGGGAGACGATCCGATGCTGCTCAGACTTGGCGTTCCGGCGATCGCTGCGGTGGCGGCCTTCGCCGCAGTCACGACCTCGGGCGAACGGGAGCGGTCCGTGACGGGGCCGGTGCCGGTGCCGGGCACCGCGATCGAGCTTCTGGGAGAGGCGTGGGAGATCGGCGCGGGCCGTCCGGCCGAGGCCGGCGACGGGGCAGGGTGGATCCTCCCTTCGGGCGGGGCGGCGCCCGCCGCGACCCCCCAGGCAGACCGCGCGCCGGAGACGGGCACGCGGAGGGCCGCGACGGTTTCGCCGCGCCCCGAGCCGCGTCCCCGCGGGCTCCTGCCCGAGGCGGTCGCATCGTCCGCGATTTCCGTCGCGCCCGATCCCGGGCCGGTCGTCGTGGCCGACGGGGGCCTCGACCGGTGGATCGTGCGCGACGCGCGGCGCGGCCACGTCGTCGCGGAACTTCCCCTTGGGCAGGCGCTGGCGCTGATGGCCGCGCGCTCGGCACAGCGCTGAGGCGGCCCGGCCGGCGGTGTCCCGATCCACGCGCGGGCAAGCCCCTCTTTTCCTATTGCACCCGCAGCTTTTGGCTATGGAAATTCCCGCGTCTCGGCTAGGCTCGAGGCAGTTTCGGACGCCCCCGGTTCCTCAATTTTGCCATGGCGGCCCCGAAGATACGCCTTCAAGTCCGGGTCATACTGCGTGGCTACGTTGTCCGTGACCCAAGCTGAGTATCAAGGAAAGGACCCGCGAACATGAGAAGCCTTGTTGTCTCGGCCGTCGGATTTGCCTGTCTCGGGGGGGCGGCGATGGCCTGTCCCGATCCGTCAATGGCAAGCGGCGGCATGCCCCTCAACCCCGGCGATCCGATGCAGACCCTTTCGGTCATGGCCGGTGGCGAGCAGACGCTGGACGCCTGTGGCCTCGGCCGGCTCGGCAGCGGCCAGTTCCGCTCCGCGCCCGATTTCAGCTTCGCAGTTTCGGGCATGGCGGCGCGCGAGGTCCGGTTCGACGTGGACAGCACGTGCGATCCTGCGATGCTGATTCACACCGCCGACGGCCAGTGGCTTTTCAACGACGACAGCGAAGGGCTCGACCCGGCGCTGACGGTGAGCGGGGCCGCGGCGCTCGACGGCAGGATCGACGTCTGGGTCGGCACCTTCTTCGGGAGCGACTGCCAGGCGACTCTCAACGTCGTCAACCAGGCGATCGGCGCACCGGCGCCCGTGCAAGCCCCCGCGCCCGCGCCCGTGCCGGCGCCCGTTCCCGTGCCGGCCCCCGCGCCCGCGCCGCAGCCGGTCCCCGTGCCCGTGCCTGTCCCGCAGGCCTCGGCCAATTGTCCCAACCCGATGGTTGGCGGCCCGCCGATCTCGCTGTCCTCGTCGCAGCTTTTCCAGCAGCAGGCCTACATGCTGACCGCCATGGGGAGCGACACGCGGGTCGATACCTGCCCCGGCGTGTCGGGTGGCGGCACCGCCACGGCGGCACCGCAGACCAGCCTGTTCCTGACCGGAATGCAGGGCTACGACCTGACGCTGGAGGTGCAGGCCTCGTGCGACACGACGCTTCTGGCGCATGGCTCGGACGGGCGCTGGTATTTCGACGACGACAGCGCCGGCAGCCTTCAGCCGCGCCTCACCGTGCCTTCTGCGGCGATGAACGGGCGGCTGGATCTGTGGGTCGGGACCTTCGGCGGACAAAGCTGCCAGGCGACGCTGGTCATGCAGGCCGTGGCGATGGCCCAGCCCATTCCCCAGCCGATGCCCCAGCCCATGCCGCAGCCGGCACCCGCTGGAGGCTGCCCGAACCCCAACATGCAGGGGATGACGGTCTATACCAGCGGCAGCGACCTCTATGGACCCGACACCTACCAGACCACCGCGACCGGTGGCGCGACGATCAGTTCGTGCGGGCTTCCGGGAAGCGGCTACGTCGGCGCGCAGCCGAACTTCACCATGTTCCTCAACGGCATGGAGTCCTACGGCCGCCTCGAGATCGAGGTGAGTTCGGGCAACTGCGACACCACGCTCCTGGTGCGTGACGCCTTCGGGCAGTGGCACTTCGACGATGACAGCGGGGGCGGCCTGATGCCCACGCTGAACCTCACCAACGTGGCGGCGCTGAACGGACGCATAGACGTCTGGGTCGGCACCTATGGCAACCAGAACTGCCCGGCGAGCGTCGAATTCGAGACCTGGAATTCGCCGTAGGAGCGCGTTCCGGCCGCATCACGAGATCACGTGGAACGGCCCGCCCACGGAGGCGGGCCGTTTCTTCATGTCACTGCCGGACGAGCCGATAGAGCGCACCGTCCTCGAAGTCGGTGACGAAGAGGATGGCGCCGTCGGTGTCCACCGCGACGTCGCGCACACGCCCGACGCCCTCGGCCAGCCGTTCCTCGCCGGTCACGAGGCCGTCCCGCAGCGCAAGCCGCACGACGGAGGCCGAGACGAGACCGGCGGCGAGGATGTCGCCCTGCCATTCGGTGAACATTCCGCCATCGTAGAACACCATGCCTCCCGGCGCGATCACCGGGTCCCAGTAGTAGACGGGTTCGGCGAATTCGGGCGCGTGGCGGGCCGCGCCCGAGCCGACCGCCGAGCCGTTGTAGTTCCGGCCGTAGCTGACGACCGGCCAGCCATAGTTTTCGCCGGCGGCGATCCGGTTCAGCTCGTCCCCGCCCGCGGGCCCGTGTTCGATCGTCCAGAGATCGCCCGTGCCGGGGTGAAGGGCCGCGCCCTGGATGTTGCGGTGCCCGTAGGACCAGACCTCGGCCCGGACGCCGTCGCGCGCCGCGAAGGGATTGTCGGCGGGGATCGAGCCGTCGGGCGCGACACGCACGACCTTGCCGTAGGTCGCGCCGAGATCCTGCGCCAGGGCGCGCTCCCGGCGGGTGAAGTGCTCGCCCGTGGTGACGAAGACGGCGTCGGCCGAGGGCACGACCCGGCTGCCGTAGTGCATGGGCGTGGGCGAGGCTGGACGTTGCACGAATATGTCCCGAAGCCCGGTCAGCGCGGAATGGTCTGCCGACAGGACGGCCCGCGCGGCGGCGGTGGCCGACAGGCCGTTTCCGACGGGCTTGGCGTAGGTCAGGTAGATCACGCGGCTTGCTGCGAAATCGGGCGCGAGGGCCACGTCCAGAAGCCCGCCCTGCCTCTCGCTCAGGACCTCGGGCACGCCCGTGATGGGCGGCGAGACCGTGCCGTCGCGCGCAACGTGGCGCAGGCGTCCGGGCCGCTCGGTCACGAGATAGCCCGCGTCCCCCGGCAGCACCGCCACCGCCCACGGGTGGACGAGGCCGCCCGCGACCACGACCTCCTGAAGTGCGATGGCACTGTCCTCGGCCGGGGCTTCGGTCTGTTCGGGGAAGGCGGGCGTGTTGCCCGGCACGTTCTCCGCGCCGTCGTCGACCGGCTGGGCGGCGCCCAGGAAAGGCGCTGCCGCGACGGCGAGGGTGCAAAGCCAAAGCCGCGTCGTGATGGTCATGTCATCCTCCTGTCGGGCCTATTGTATCCGTTGGCGATACCTAGGGCGCGAGGGACGCCAGATCGCCCTTGCTCACGAAATCGGGACGGTGCGGATCGAAAAAAAAGGCCGCATCGGGGGATGCGGCCTTTCGATCTTGATGCGGTGCGCCGCGGATCAGGAACGCTCGTCCTCGTCGCGATCGGCGTCTTCCTGCGTCGCGGACGCGTCGCCGCGCTGCTCGGCATCGCCCTCGTCATCGTCGAGCTGCGCCGCGCCGATGTCGTCGAACAGTTCGGCGATCTCGAACTCGGCCGCGGCCTCTTCCTCGGCCGCAAGCTCCTGGATCGACTTGCCCGACGCCTGAAGCTCGGCCTCTTCGGGCGAGCGGGCGACGTTCAGGACGATCACGACCTCGACCTCGGGGTGGAGGACCACGTGGACGTCGTGCAGGCCCAGCTCCTTGATCGGACGCGACAGGGCGATCTGCCTGCGGTCGACGGTGAAGCCCGCCTCGGTCGCGGCATCCGCAACGTCGCGCGTGGTCACCGAGCCGTAGAGGGCTCCGGCGTCAGATGCGGAGCGGATCACGACGAACTGCTGGCCCTCGAGCTTCGAGGCCATGGCGTCGGCCTCTTTCTTGGTCTCGAGGTTCTGGGCCTCGAGCTGCGCCTTCTGCGCCTCGAAAGCCTTGAGATTGACGTCGTTGGCGCGCAGGGCCTTCTTCTGGGGCAGAAGGTAGTTGCGGGCGTAGCCGTCCTTGACGGAGACGACCTCGCCCATCTGGCCCAGCTTGGCGACGCGTTCCAGAAGGATCACTTCCATGGTGTGGGTCTCCTTACTTCACGCTGTAGGGCAGGAGGGCGAGGAACCGCGCGCGCTTGATCGCCTGGGCGAGCTTGCGCTGGTTCTTCGCGCCGACCGCGGTAATGCGCGAGGGAACGATCTTGCCGCGCTCGGAAATGTAGCGCTGCAGGAGCCGGGTGTCCTTGTAGTCGATCTTGGGGGCGTTCTCGCCCTCGAAGGGATCGGTCTTCCGGCGGCGGAAAAACGGTTTGGCTGCCATGATCTGGGTCCTTTCCTCAGCGGCGCTCGCGGCGATCGCCGCGGTCACGCTCGTCGCGCTTCTGCATCTGGATCGACGGGCCTTCGTCGTGGCCCTCGACCTTGACGGTCAGCACGCGCATCACGTCGTCGTGGAGGCGCATCAGGCGCTCCATCTCCTGCACCGCATCGGACGGCGCGTCGGTGCGCATGTAGGCGTAGTGACCCTTGCGGTTCTTGTTGATCTTGTAGGCCATGGTCTTGACGCCCCAGTATTCAGAGCCGACCACGTCGCCGCCATTGTCCTTAAGGATCGTTCCGAAGTGCTCGATCAGGCCTTCGGCTTGCGTGTTGGACAGGTCCTGACGCGCAATGAACACATGCTCGTAGAGAGGCATGTCATCTCCAGTTCTGTTGCGGGCGCATTTCAAAGGCCGGGGTCCTGTTCTCCGCCAACCCGGCCACGAGGGATGGCGCCGTGCGAAATCATCCGGCGGAGACCCGCGGCGTATACGCAAGTGAAGCGCGCATGGCAATAGCCGCGGCTTCGGTCGTCCTTGCGCCGCTTGCCGCGGTTTCGACACGTTTTCACCCATATATGGCCGCAATCCGGCGCAACCATGTCCTTGGTGTGGTCGGCTGCTTCGATCATGCCGCGTTGCTGCCAGTATTGGATTAAAAGTCATGTCATTTTCCACGTTCCTTCGGTCGGAGGCGGGCGTGGCGACGGTGGACTGGACGGTGCTGCTCGCCGCCCTCACCGGCGCCGGCATCGCGTTGTCCGCCATCCTCACCGACTCGCTGTCCTGGCACACCGGCGCCGTGCGGGGCGAGCTGCAGGACCCACACTTCGAGACCGACTGGTTCGACAACGTCACGATCCCGTCCGCGACCCAGTAGGCCATCGAGGGGGACGCCGCCACCTGAAGGACACGGGCTGCCTCGGCCCGGTCCCGAGCGGGTCATGACCATTCCCCCGGTCCGCCCAAATTCGACCATCTACCGTGCGTAACCAAAGCGCATCAGGGACGTTGCGCCCGCCCTCATTTCGGGCAAGAAGCGCGGCGGGGGTCAGAGCACGGATCGAAAGAATGTTTTTGAAGGAATTTTTCGAAGACGAGAGCGGCGCGGCGGTCACCATAGACTGGCTGGTGCTGCTTGGAGGGCTTACCGCGACGGGCCTCATGGTCGTGGAAGTGTCCACCGGCGCGCTGGGCGGCCATTCGCAGACGATCCGTGGCGAGCTTCAGGACAACCATTTCGAGACCGCGTGGATCGACTACCTCCCCGTGGGGGCGAGCGGCCAGACGCCGCCCGACGTGTCGGACACCTCGAACCGCCCCGCCAGGGGCAACAACGGTCACGGCAACAACTACGACAGCTGCGACTCGTCCAACCCCGGCCGGTCGCCGAACTGCGTGGAGGATCCCGACTACGACGACGAGATGCCCCGCGGCCGCAACAACTGAAGGCAGGTCCGGCGGAGGCGCCGGCTGGCCGTGCGCCGCGTGATCCCGGCCCCTACCGGTTGAGCCTTTCGCCGTCCCGCTTTCGCGCGGGCCGGCGCGCCTGCCACCCGTGTTGTCGATTGCGCGGGGGCTGCTGCTGGTCTACTCCCGCCAGCGGTGAACACGTCGGTCGAGGGAGGCGCTCATGACGCTCGCATTCGTATTTCCGGGGCAAGGCGCCCAGACCATCGGCATGGGCCGCGACCTTGCGGCCGACTGGCCCGAGGCGCGCGCGGTCTTCGACGCCGTGGACGAGGCGCTGAGCGAGAAGCTTTCGGCGCTGATCTGGGAGGGAGACATCGACGAGCTGACCCTCACGCGCAACGCGCAGCCCGCGCTCATGGCGACGTCCATGGCGGTCATGGCGGCGCTGAAGGCCGAGGGTGTCGAGGTCACGGCGGCCGACTACGTCGCGGGGCACTCGCTGGGCGAATACTCGGCGCTCTGCGCGGCGGGCGCGTTCGGCCTTGCCGACACGGCCCGGCTCTTGCGGCTGCGGGGCGAGGCGATGCAGAAGGCCGTGCCGCAGGGCGAGGGGGCGATGGCCGCGATCCTCGGCCTCGATTTCGACGCCGTGCTCGGCGTGGTGAAGGCGGCCGCGGGCGACGAGGTCTGCGCCGCGGCCAATGACAACGACCCGGCGCAGGTCGTCGTCTCGGGGCACCGTGAGGCCGTCATGCGCGCCATCGACATCGCGAAGGAGAGGGGCGCGAAACGGGCCGTTCCCTTGCCCGTCTCCGCGCCGTTCCATTGCGCGCTGATGCAGCCGGCCGCCGACGCGATGGCCAAGGCGCTGGGCGAGGTCGACCTGAGCGCGCCCGCCGTGCCCCTCGTCGGCAACGTGACGGCCATGGCCGAAAGCTCGCCCGACAAGATCCGCGCGCAGCTGATCGAGCAGGTGACGGGACGTGTCCGCTGGCGCGAGAGCGTTGCGTGGATGGCCGCGCATGGCGTGACCGAAATCTGGGAGATCGGCGCGGGCAAGGCGCTGTCGGGCATGGTCCGGCGCATCGACCGGTCGGTCGAGACGCGCACGGTCGGCACCGCCGACGAGGTCCGGGCGGCGGCGGCCGCGCTGGCGGGCTGAGCGGCATGGCGCGCAGCCTCGTCTGGCTGGCCGCCATCGTCGTCGCGCTGGCGGCCACGGGAGGCCTTCTGTGGTTCTCGACGGTCAGCGCCGCGCGCTTTTCGGTCGAGGGCGACATGCTGCACGTATCGGGACAGCTGACGCTGGCCTCGACGGAGCGGCTGAACGTGATCCTCGAGGAGAACGGCGATCTTTCGACCCTCGTGCTGGGCGACATCGCGGAAGGCAGCGACATGACGGCGCTCTTGCAGAAGGGGCTGCTGGTCCGGCAGGCGGGCCTGTCCACCGAGGTCGCGCCCGGAGCCACGTTGTCGGGCGACGCGGTCTACCTGTTTCTTGCAGGCATCACGCGCGGCATCGGCCCCGGCGGGCGGGTGGCGGTGACAGGCTGGGATACCCCCGCGGGGCCGGCGGCGCGGCTGCCGCGCGATCATCCTGCCCATTCCGAACGCCGCGACTATGTCGGGCGGATGCTGGGATCGGACGACTTCTACTGGTTCACTCTCGAGGCGCCGGGCGAGATGCCCTACGTGATGACGCCTGCGGATCTTGCCGCGCTCGACGTGGCGACGATGCCCTGAGGGGCGCCGCCGGGATGGTGCCGTCGCGCCAGTCCTGCTAGGACCGCGGAAACGCAACGGGATCGGAGGGACGGGACATGTTCGACCTGACAGGCAAATCGGCACTGGTGACAGGCGCATCGGGCGGGATCGGGGCGTCCATCGCCCGGTCGCTTCATGCGTCGGGCGCGGCGGTCGGGCTGTCGGGGACGCGCGAGGCGCCGCTCGAGGCCCTGGCGGCGGAGCTTGGCGAGCGCGCGCATGTGCTGCCGTGCGACCTGTCGGATGCCGAGGCGGTCGAGGCGCTGCCGAAACGGGCCATCGAGGCGATGGGTGCGGTCGATATCCTGGTGAACAACGCCGGGATCACGCGCGACAATCTTTTCATGCGCATGTCCGACGAGGAATGGTCGCAGGTGCTGGAGGTGAACCTGACCTCCACCATGCGGCTCTGCCGGGGCGTCCTGAGGCCGATGATGAAGGCGCGCTGGGGCCGGATCGTGAACATCTCCTCGGTCGTCGGCGCGACGGGCAATCCGGGGCAGGGCAACTACGCCGCGTCCAAGGCAGGCATGGTCGGCATGTCCAAATCGCTGGCCTACGAGGTGGCGAGCCGAGGGATCACGGTGAACTGCGTCGCGCCCGGTTTCATCGAGACGGCGATGACGGACAAGCTCAACGACGAGCAGAAGGGCCGGATCCTGGCGCAGATTCCCGCCGGCCGGATGGGGGCCACCGAGGAGATCGCGGCATCGGTCGTGTTCCTCGCCAGCGCCGAGGCCGGCTACATGACGGGAGCCACCCTTCATGTGAACGGCGGTATGGCCATGCTGTGATGCTTGCCGCCTTTGGCGTCGCGCGGCCATTGCCTTCGCGAACAGCTATGCTATAGGCGGCGCAGATTGCCGGGGGGCTTGCGCCTGCCGGGTCGCCCATCTGGGCGCGTGTGAGTGGCCGGACAGGCAAAGATCAAACCGGCGCGGCAGCTACAGGCGGCGCATCAAGAGACGAGGAAACAAGATGAGCGACATCGCAGAGCGCGTGAAGAAGATCGTGGTCGAGCACCTGAGCGTGGAAGAGGACAAGGTGACGGAGAACGCTTCGTTCATCGACGACCTCGGCGCCGACTCGCTGGACACGGTCGAACTGGTCATGGCCTTCGAGGAAGAGTTCGGCATCGAAATCCCCGATGACGCGGCCGAAACCATCCAGACCTTCGGCGACGCGGTCAAGTTCATCAAGGAAGCCCAGTAAGCGGCATCCACCACGATCGTCAGACGGCGCCCCATCGGGCGCCGTTTTCGTTTCCCGCCCCGGGCCATGGGCGATTTCGCGGCCGGAAAGCCCCACGGGGCCAGCGGGGATTGCGCGCCGGCAGCGACCCAAGGTATCACGTCGCGACCAAAACGGGGCCGGAAGAAGGGGCAGCGGGAATGCGTCGAGTTGTGGTGACGGGTCTGGGGCTGGTGACGCCCCTGGCGACGGGCGTCGAAGAGACTTGGAAGCGTCTCCTGGCCGGGCAATCCGGCGCAGGGCCGATCACGCGCTTCGACGCGAGCCACCTGGCGACGAGCTACGCCTGCGAGGTGAAGCGGGGCGACGGCAGCGACGGGACCTTCAACCCCGACGACTGGATGGAGCCCAAGGAGCAGCGCAAGGTCGACGAGTTCATCCTCTACGGCGTCGCGGCCGCCGACCAGGCGATCCGGGATTCCGGCTGGGCGCCCACCGACAGCGAGGGCCAGGAGCGCACCGGATGCCTGATCGGGTCGGGCATCGGCGGGCTTCAGTCAATCGCCGAGACCTCGATCACGTTGAAGGAAAAGGGGCCGCGGCGCGTGTCCCCGTTCTTCGTGCCCGGCGCGCTGATCAACCTGATATCGGGCCAGGTCTCGATCCGCTACGGGTTTCGCGGGCCGAACCACGCGGTCGTCACCGCCTGTTCGACCGGCGCGCACGCCATTGGCGACGCGGCGCGGCTGATCATGCTGGACGACGCCGACGTGATGGTCGCGGGCGGCGCGGAAAGCCCGATCTGCGAGATCGGCATCGCCGGGTTCAATGCCTGCAAGGCCCTGTCCACGAAGCGCGGAAGCGAGCCCGAGAAGGCGTCGCGCCCTTGGGACAGCGACAGCGACGGCTTCGTCATGGGCGAGGGCGCGGGCATGGTGGTGCTCGAGGAATACGAGCATGCCAAGGCGCGCGGCGCGACGATCTACGCCGAGATCCTCGGCTACGGCCTGTCGGGCGACGCCTACCACATCACCGCCCCGCCGCCCGACCACGAGGGCGCGGAACGCGCGATGCGCGCCGCGCTCAAGCGCGCGGGCCTGCAGCCGTCCGATATCGACTACGTCAACGCGCATGGCACCTCGACCATGGCCGACACGATCGAACTGGGCGCGGTGGAGCGGCTGATGGGCGATCATGCGGGCAAGCTGATGATGTCCTCGACCAAGTCGATGACGGGACATCTTCTGGGCGCCGCGGGCGCGATCGAGGCGATCTTCTCGATCCTCGCGATCCGCGACCAGATCGCGCCGCCGACGATAAACCTCGACAACCCGGCCGCCGAGACGGCGATCAACCTTTGCGCCAACGCCGCGCAGAAGGGCGAGATCAACATCGTCCAGTCGAATTCGTTCGGCTTCGGGGGCACCAATGCCTGCCTGATCATGGGGCGCGTCTAGGCCCATGTGGAAACACGTCGCTGCCAACGGCCTGAGCTTCCTGATCGTCATCGCGATCGCCCTTGCCGTCGCCATCGGCTGGGGCCAGCGGCAGTGGAGTTCGGAGGGGCCTCTGGAGGAAGCGATCTTCTTCGAAGTTCCGCGCGGCGCATCGTTGCGCGCCGTGTCCGAGGATCTCGCCGAGGCGGGCGCCGTCTCGTCGGCGATGCTGTTCCGGCTTGGCACGGAATACGCCGATCGCTCGGGCGACCTGCGCTTCGGCTCCTACGAGATCCCGGCGCGCGCCTCGATGGAAACCGTACTGGAGATCGTGACGGCGGGCGGCCCGTCGAGCTTCCGCTATGCCGCAACCTATGTGCTGCGCATCGAGGGCACGGGCGAGTTGCGCTTGCGCGAACGCATTCCGGGCACCGGCGAGATCGTCGAGCTTGAGACCTTCGCCTACGAGGACGGGGTGCCGGATGTCTACCGCGAGCTGGTGGAAAGCGACCAGATAACCGTCTACCGCGTGTCGATTCCCGAAGGCCTGACCAGCTGGCAGATCGTGCAGGGCCTGAACCAGGCGGATTTCCTCCAGGGAGAGGTGGCCGACATTCCGGCGGAGGGAATGCTGGCGCCCGACACCTACGAGGTGCGGCGCGGTGACGACCGGAACGACCTGCTGGAGCGGATGCGGCTCGCGCAGGAGACGATCCTCGCCGAGGCCTGGGAGGACCGCGAGGACGGCCTGCCCCTCGCCTCGCCCGAGGAGGCCCTGATCCTCGCCTCGATCATCGAGAAGGAGACGAGCGTGCCAGACGAGCGGGAGCAGGTCGCCAGCGTCTTCGTGAATCGCCTGAACCGGGGAATGCGGCTTCAGACGGACCCAACGGTGATCTACGGGGTGACGAACGGGCGCGGCGTACTGGGTCGCGGCATACGCCAGTCGGAGCTGCGCGACGAGAATCCGTGGAACACCTACGTCATCGACGGGCTTCCGCCCACGCCGATCGCGAACCCCGGTCGGGCCGCGATCGAGGCGGCGCTGAACCCCGACGAGACCGAATACGTGTTCTTCGTCGCGGACGGGACGGGTGGACATGCCTTCGCGCAAACGCTTGAGGAACATAACAGAAATGTCGCTCGCTGGCGCGAGATCGAGGCCGAGCGCGCGGCCTCGGGCAACTGACCAGGATGTGCTCGCCGCCCACGGCGGGTCGATCGCGTACGCTCAAGGCTGACGGAAGGGCGTCGTCTGATGGTTGACGAAAGATGAACCTGTGACTCTTGCGTTAACTATTTGAAAGTAAAAAACTTATTGACCTTCCGCGCGGTCCGTGGCACCTATTTGTGCAAGCTGGATGACGTGGGTGAACGGTCCCGGGGATACCCCCCGAGGGCCGTTTTTTCTTGCGTTGCTCGTGCCCGGGAAACGGATTTTCGGACACGGGGATTTTCTGATGATCGATGAACGCCATTCGCCCGCGCCGCAGGCTGCGTGGGACGTGGACGACCTTGAGCTGACCCTCGAGCGGGCGGAGATGCTGGTCGCCCGGGCGCAGGAGGTCTTCGAGACCACCGTCGAGGCGCTGCAATCGGCGGTCCGAACGCTCAAGTCGATGCCCGAGACGGGCGAACGCGAGGTCGTCAAGGACGTCAGGGCCATGAACGGGGCGCTGATGCTCGCCCTTGAGTTGCAGGAGAAGGCGCGTGTCGCAGGAAGCAGGCATTTCGGGACAGACGGCGGCGGCAAGCTCGACCTCGATGCGGCGCGGGACGAGATTGCCATGCGACTGGCTTGCCTCCGCGACGCCGGAGGAGGAGGGAGCGTTCCTTGACGGCCTCTCGGCCAACGCGACCGCGGCGCTGGCATGGCTGTTCGAGTTCTGGGCCTTGCCGCACCAGTGGCCGCCCGAGGGCGATTGGCACACTTGGGTGGTGCTGGGCGGGCGCGGCGCGGGCAAGACGCGCGCCGGCGCGGAATGGGTCCGCGCCCATGTCGAGGGTGCCGGCCCGGAGGCGCCCGGCCGGGCGCGGCGCGTGGCGCTGGTGGCGGAAACCTACGACCAGGCGCTTGCGGTGATGGTCAAGGGCGAGAGCGGTCTTCTGGCCTGTTCGCCGCCCGACCGGCGGCCGCGCTGGGTCGCGGGCGAGCGGCTTCTGGTATGGCCGAACGGGGCCGAGGCGCGGGTGTTCTCGGCGCATGACCCCGAGGCATTGCGGGGGCCGCAATTCGACCTCGCATGGGCGGACGAGCTTGCAAAGTGGCCCAAGGGGCAGGCGGCGTGGGACATGCTGCAATTCGGATTGAGGCTGGGACGCCGTCCGCGGGCCGTCGTCACCACGACGCCGCGCAATGCGGCCGTGCTTCGCGATCTTCTGGGCCGTGACAGCACGGTGAAGACCCATGCCTGCACGGAGGCGAACAGGGCCTTCCTCGCAGCGAGCTTCATCGAGGAGATCCGCGCGCGCTACGGCAACACGCGGCTGGGGCGGCAGGAAATCGACGGCGAGATGCTGGGCGATGTCGAGGACGCGCTGTGGACCCGCGCGGCGATCGACGCGGCCCGCGTGAGCGAGGTGCCTCACGGGGTCCGGGTCATCGTCGCGGTCGATCCGCCGGTGACGGGTCACGAGGGCTCGGACGCCTGCGGGATCATCGTCGTGGGCGTGGTGACGGAGGGCCCGGTGGCAGACTGGCGCGCCGTCGTCATCGAGGATTGCAGCCTGAAGGCCGCCAGCCCGACGCGCTGGGCCGAGGCGGCGGCGGCGGCCTACCACCGCCATCGCGCGGAGCGCATGGTGGCCGAGGTCAACCAGGGTGGCGACCTGGTGGAGACGATCATGCGGCAGGTCGACCCGATGGTGAGCTACCGTGCGGTGCGGGCCAGCCGCGGAAAGGCGGCGCGGGCCGAACCCGTGGCCGCGCTCTATGAACAGGGGCGCGTGGCGCACCTCGGAACGCTGGCGCATCTGGAGGACGAGATGTGCCAGATGACGATCCGCGGCTACGACGGCCAGGGCAGTCCCGACCGGGTCGATGCGCTGGTCTGGGCGCTGACGGACGGGATGATCGCGCCGGCAGCCCGGCGCCTCAGGCCCGGCATCCGCGGACTTTAGGACATTCGACGTGGCGCAGGCGCGCCCGGCCCGTTCCCGATCCGTCGGGACGGGTCTTTTTCACTGCTTGAGGAGACGCGCGCATGGTGATGGCTTTCTTGCGAAAAACCAGACTGGCGGCGCCCGTGGCGAAGGCCTCGGCCGGCGCTCGCGTGGCGGTCTGGGGCAGCGCGGGCCGCGTGGCGTGGACGCCGCGGGACACCGTCTCGCTCACGCGGAACGGGTTCATCGGCAATCCCGTCGGCTACCGCGCGGTCAAGATGATCGCCGAGGCTGCCGCCGCCCTGCCCATCGTCTGCCAGGACGCCGCGAGGCGCTACGACAGCCATCCCGCGCTGAGCCTGATCTCGCGCCCGAACGCGGCGCAGGGGCGGGCCGACCTCATGGAGGCGGCCTTCGCGCAGCTGCTTCTGTCGGGCAACGCCTATGTCGAGGCCGTGCCGGGCGCGGACGGCTGGCCATTGGAGCTTCACGTGCTGCGGTCGGACCGGATGAGCGTCGTGCCCGGCGCCGATGGCTGGCCGCTGGGCTACGATTACGCCGTCGGTGCGAAGACGCACCGCTTCGAGCCCGGGCATGTCTGTCATGTGAGGTCCGTGCACCCCCTCGACGACCACTACGGCCTCGCCCCGCTGCAGGCGGCCGCCACCGCGATCGACGTGCACAACGCGGCCGCCCGCTGGTCCAAGGCCCTCCTCGACAACGCGGCGCGGCCTTCTGGCGCTATCGTCTACCGCGGCGCGGACGGCACGGGGACGATGGGTCAGGACCAGTTCGAACGCCTCCAGATGGAGCTGGAAAGCCATCATCAGGGCGCACGCAACGCCGGCCGGCCGATGCTGCTGGAGGGCGGGCTCGACTGGAAGCCGATGGGGTTCAGCCCGTCCGACATGGAGTTCCAGAAGACCAAGGAGGCCGCCGCGCGCGACATCGCGCTCGCCTTCGGCGTGCCGCCGATGCTGCTCGGCATTCCCGGCGACGCGACCTACGCGAACTACGCCGAGGCCAATCGCGCCTTCTACCGTCTGACAATCCTGCCGCTCGCACAGAAGGTGCTGGCCGCGCTGTCGCACTGGCTGTCGGGGATTGGGGGCGACCCGGTGGAGCTGCGCCCCGACCTCGATCAGGTGCCCGCACTTTCGGCGGAACGCGAGGCGCAATGGCGACGCATCGGGGAGGCCGATTTCCTGACCGAGGGCGAGAAGCGACGGCTTCTGGGCCTGCCGGACCGGCCCGAAGGCGCATGACGGTCCGGCGCGACATCGGCGGCTCCCGCTATCTCTATGCCCCGTTCGACGCGGCCAATGCCCGGATCGACGCCAACGAGCGCGTCCTGGAGGAGCGCTGGCAGGCGCTCAGCTACCGGCTCGGGGCGATGG
Source organism: Roseicyclus salinarum (assembly GCF_029624655.1). Lineage (GTDB taxonomy): Bacteria > Pseudomonadota > Alphaproteobacteria > Rhodobacterales > Rhodobacteraceae > Roseibacterium > Roseibacterium salinarum. The sequence goes on from NZ_JARRSA010000026.1 coordinate 29,811, forward strand.
AGGCGGCGCTCGAAAGGTTGGAGCGCCGCCTTTGGCTGGCGGTATTCGGCGTCGTCGCCGTGATCCTAACCGAAGCCGTGGGCCAGATCCTCGACCTCAACGCAGGCCTTTAGGAGACTGACGTGAAGACATTTTTCGACAGCGGGCTGGAAACCAAGTTCTGCCGCGCGGAGGCGAAGCTGACCGTGACGGAGAGACGCGAGATAACGGGCTACGCTTCGCTATTCGGGGCGGTCGACCAGGGCGGCGACATCGTGGAGCGCGGCGCATACGCCAGCAGCCTAAGGGGTGGACGCGGCGTGAAGATGCTGTGGCAGCACGACCCGCGGGAGCCAATCGGCATCTGGGACGAGGTCCGCGAGGACGCGGCCGGGCTGTTCGTGAAGGGGCGGCTTCTCGACGGCGTGGCCCGCGCCCGAGAGGCAGCGGCCCTGATCGAGGCGGGCGCGATCGATGGGCTCAGCATCGGCTACCGCACGGTGCGGGCACACAGGAACGACAAGGGGCAAAGGCTCCTGACGGAGGTGGACCTGTGGGAAGTGTCGCTGGTGACCTTTCCGATGCTCCCCGAAGCGCGGCTCGCCCCGACGCGGCCCGAGACGGCCAAGCAGGACGACCTGCAGGACCTGGCGGCGGCGTTTCACGACGCCCGACGCAGACTGGCGGCGCGTTCCGCCCGCTGACCCAACCGCAAGCAGAGGTGTTGCGATGACCGAGACCGACCCGGCGGGCCCTTCGGCGCCCCTGATCTCTAAGACGAAGGCCGCAATCGACGGTTTTCTCAACGAGTTCAACAAGCTCCAAGACGACATGAATGTGAAGCTCCAGAAACAGGAAGAGCGGATTGCCATGCTGACCACGAGGACCATGACCCATGCCCGTCCGGCGCTGAGCGCCGAGGCGGAACGGACCGCGCCGCACAGGAAGGCGATGACCGCCTATCTTCGTTACGGCGATGACGACGCGCTGCGCGGCCTCGAGGTCGAGGGCAAGGCGATGAATTCCGCGGTCAACGCCGAGGGCGGCTATCTCGTCGATCCGCAGACGGCCGAAACGATACAGTCCGTCCTTCGCTCGGCCTCGAGCCTGCGGTCGGTGGCCAATATCGTGTCCGTCGAGGCCACGTCCTTCGATGTCCTCATCGACTCCACCGAGGCGGGCGCCGGCTGGGCGGACGAGATCGCGCCCGCCTCGGAGACCGACACCCCGCAGCTCGAGCGGATCTCGATCCCGCTTCACGAGCTTTCGGCGCTTCCCAAGGCGTCGCAGCGGCTTCTCGACGACGCGGCCTTCGACATCGAGGGCTGGCTGGCGGGCCGCATCGCCGACAAGTTCGCCCGCGCCGAGGCCGATGCGTTTCTCAACGGCGACGGCGCCGGCAAGCCCAAGGGGCTGCTGACCCATCCGACCGTCGCGAACGCAAGCTGGGCGTGGGGCAGCCTGGGCTACGTCGCCACCGGCACGGCGGGCGATTTCGACGCGACAAACCCCTCGGACAGCATCGTGGACCTCGTCTATGCGCTTGGCGCCCGCTATCGCGCGAACGCGACGTTCCTGATGAATTCCAAGACGGCCGGGGCGGTGCGCAAGATGAAGGATGCCGATGGCCGGTTCCTGTGGTCGGACGGCCTCTCGCAGGGGGAGCCCGCGCGCCTGATGGGCTACCCGGTTCTGGTGGCCGAGGACATGCCGGACATCGCGGCCGGCGCAATGGCGATCGCCTTCGGCGACTTCGGCGCAGGCTACACGATCGCCGAGCGGCCCGACCTTCGCGTGCTGCGCGATCCGTTCTCGGCCAAGCCGCACGTCCTGTTCTACGCGACGAAGCGTGTCGGCGGCGACGTGACGGATTTCGCGGCCGTCAAGCTGATGAAGTTCGCCGCTTCGTAAGCGGCTCGATCCGGACCCCGCCTCGGCGTGCATTCGCCGGGGCGGGCGGCGGCGCCGGGTCGCGATCCAGCTGCGCGTTTCACCGCACGAGCAGGCGGTGCGGCGTCGCCGACGTTTTCCAAGCCTTCTGAACGACGCGCGGGAAGCCATTGGCATTCCGATATCTTTTGCGCGTGAGCCGCGGAGATGATCTTTCCCATGTTGACAGAAATCGCGCCCGTTCCGGGCGCGGCCTTGCCGGTTGAGGACCTGGCGGGCCACCTTCGCCTCTCGCGTGGCTTCGCCGATGACGCCGCGCTGGACACGCATCTCGAGGGCTGCCTCCGCTCGGCGCTGGCGGCGATCGAGACGCGCCTGGCCAAGGCGCTCTTCCGGCGGCAGTTCTCGCTTTCGGCCGCCAATTGGGCCGCGCAGGACAGCCACCCGCTGTCGGTCGCGCCCGTGGTCTCGGTCGAAACCTTCAAGATCATTTCGCGCACCGGCGAGGAGACCTTGGTGGCGCCGGAGGCCTACGATCTGGACGCGGACGCGCACCGGCCCGCACTCGTCGCGCGCTCCGGCCGCCTGCCGGTCCTGCCGCCCGGGAGTGCAGCAGAGATCCGGTTTCATGCCGGATTTTCCGAGGATTGGGCGGGGCTGCCACCGGACCTGCGGCAGGCCGTGGTGCTTCTGGCAGCCGAGTTCTTCGGTCAGAACGCCGAGGCGGACAGGGGCTGGCCCGCCTCCGTCTCGGTTCTGCTGGAGCCCTTCCGGGTGCTGAGGCTGCGCGGGGCGGGACGATGAGCGCGCCGCGACTGACGCGGCGTCTCGTGCTCGAGGCGCCCGAGCGCGTGCCCGATGGCGCGGGCGGCTATGCCGAGACCTGGACGGTGCGCGGTTCGGTCTGGGCCGAGGTCGTGCCGCGCGGCGCGGGTAGGGAGGTCGACGCGGCGCGGTCGCGCCTGAACCTCAAGATCACCGTGCGCTCAGCGCCGCAGGGCGCGCCCTCGCGCCCGACGGCGGCGATGCGTTTCCGCGATGGGCAAAGGCTTTACCGGATCGAGGCCGTGACGGAGGCGGATGCGACGGGGCGGACGCTTGCGTGTTTCGCGACCGAGGAGACGGGCGCATGAGCTACGGATCCTCGGCATCCTTGCAGGAGGCGATCTTTGCCGCGCTCGCGGCCGATGCGTCGGTCTCGGCGCTTTCGGGGGGCGCGATCTACGACGCCATCCCGCCCGGCGCCGTGCCGAGCCTCTACCTGAGCCTCGGGCCCGAACGCGCGCGCCACGGGGCGGACAAGACAGGCGACGGCGCGGTGCACGACTTCTCGGTGCTCGTCGTCTCGGACGGCGCGGGCTTCGGTGCGGCCAAGGCGCTTGCCGTGGCGGTGTCCGATGCGCTGGACGGGTCGGCGCCGCCGCTGTCACGGGGTCGGATCGTGCGCCTCGATTTCCGGCGGGCGCAGGCGCGTCGCAAGGGCGACACGAGGCAGATCGAGCTGTGGTTCCGTGCGGCGATCGACCTCGGAAATGCTTGAACTATACCCCACAAAACCATGAGATGATGGGAGAATGATATGGCTGCTCAGAGCGGAAAGGACCTGTTGGTCAAGGTCGACATGGACGGAACCGGCCTGTTCGAGACCGCAGCGGGGCTTCGCGCCACGCGGATCTCGTTCAATGCCGAGACCGTGGACGTCACCAGCCTGTCGTCGGCGGGGGGATGGCGAGAGCTTCTGAAGGGCGCGGGCGTGAAGTCGGCTGCGATCTCGGGATCGGGCATCTTCCGCGACGCGGCCACGGACGAACGGGCGCGGGCGATCTTCTGGGGGGGCGACACGCCCGATTTCCAGGTCGTGATCCCGGATTTCGGCATCGTGGAGGGGCCGTTCCAGATCACCGCGATAGAATACGCAGGCACGCATGACGGCGAAGCGACATACGAGATGTCGATGGCGTCGGCGGGCGCGCTGACCTTCACGGCGATCTGAGCCATGGCCAACCCCTGGGCGGGCGAGGTCGCCTTGAGCGTGAACGGCGAGCGGCGTGTGGCGAAACTGACGCTGGGTGCGCTCGCGGAACTCGAGGCGCGGCTGGGGGCGGGAAGCCTCGCCGATCTGGTCGCACGGTTCGAGGACGGCGCGCCGAAGGCGGGTGACGTGCTGGCGCTCGTTCACGCGGGGCTGCGTGGCGGCGGTTGGGAGGGCGATATCGGCGAGCTGTTGACGGCCGAGATCGAGGGCGGGGTTATCGAGGCCGCAAGGATCGCGGCGCGGCTGCTCGCCCTGGCGTTCAGGATGCCCCAATGAACGGGCCCGGAGGCTTCGACTGGGCGGCCCTGATGCGCGCGGGGCTTCAGGGCCTGGGGCTTTCGCCGGCGGAGTTCTGGCGCCTCGGCCCGACCGAGTTTCTGCTCATGCTGGGCGAGGCGGGCGCGGGCGGGCCAATGCGGCGCGACGCCTTCGAGGCCTTGTCCGCGCGGTTCCCCGAAACGACCGCCGCATCTTCCGAGGGAGACACCGAATGGCAATGACGGATGACGAACTGGACCGCCTCGAGGGCGGGCTGGGCGAGTTGGAGACGACGCTTGCCGGGGCCGCCTCGATGACGTCGGCCTTCCAGTCCGAGCTGCGGTCGCTTCAGGGTGCGATGCTTCACACCAACCGTGAGGCCGGCGCGATGGGCAGGTCCGTGGGCGCTGGTCTCAGACGGGCCTTCGACGGGGTGGTATTCGACGGAATGCGCCTGTCGGACGCGCTGCGCGGTGTCGCCGCGAGCATGGCCGATGCCGCCTACACCACCGCCATGAAGCCCGTGCAGACAGCACTCGGGGGCGCGCTTGCGGGGGATATGAGCAGCCTGATGTCGGGGCTTCTGCCGTTCCAGAAGGGGGGTGCGATCTCGCAGGGGCGCGTCACCCCGTTCGCGCGCGGCGGCCTCGTTCGTGGTCCGACGGCCTTTCCGATGCGGGGCGGCACCGGCCTTATGGGCGAGGCGGGCCCTGAGGCGATCCTGCCCTTGCGCCGCGGCGCGGACGGGCGGCTGGGCATCGAGGCCGGCGGCGGGTCCGCGCCGGTCAGCGTCACGATGAACATCACAACGCCCGACGTGCAGGGCTTCCGCCGCAGCCACGGCCAGATCGCGGCCGAGATGGGTCGCGCCCTCGCGTGCGGCCAGCGCAACCGTTGAGGAGAGGCCCATGAGCTTCCACGACATCCGTTTCCCCGCCGACCTGAGCCTCGGCTCGGTGGGCGGGCCGGAGCGGCGTACCGAGGTCGTCACGCTGTCGAACGGGTTCGAGGAGCGCAACACTCCCTGGGCCCATTCCCGCCGCCGCTACGATGCGGGCGCCGGGATGCGCTCGCTCGACGATGTCGCGACGCTGGTCGCCTTCTTCGAGGCGCGGCGCGGGATGCTGCACGGGTTCCGCTGGAAGGATTGGGCGGACTACAAGAGCTGCGCGCCCTCGGCGCTTCCGGCGTTCCGTGACCAGCGTATAGGCACCGGCGACGGCGAGACGCGCAGCTTCGCGTTGTGCAAGACCTACGAGGCGGGCGCCTTCGCCTATGCGCGCCCCATCGCGAAACCCGTGGCGGGAAGCGTGCTGGCGGGCGTCGGCGCCGACGAACTCGTGGCGGGCGTCCATTTCGAGCTCGACGCGACGACCGGGCAAATCACCTTCGCCGATCCCCCGGCACCGGGCGAGGAGGTGACGGCCGGCTTCGAATTCGACGTACCGGTGCGCTTTGACACCGACGGGGTGCGGGCCTCGGTCGCCAGTTTCCAGGCGGGCGAAGTGCCGGACGTGCCAGTGGTGGAGATTCGGATATGAGCGTCGAGGGGCTGGACGCGCACCTTGCCACCGGCGTCACCGGCATCGCGCGCTGCTGGAAGCTGACGCGGCGCGACGGCCGGACCTACGGCTTCACCGATCATGACCGCGACCTCGTCTTCGACGGGGTCACGTTCCGCGCGGGCACGGGCCTGAGCGCGGCTTCGCTCAGCCAGTCGACGGGGCTTGCGGTCGACAACACCGAGGCGGTGGGCGCGCTGTCCGACGCCGCCGTCACCGAGGCCGACATCGCCGCCGGCCGTTTCGACGGGGCGGCGATCGAGGCATGGTCCGTGCAGTGGGCGGACCCGGCGAACCGGGTGATCCAGTTCCGCGGAACGCTCGGCGAGGTGAGCCGCGCGAACGGCGCCTTCACGGTCGAGTTGCGCGGGCTGGCCGAGGCGTTGAACGTGGCGCGCGGCCGGGTCCATCAGAAATCGTGTCCGGCGGTCCTTGGCGACGCGGACTGCGGCTTCGACCTCGCGACGCCGGGATACAGCGTGGAACTGCCCGTGGCGTCAGCGGAGGGCGCGCGGGTCTTCACGTTCGCGCAAGCGGGCGGCTTCGAGGCGCGATGGTTCGAGCGCGGCGTCGTGAGCGTTCTCGACGGCGCCGCGGCGGGACTTTCGGGCGCGATCAAGCGCGACCGTCCCGAGACCGGCGGCGCGCGGCGCGTCGAGCTATGGGACAGCCTGCGCGCCGAGGTTGCGCCGGGCGACAGGCTGAAGCTTGTCGCGGGCTGCGACAAGCGCATGGAGACCTGCCGGCTCAAGTTCTCCAACATCCTCAATTTCCGGGGCTTTCCCGACATACCCGGCGAGGACTGGATGCTTGCCCACCCCACGCGGCTTTCCGTGCGTACCGGCGGGAGCCGGCGGTGAGGGCGGCGCGCGCCGACATCGTCGCGGCGGCGCGGGGCTGGATCGGCACGCCCTACGTCCACCAGGCGCGGCGGCGCGGCGCGGGGTGCGACTGCCTGGGGCTGGTTCTGGGCGTCTGGAACGAGGTGCTGGGCGCGCTGCCCGAGACGCCGCCCGCCTACACGGCCGACTGGTCCGAGGCGACGGGCGAAGAACGGCTGTGGGCGGCGGCGGAGCGACACCTGACACCGCGCGCGCCAGGCGACGAAGCGGAGGGCGACGTAATCCTGTTCCGGATGCGCGCCCACGGCGTCGCCAAGCATCTCGGCCTGCAGACCGGCCTCGGGGCGGGCGGCCGCTTCATTCACGCATATTCGGGCCACGGCGTCGTCGAGAACGGCCTGACGCCGGCCTGGTCGCGCCGGATCGTGGCGCGGTTTTCCTTCCCGGATCGGAGCTGAGACATGGCGACACTGGTATTGTCGGCGGTCGGCGCGGCAGTGGGCGGCGCGTCCGGTATCTCGGCCTTCGGGCTGTCGGGCATGGTTATCGGCCGGGCCGTGGGCGCCACGATCGGCAGGGCCATCGACCAGAGGCTTCTGGGCTCGGGCTCGGAGCCGGTCGAGCACGGACAGGTGGACCGCTTCCGCTTCACCAACGCATCCGAGGGTGCGCCCCTGGCCCGGCTTTTCGGACGGATGCGCCTTGGCGGACAGGTGATCTGGGCCACGCAGTTCCTCGAGCGGTCGCGCACGACGGGCGGGGGCGGCGGCAAGGGCGCCCCGAGGCAGCCCACGACGACGACCTACTCCTACAGCGTCAGCCTTGCCCTTGCGATCTGCGAGGGCGAGATCTCGCGCGTCGGCCGGATCTGGGCGGACGGTGTCGAGATCGACCGCCGGACGGTCAACCTGCGGATCCACAAGGGCGGCGTCGACCAGATGCCCGACCCGCTGATCGAGGCGGTCGAGGGCATCGGCGCGGTGCCGGCCTATCGCGGCGTGGCCTACGCGGTTTTCGAGGACCTCGACCTGTCGCCCTACGGCAACCGGGTGCCACAGTTCTCCTTCGAGGTGGTGCGGCCCGCGCGCCCCGACGGACAGGGCGCCCTCGTGCCCGCGCCCGCGGACATGCTCCGCTCGGTCGCGCTGATCCCGGGAACGGGCGAATACGCGCTTTCGACGACGCCCGTGCATTTCGCCGGTGCGCTCGGGGCGGCGGGCGCGGCCAATGTCAGCGCGGGGGGCGGGCTGACCGACTTCGAGCAATCGCTCGAGGCGCTGCGCGACACGTTGCCGAACCTCGCGTCGGTCTCGTTGATCTATTGCTGGTTCGGCGACGACCTGCGCGCGGGGCATTGCCGGGTCAGGCCCAAGGTCGAGGACCGGACGCGCGAGGGCGTGGGGCAGGCGTGGCGGGCGGGCGGCCTGTCGCGCGGCGCGGCCGAGGAGATCGCGCGCGACGCGAACGGCCGGCCCATCTACGGCGGCACCCCGTCCGATGCCGGGGTCATCGAAGCCATCAGGGCGATCCGTTCGGGCGGGCAGGAGGTCATGTTCTACCCCCTGATGCTCATGGAGATCCCCGAGGGCAACGGCCTGCCGGATCCCTGGGGCGGCGTGGAGCAGGCGGCCTTTCCGTGGCGCGGGCGGATCACGTCCGAGATCGCCGCCGGTCAGCCAGGAAGCCCCGACGGAACGGCCGCCAACCGCGCCGCCGTCGACGCCTTCTTCGGAACGGTCAAGGCCAGCGACTTTTCCGTCTCGGCCGGCCATGTCTCATATGCCGGGCCGGCCGAATGGAGCCTTTCGCGCTACGTCCTGCACTCCGCGGCGCTTTGCGCGGCGGCGGGCGGGGTCGAGGCGTTCTGCATCGGTTCGGAGTTCCGCGGCCTCACCGCGATGCGGGACGATACGGGCTTTCCCGCAGTGGGCCGCCTGCGCGCCCTGGCCGCGCAGGTGCGCCAGCTTCTGCCGGACGCGCGCATGAGCTACGCAGCCGACTGGTCGGAATATTTCGGCCATCAGCCACAGGACGGATCGGGCGAGGTCCATTTCCACCTCGACCCGCTCTGGGCCGACCCGCTGATCGACTTCGTCGGCATCGACAACTACATGCCGCTTTCGGATTGGCGCGACGGGACGGATCACGCCGACGCCGCGTGGCCTTCGGTCCACGATATCGGTTACCTGCAGTCGAACATCGAGGGCGGTGAGGGCTTCGACTGGCACTACCCCACCGACGAGGCGCGCGCGGCCCAGCGGCGCGCGCCGATCACCGACGGGGAGGGCGGCAGCCCCTGGATCTTCCGCTACAAGGCGCTTCGCGGCTGGTGGGAGAACGCGCACGTCGATCGCATCCATCCCGCGCGGCGCTCGGGTCTTGCGGGGGGCGACGCGCCGCAGGGATGGTTGCCGCGCCTGTCGCCGGTCGTGACGCCGCTCGCCGCCGTGCACGGCCCTTACGCCGCGCCCGTGCGCGTGGCGGGCGGCGACGATCCATGGCAGCGGATCGAAAGCCCCGCCTTCGCCTGCGAAGCCGGCCGGGACTACGAGTTGCGCCTGACCGGCGGGCCGGGCAGCGCGGGCGGCTTTCGCGCGAGCCTGAGGGCCGCGGGTGCGCCCCTTGTCGAGCTGCTCTCGGACGGAACGATCGCGCCGGCCGTTGCGACGTCGGCGGGTGCAGGCGCCTATGGCCTCGAGGTGCTGGACGAGGGCGGCGGCGTTCACGTCGTGCGCATCGTGTTCAACCTGCCGGGCCCCGCCGGCGTGACGGTCGATCTTGGTCCTGGCGACTGCGCGCCGGGCGGCGATGTCGTCCTTTTCGGCGCGTCGCTGACGCCCTGGCCCTATCCGTCGACCGCGTGGCAGCCGCGGATGAAGCCCATCGTCTTCACCGAGTTCGGATGCCCCGCCATCGACAGGGGCACGAACCAGCCAAACAAGTTCCTCGATCCCAAGAGCGACGAAAGCGCCGCGCCGCATCATTCCACGGCGCATCGCGACGACGCCATTCAGGCGCAATACCTGCGCGCCGTCCTCGACTACTGGGCCGATCCCGGCAGGAACCCCGTCTCGGAGGTCTATGGCGGGCCGATGATCGACATGGCGCGCGCCCATGCCTGGGCGTGGGACGCGCGGCCCTGGCCCGCCTTCCCGCACGACCTCGCGCGGTGGTCGGACGGGGACAACTGGGGCCGGGGTCACTGGCTGACCGGGCGGCTCGACGCGGCGCCGCTCGACCTCGTTGTGGCCGAGATCTGCGAACGCGCGGGCCTTTCGGATTACGATGTCTCGGGGGTGCACGGGCTTGTGAGGGGCCATGTCACGGGGGAGACCGGGACTGCGCGCGCCGCGCTTCAGCCGCTTATGCTCGCCCACGGCGCGCAGGCCGTCGAACGTGAGGGCCGGCTGGTGTTTCGGAGCATGGCCCGGACGCCCGGTGCGCTTCTGGACGAGGGCTCCACGGCGCTCGCCGAAGACGGGCGGGGCGGTTTCGAGACGGTGCGCGCGCCGCGCGCGGAGACGGTGGGACGGCTGCGCATCGGCTATACCGACGGCGAGGCGAGTTACGACGACCGCATCGCGGAGGCCGTGCATCCGGGCGATCCCTCGGACGCGATGACCGAAACGCGGCTGCCGCTGGCGCTGACGCCGCCCGAGGCCCGTGCGCTGGCAGAACGCGGCCTCGCCGAGGCGCGGGTGGCGCGGGACTCCATCAAGCTGAGCCTGCCGCCCTCGACCCGCGCGCTGGGGGCGGGCGAGGTCTTCGCGCTTGGGGACGGCACCATGTGGCGCATCGACAGGGTCACGGAGCGCGGGACGCGCGACATCGAGGCGGTGCGGGTCGAGCCGTCCGCGTCCGAGCCCTCCGACGCGGTCTACGAGCCCGCGCCGTCCGCCGCATACCTTCCGCCCCTGCCGGTGGAGCCGATCTTCATGGACCTGCCGCTTCTGACTGGCGACGAGGTGGCGCACGCGCCGCACCTCGCCGTGGCCGCGACGCCGTGGCCGGGGCCGGTCGCGGTCTGGAAGGCGCCGGGGCCCGACGGCTTCACGCTGAACCGCATCGTCGAGCGCGGCGCCCTGGCGGGGCGGCTGGAGACGCCGCTTGCCGCCGCGCCTCCCGGCCTGTGGGACCGGGGCGCCCCGATGCGGGTGCGCATCGCCGGGGGCGCGCTTTCCTCGGCCGAGGCGGGCGCGGTGCTGAACGGGGCCAACGTTGCGGCGATCGGGCCGGGAGACGGTGCGGGCTGGGAAGTGATCCAGTTCCGCGAGGCGACGCTTGTGGGCGAGGATCTGTGGGAGGTTTCGCTGCGCCTGCGCGGCCAGGCCGGGACGGACGCGGACATGCCCGCCGTCTGGCCCGAGGGAAGCCTGTTCGTGGTCCTCGACGGGGCGGTCGGGCAGCTTGACCTGCCGGCTTCGGCGAGAGGCCTTGCGCGGCACTGGCGGGTCGGACCCGCACGCCGTTCGCTGGACGACCCCAGCTACGTCGAAAGGGTCCTCGCCTTCGCGGGGATCGGCCTCAGGCCGCTCGCGCCGGTGCACCTGCGGGCCAGCGCCGAGGGCGGCGACCGGGTCGTCACATGGATCCGCCGGAGCCGGATCGATGCCGACAGCTGGGAAGGCGCCGAGGTGCCGCTGGGCGAGACCTTCGAGAGCTACGCCCTCAGGGTGGTCGATGCCGGCGCGCTGCGCCGCGAGGAGGTGCTTGGCGCGCCTTCCTTCACCTACACCGCCGCGATGCGGGCCGCGGACGGCACGTCTGGCCCCTACAGCATCGAAGTCGCCCAGATCTCCGAGCGTTTCGGAGCGGGCCCGTTCGCGAGGATCGATATCGATGAGTGACACCGCAAACCTCTCGCTCCCGCTGCTGCAGCCCGCGCAGGCGCAGAAGCACGTCACCGTCAACGAGGCGCTGGCGCGTCTCGACGGGCTGACGCAGCTGTGCCTTCAGTCCGTCTCGCAGGCGGCGCCCCCCGTCTCCCCTGCCGACGGCGCGGCCTACGGGGTGCCGCAAGGCGCGGTGAACGCATGGGCGGGGAAGGGCGGCAACGTCGCCGTCTTCGTCGCGGGCGGCTGGGTCTTCGTGGCCGCGCGGCGCGGGTGGCGGGCGATGGTGCTCGATGACGGGCATGTCGCGGTCTTCGACGGCACGCTCTGGCGGGCGGGTGCGGTCACGCTGTCGCCGGGCGGCGCGTCGCTTGCCATGCGGGCGGCCGAGATCGACGTGACGCTGGGCGCGGGGGCGTCCGTCGCGACGCCCGTGGCCTTCCCGGAACGCGCCATCGCCTTCGGCGTGACCGGCCGCGTGACGGCGGCGATATCGGGCACCGCCACGGCATGGGCGCTGGGCGTCGAGGGCGACGCGGCGCGTTACGGGACGGGGTTGGGCCTGTCGCAGAACGCATGGGTCAACGGGCCGGGCGTGCCCATCGTCTACTGGGCGGCGACCCCGCTTCTGGTCACGCCCATCGGGGGCGAATTCGCGGGCGGAACGCTTCGCCTCGTGGCGCATTTCGCCGAGCTTTCGCTGCCCGACGCGGTCTGAGCGGGGGCGGCTGTCACGGATGCGTGCGGGCCATGCGCGGGGCATTGGACCGAGGGGGCGTGCTGCGCTATGTTGACGCCAATCGCGTCGCACAGGAGGCCGCCCCATGGCCAGGACCCAATCCCGCATCTCCGAGCTCGACCCGGTCTGGCGCAGGATCACCGAGGAGGCCGAGGCGGCGGTCGTGGACGAGCCGCTTCTGGGCGGCGTCCTCCATTACTGCATCCTCCATCACAAGACGCTGGAAAGCGCGCTGGCCTACCGCCTCGCGCAGAAGCTGTCCTCGGGCGAGATGTCCGAGCAGATCCTGCGAGAGATCGCCGACGAGGCCTATGCCGCGGCGCCCGAGCTTGGCGCGGCGGCCCGCGCCGATGTCGTGGCCGTCTTCGACCGCGATCCCGCCTGCAACCGCTTCCTTCAGCCCCTGATGTATTTCAAGGGGTTCCAGGCGGTGCAGGCCTACCGGGTGGGCCACTGGCTGTGGTTGCAGGGGCGCAAGGACCTTGCCTACTTCATCCAGATGCGCGTGTCGGAGGTCTTCGGCATCGACATCCATCCCGCCGCGCGGATCGGGCGGGGGATCATGATCGACCACGCCCATTCCATTGTCATCGGCGAGACGGCGGTGGTGGGCGACAACGTCTCGATGCTTCACTCGGTGACGCTGGGCGGCACCGGCAAGGAGACCGAGGATCGCCACCCCAAGATCGGCGACGGCGTGCTGATCGGGGCCGGGGCGAAGGTCCTGGGCAACATCCGGGTGGGCAATTGCAGCCGCATCGCCGCGGGCTCCGTCGTGCTGGAGGAGGTGCCGCCCTGCAAGACGGTGGCGGGCGTCCCGGCGCGCATCGTCGGCGAGGCGGGGTGCGACCAGCCCTCCATGCGCATGGACCACCTGCTGCCGAGCGCTGGGACGGTCTCGGGCGAGGCCTGAGCGCCCGGCGCAATCCAGATCCCCATCATGCGAAAGCGGCGTCCTCCGGGGCGCCGCTTTTCGTCGTTCAAGGGTGTTCGTAGTCCAGCAGGACCTCCCCGCGCGCGACCTGTCCGATGAAGGCGCAGGGGTCCTCCCGCTGCATCAGGTGCTGAAATGCGCGCTGGGCGAAGACGTTCGGCGCCATCAGCAGGATCATCCGGCTGATGGCATCGCGCGGCACGCGGCCCTCGACGGTCGAGGTCGCCTCGAACGCGGCGCGATCGGCCTCGGGGAGGAAGAACACCTGCATCGTGTAGGCGACGTATTCCTGCGCCGCGAGGCAGCTTCCGAAGGGGCAGGGCAGGTCGTCGAGCGCGGCGTGGGCAAGCTCGTGGCGGATCACGCCCTCGAAGAACGCGTCGTCCGAGATGCTGGCGAAGGCCGAGGCGGCGCCGATCGCGCGAAGCTCGGTGTAGGAGGCTTGCGACAGGATCTCGATGCGCCTCTCGCCGCAGTGATAGACGCCGAGGCAGTCGTCCTCGAGAGCGTCCACCATCGCGATCGTGACCGGTGCGGGAACCGTCAGGCTGCATGTCTCGAGCTGTTCGGTCGCGCGCGCGGCGGCCTCGCAGACCCGCCCGGCCTCGGCGCCCGCGTTTTCGGTGAAGACACGGCCGCCGGGGCAGGCGAGGGGCTGCGCCGCAAGCGCGCCCGCCCCCGTCAGCGCGATTGCGCACGCGATCGCCGGATTGCGAAAAAGCCCAAGCAACAACGGCCCGCCTCCAGTCGATGCGGGCCGTCGCGTGGTGTCAGCCCGCGGCCCGAGACTGCCGCTTGCGTTCGTGGGGGTCAAGGAAACGCTTGCGCAGGCGGATCGCGTTCGGCGTGACCTCGACCAGTTCGTCGTCGTCGATGTAGGCGATGGCCTCTTCCAGCGACATCGTGATCGGCGTGGTCAGGCGCACCGCCTCGTCGGTGCCCGAGGCGCGGATGTTGGTCAGCTTCTTGCCCTTCAGCGGATTCACCTCGAGGTCGTTGTCGCGCGAATGCTCGCCGATGATCATGCCCTCGTAGACGTCGGCCTGCGCGCCGATGAACATCCGTCCGCGATCCTCGAGGTTGAAGAGCGCATAGGCGACCGACTGGCCGTTCTCCATCGAGATCAGGACGCCCGCGCGACGGCCGGGAATGGCGCCCTTGTGCGGCTGCCAGGAATGGAACACGCGGTTCAGCACGCCCGTGCCGCGCGTGTCGGTCAGGAACTCGCCGTGGTAGCCGATCAGCCCGCGCGACGGCACCAGCGCCATGATGCGCGTCTTGCCGGTGCCCGAGGGGCGCATGTCCGTCATCTCGCCCTTGCGCGTGCCGGTCAGCTTCTCGATCACCGCGCCGGAATACTCGTCGTCGACGTCGATCGTGACCTCTTCGATTGGCTCGACGGTCACGCCGTTCTCCTCGCGCAGGATGACCTGCGGCCGCGAGATCGACAGCTCGAACCCCTCGCGGCGCATGTTCTCGATCAGGACGCCCATCTGCAGTTCGCCGCGTCCCGAGACCTCGAAGGCCTCGCCGCCGGGAGTGTCGGCGACGCGGATGGCGACGTTCGATTCCGCCTCCTTCATCAGCCGCTCGCGGATCACGCGCGATTGCACCTTCTTGCCGTCGCGGCCCGCCAGCGGGCTGTCGTTGATGCCGAAGGTGACGGTGATGGTCGGCGGGTCGATGGGCTGTGCCGGCAGCGGCTCGTCCACCGCCAGCGCGCAGATCGTGTCGGCGACGGTTGCCTTGGCCATGCCGGCGAGGGTGACGATGTCGCCGGCCTGCGCCTCTTCGATCTCCTGCAGGGCGAGGCCGCGGAAGGCCTGGATCTTGGAGACGCGGAACCGCTCGACAACCTCGCCGTGGCGGGACAGCGCCTTGACGGTCGCGCCTGCCTTGACCCGGCCGGCCTCGACCCGGCCGGTCAGGATGCGGCCGATGAAGGGGTCCGCGCCGAGCGTGGTGGCGAGCATCCGGAAATCCTCGTCCACGCGCGACAGCTGCCGCGGCGGCGGCACATGGCGCACGATGAGGTTGAAGAGCGCGTGAAGGTCCTGCCGCGGGCCGTCGAGTTCGGCATCGGCCCAGCCGGCGCGGCCCGAGGCGTAGAGGTGCGGAAAGTCGAGCTGGTCCTCGTCGGCGTCGAGCGCCGCGAAGAGGTCGAACACCTCGTCGAGGGCGCGGTCGGGCTCGGCGTCGGGCTTGTCGACCTTGTTCAGCACCACGATCGGGCGCAGGCCGAGGGCGAGCGCCTTCTGCGTCACGAACTTCGTCTGCGGCATCGGCCCCTCGGCGGCATCGACCAGCAGCACCACGCCGTCCACCATCGACAGGATCCGCTCCACCTCGCCGCCGAAGTCGGCGTGGCCGGGCGTGTCCACGATGTTGACGCGCGTGCCTTTCCATTCGACCGAGGTGGCCTTGGCCAGGATCGTGATCCCGCGCTCGCGCTCGAGGTCGTTGCTGTCCATGGCGCGTTCGGCCACGGCCTGGTTCTCGCGGAACGAGCCGGATTGTTTCAGAAGGTTGTCGACGAGCGTGGTCTTGCCGTGGTCGACATGGGCGATGATCGCGATGTTGCGCAGGTCCATGGAGTTTTTCAGCCGGAAAGGGAGGGTTGGCGCAGCCGTTACAGGCAGCGGCGCAGCTTGGCTAGGGGGGAACGGACATGACGGGCCTGCAAGCGGCGAAGGGCAGCCGGCCCGCGGCCCGCCTCAGCCGGTCTTGCGAAGGCGGATGACCACGTCGACCTTGGCGATCTCGTAGCCGTCGGGCACCTCGGGCAGCGAACTGATCTCGAGGCCCCTGGACGGCGCGTCGCTGAGGCTTCCGTCGTCCTCGTGGTAGAAATGCGGGTGATCGTCGATGCGGGTGTCGAAGTAGGACCGCGTGCCGTCCACGGTCACTTCCTGCATCAGGCCCGCGTCGCAGAAGGCGCGCAGGGTGTTGTAGACCGTCGCCAGGGACACGCGGTCACCGCTGCGCAGGACCGCGTCGTGCAGGCCCTCGGCGGTGACGTGGCGATCCTGACCGTCGCCGACCAGAAGCGAGGCAAGCGTCAGCCTCTGGCGCGTGGGCCTGAGGGCGCCGTTTGCCAGCCAGTTCTTGCCGCGTTCAAGCGCCTGCGGGGTCATGGAAGCCGTCTTTCGATGCGTGTCATGCCATGTATATGGCGAGAGGGGCGCGTTTTTCAATCGCAAAGCGGCCCCTTGGCCAAGCGGGCCGCAGCCGCCGCGGCAGGCTTGCCAGCCGTTCGGACGCGGTGATAGACCGGAGCGCAACGCAGGTTCGCCGCCGCCAGAGGCCTTTCGGGCCGGGCCCCCTTGGGCCGCGGGGCGGCGAAAGGACCGCACACACGGCCCGGAAGCGGCCGGGATCAACAGCGAGGGCAGCGCGGCCATGACGACCTATCCGACGACGTTCGACAAGGACGACCTGCTGAAGTGCGCGCGCGGCGAGCTTTTCGGCCCCGGCAACGCACAGCTTCCGATGCCGCCGATGCTGATGATGGACCGCATCACCGACATCTCGGGCGACGGCGGCGCGCACGGCAAGGGCCATGTCGTGGCCGAGTTCGACATCACCCCCGACCTCTGGTTCTTCGAGTGCCATTTTCCGGGCAACCCGATCATGCCGGGGTGCCTCGGGCTTGACGGGCTTTGGCAGCTGACCGGCTTCAACCTCGGCTGGCGCGGCTGGCAGGGGCGGGGCTACGCGCTGGGCGTGGGCGAGGTGAAACTGACCGGAATGGTGCGGCCCGACCGCAAGATGCTCACCTACTACGTCGACTTCACCAAGGCCGTGCAGACCCGCCGCCTGACCATGGGCGTCGCCGACGGCCGCGTGGAGGCCGACGGCGAGACCATCTACCAGGTCAAGGACATGAAGGTGGCGCTCAGCGAAAGCTGAGACCGCCGTCCGTCCACTTCGGGCGGCTAGTCGCTCGTGCCCGTTCCGAGAACGGCGTAGCCGGGGCAGCGCCGCGTCAGCCCGGTGATCAGAAGGACCGCCCCCACGAGGCCCGCGAGCCACGGAACCCACGCGCCGTAGCCCGCGGCCCATGGGCTGAACAGGGCGAACCCCAGCAGGACCAGCCCAAGGACGACCCGGATGACCTGATCGGCCCGGCCCACGTTCACCTTCGAGAAATCCATCGGACACTCTCCCATCGCTTCCGGATTCCGGGGCCAACGCGGAAGGGCGGGCTCCGGTTCGCGCCGCGCCGGACCGCGCGCGCCGTGGGCGTGTGGTCCGGCGGAACTTGCGCCGGTGCCCCGCCCTGTCCTACACAGGCCACTGATCGCTTGAAGGGAGGCCTTATGCGCCGTGTCGTCGTTACCGGATTGGGGATCGTCTCCTCGATCGGCACCACAGCCGAGGAAGTCACCGCATCGCTGAAGGCGGGGCGCTCGGGCATCACCGCGAACGAGGCGATGGCCGAACACGGCTTCCGCAGCCGGATCGCCGGCGCCGTCGATCTCGATCCTGCCGAACACATCGACAAGCGCACCTTGCGCTTCATGGGGCCGGGGGCGGCCTATTCCTACATCGCCATGGGACAGGCGATCGCCGATGCGGGCCTGTCCGAGGCCGATGTCGTGGACCCGATGACGGGCCTGATCGCGGGGTCGGGCGGGCCTTCGACCTCGGCGATGCTTCAGGCGCACCAGACGGTGCTGAGCTCGGGCTCGACCAAGCGGATCGGCCCCTTCGCCGTGCCCAAGTGCATGTCCTCGACCGTCAGCGCGAACCTCGCGACGGCCTACCGCATCAAGGGGATGAACTTCTCCATCACCTCGGCCTGCTCCACGTCGCTTCACTGCATCGGCATGGCCGCGCAGCAGATCGCGCTCGGCCAGCAGGACGTGATGTTCGCGGGCGGCGGGGAAGAGCTCGACTGGACGCTCTCGTGCCTGTTCGACGCGATGGGCGCGATGTCCTCCAAGTACAACGACACGCCCGACCGCGCCTCGCGCGCGTTCGACGCTGGCCGCGACGGGTTCGTCATCTCGGGCGGCGGCGCGATGGTCGTGCTCGAGCCGCTTGAACGCGCGCAGGCCCGTGGCGCCACGATCTACGCCGAGGTCACGGGCTTCGCCGCGACCTCCGACGGCGCCGACATGGTCGCGCCCTCGGGCGAGGGCGGCGAGCGGGCCATGCGCGGCGCGCTGCGGACGCTGCCCGAGGGGCGGCGCGTCAGTTACATCAACGCGCACGGCACCTCGACGCCCGTGGGCGACGTGGGCGAGGTCGAGGCGGTGCGCCGCGTCTTCGGCGAGGGCACGACACCGCCCATAAGTTCCACCAAGTCGATGACAGGTCACGCGCAGGGCGCGGCCGGTGCGCTCGAGGCGATCTTCTGCCTCCTGATGCTGAAGGACGACTTCATCGCGCCTTCGATCAACGTCGAGACGCTCGACCCGGCCCTCAGGCCCGAGGAGATCGCGACCGCGACCGTCGAGAACGCGGGCCTCGACACGGTGATGACCAACTCCTTCGGGTTCGGGGGCACGAACGGATCGATGCTCCTGTCCCGCTTCAACGGATGACCTGCACATGACCGACCTGATGAAGGGCAAGCGGGGCCTGATCATGGGCGTCGCCAACGAACGTTCGATCGCATGGGGCATCGCGAGGACGATGAGCGAGGAAGGCGCCGAGCTTGCGTTCTCCTACCAGGGCGAAGCCTTCGGCAAGCGGGTGGAGCCGCTGGCGGCCTCGGTGGGTTCGTCGCTTCTGGTGGACGTCGACGTGATGGACGATGCCTCGATGGACGCGGCCTTCGCGCGGATCGGCGAGGCGTGGGGCAGCCTCGATTTCGTCGTCCACGCCATCGCGTATTCCGACAAGAACGAGCTGACCGGCCGGTTCATTGACACCAGCCGCGAGAACTTCCGCAACTCGCTGACGATCTCGTGCTATTCCTTCATCGACGTGGCCAAGCGCGCCTCAGCGCTTATGCCCGACGGCGGAACGCTCCTGACCATGACCTACCAGGGCTCGAACCGGGTGACGCCCTACTACAACGTCATGGGCGTGGCGAAGGCGGCGCTGGAATCCTCGGTGCGCTACCTTGCAAACGATCTCGGGCCGCAGAAGATCCGCGTCAACGCGATCTCGCCGGGGCCGATGAAGACGCTCGCGGGCGCGGCGATCGGCGGCGCGCGCAAGACCTTCAAGACCACCGAGGCCAACGCGCCCCTTCGCGCCAACGCCACGCTCGAGGCGATTGGGGGAACGGCGGCCTACCTTGCGTCCGACTACGGGGCCTGCACCACGGGCGAGGTCATCGTCGTGGACGGCGGCTATCACGTCCTTGGAATGCTCCAGCCCGAGAACCTCTGACGTCAGCGCACCAAACCGGTTGACCCCCGACGCGGCTTCCGCTTCGGTCTTGCGAACCAAGCAAAGAGGGACACCTCATGGCCGAGGGGCATCACGGCCGCTGTCTGTGCGGCGGCATCGGGTACCGGACCGGGGCGGATCCGCTCTGGGTGACGGTCTGCTACTGCTCGTTCTGTCAGCGCGCCACGGGCTCGGACAAGATGATCGAGCCGATCTTCGAGCGCGCGGGTTTCGTGTTCGAGGGGACGCCATCGGTGTTCACCCTGCCGTCCGAGGGGAGCGGCAAGAGCGTCCACGTGCATTTCTGCGCGACCTGTGGCACCAAGCTCGCGCTGACCTTCGAGCGCTGGCCGGACAAGATCGGCCTCTATGTCGGCACGCTCGACGATCCCGCCGCCATCGCGGTCACGCCGGAAAACTCCAAGCACATCTTCCTGTCCGAGGCGCGGCCCGGCACGATCGTTCCGCCAGGCGTGCCGGCGTTCCAGCGACACGCCGCCGAGCCCGACGGCACGCCGGTCACCCCCTCGATCCACGAAGGCTTCCACGTCGTCGGGCGCGATATCCCGTGAACCTGCAGCTCAACGACCGGCCCGACTGGATCTACCTGCTCAGGGAATTCGAGGCGCTTTACCGCCATGGCTCGGACGGCGGCAGCACGTCGATCCGAAGCCATCGCAAGAGGGTGCGCGAGGAGCTGTCGAAGATCTTCGCCACGAACCCTCCGATCGACATGCGCGCGCCCGCGATCAAGCCCGTGACCGCGCATTTCTCGCGCGCGCTCGATCTGGGGGAGCGGGGCTACATGCAGGGCATGGCCCGCGCCCTGCGCGAGGTGCGCGACACGCTGACGTGGGAATACGGCTACGAGAAGGTGCCGCCGGCGCTGGCCCGGAAATACGCCTATTGCGAAATCCTCGGCCCGCGCGGCCCGGTGTCGTGGCCGGGCCTGATCCTCGGATTCGTGCTGTTCGCGCCGCGCACGACCTACCCGCAGCACAGCCATTCGCAGATCGAGGAAAGCTACATCTCGGTGGCGGGCGCCTGGTCCGAGAACAACGCGGCCGTCTATGCGCCGGGATCGCTGATCCTGAACCGCGCGGGCGACGAGCACCGGATCACCACCGGCGAGCGCGAGCCCTGCCTTCTGGCCTATGCCTGGGCGGGGCCGGCCGAGCAACTGGGCGCGCCGGGCATGAAGTTCAGCGCGACACGCAAGTGACGCGCGGCCCGAGGGTCGCG
>NZ_JARRSA010000027.1 GCF_029624655.1 Roseicyclus salinarum
CCCGCGCTCGACACCGTCGAGCGCGCCGTCGGTCCCGTCACCACGCTCGTCTCCAACGCCGGCGTGCCCGCGATGGTGCGCGGCGACCTTCTGGACATCACTGCCGAAAGCTTTGATCGCTGCATGGCGGTCAATCTGAGGGGGGCCATGTTCCTCATGCAGGAAACGGCGCGCCGCATGTTGCGGGCGACGCAAGGTCCCTACCGCTCGATCCTCGTGGTCACGTCCGTCAGCGCCGGGGTCGTGTCGCCCGACCGGGCCGAATACTGCATCTCCAAGGCAGGGGCCTCGATGATGGCCAGCGCCTTCGCCGCGCGCCTCGCCCCCGAGGGCATCGGCGTCTTCGAGCTGCGTCCCGGCATCATCCGCACCCCGATGACCGACCCCGTTTCGGGCCGCTACGACGCGCGCATCGCCGAGGGCCTCGTGCCCGCCGGGCGCTGGGGCGAGCCTGCGGACGTCGGCCGCGTCGCCGTGCCGCTCGCGCGCGGGGATTTCGATTTCGCCTCCGGCGCCGCGATCCCGGTCGACGGCGGCCTTTCCATCCACCGCCTGTGAGGAGCCGATGACCGAGGGCTACGATTACATCATCATCGGCGGCGGCAGCGCCGGATGCGTGCTCGCCGCGCGTCTGAGCGAGGATCCCGCCGTCCGGGTCTGCCTGCTGGAGGCCGGCGGGCGCGACTGGAACCCGCTGTTCCACGTTCCCGCAGGCTTCGCCAAGATGACCAAGGGCGTCGGCTCGTGGGGCTGGAGCACGGTTCCCCAAAGGCACCTCCGGGGCAAGGTCTTCACCTACACGCAGGCGAAGGTGATCGGCGGCGGTTCGGCCATCAACGCGCAGATCTACACGCGGGGCAACGCGCTCGACTACGACGAGTGGCGGCAGATGGGCTGCGAGGGCTGGTCCTACGAGGACGTGCTGCCCTATTTCCGCAAGGCCGAGGACAACGACACCTTCGACGACAGGTATCACGGGCGCGGCGGCCCCCTTGGCGTGTCGCGGCCCGCGGCGCCCCTGCCGATCTGCGAGGCCTATTTCGAGGCCGCCACGCGCCTCGGCATCCCGCGGAACATGGACGTCAACGGCGAGCGCCAGGACGGCGTCGCCTATTACCAGCTCACCCAGAGGAACGCGCGGCGGTCCTCGGCGGCGATGGCCTATCTCGCGCCGAACCGGGGCCGCGCGAACCTGACCGTCAGGACCGGGGCGCAGGTGCGGCGGCTTGACGTCTCGGGCGGGCGCGCCACGGGCGTGACGCTGACGGACGGCACGCGGCTCGCGGCCGGTACGGAGGTGATCCTGTCCTCCGGCGCCATCGGCTCGCCGAGGCTGCTGCAGCTTTCGGGCATCGGTCCCGCCGACCACTTGCGCGACCTCGGGATCGACGTCGTGCTCGACCAGCCGAACGTGGGCGAAAACCTGCAGGATCACCTCGACCTCTACTGCATCTGTGAGGTCACGGGGCCGCACACCTACGACCGCTACGCCCGGCCGCTCATGTCGGCCGTGGCGGGCGTGCAGTATCTTCTGACGCGCAAGGGCCCCGTGGCCTCCAGCCTCTTCGAGACCGGGGGCTTCTGGTATGCCGACCCCGACGCAAGGTCGCCCGACCTTCAGCTTCACCTCGGCCTCGGAACCGGCATCGAGGCCGGCGTGGCGGCCATGCCCGAGGGCGGCGTGACCCTGAATTCCTGCTATCTCAGACCGCGCTCGCGCGGGACGGTGCGGCTGGCAAGCGCCGATCCCTCGGAAGCGCCGCTGATCGACCCGAACTACTGCGCCGACCCCCGGGACCTGGAAATGTCGATCCGGGGCCTGAAGCTGACGCAGGAAATTCTTGCACAAGATCCCCTGCGGCCCTTCATCCGGGCCGAACGTCTGCCCGGCCCGGAAGTGAAGACCGACTCGGACTACTTCGCCTACATCTGCCAGCACTCCAAGACGTCGCATCACGGCGCGGGGACCTGCAGAATGGGCGTCGACGCCGGCGCCGTGGTGGACCCGCGCCTGCGCTTCAACGGCATCGCTGGGCTTCGGGTGGTCGACGCCTCGATCATGCCCACGGTGATTTCCTCGAACACCAACGCAGCCGCGATCATGATCGGCGAAAAGGCCGCCGACATGATCAAGGCCGACAACGGAGGCGCGTGATGCGGCTGCCGACCTACGACGGAACGCTTCAGGACTACCGCCTGACGAGCGAGCCGCTGATCCCGCGCGCGCCGGGCGTGGCGCTGACCCGCACCGCCTTCGCCGCGGCGCACGTCATCTCGGACCCGATGGCCGAGCGCAGCCCGTGGGACACCCGGCCCGCCGTCGACTGGGATGCGACGCTGGCCTTCCGCCAGGGCCTCTGGGACCAGGGGCTTGGCCTCGCCGAGGCGATGGACACCGCGCAGCGCGGCATGGGCGTCGACTGGGCGACCGCGCTCGAGCTGATCCGGCGCACGATGGACGCCGCGCGCGGCCACCCCCTGAGCCCGTGCGTCGCCTGCGGGGCGGGGACGGACCACAAGGCGCCGGACGAGCTTCGCGACCCGCAGGCCATCGTCGCCGCCTACGCCGAGCAGATGGAGGCGATCGAGGCCGCGGGCGGGCAGATCATCCTGATGGCGACCCGCGCGCTGCCCGCCATCGGCGCGGATGCGGAGACCTACGCGAAAGTCTACGACACGCTTCTGGCGCAGGCGGCCGGGCCGGTCATCCTTCACTGGCTGGGCGAAATGTTCGACCCCGCGCTTGCGGGCTACTGGGGCACGCGCGACGTCGGGACCGCGACCGATTTCGTCCTCGACCTGATCGCGCGCAACGCCGCGAAGGTCGACGGCATCAAGATCTCGCTTCTCGACCAGGCGCACGAGGAGGCGTTCCGCAGCCGCCTGCCCGCGGGCGTGCGGCTCTATACGGGGGACGACTTCAACTACGCGCCCCTGATCGAGGGCGACGGCACGCATTTCTCGCACGCGCTTCTGGGCATCTTCGCCGCCATCGCACCCGCCGCGAGCCAGGCGCTCGAGGCGCTGGCGAGGGACGACCTCGAGACCTACCACGCGCTTCTCGCGCCGACCGTTCCGCTGAGCCGCGAGATTTTCAAGGCGCCCACGCGGTTCTACAAGGCGGGCATCGCGTTCCTGTCATGGCTCAACGGGACGCAGGCGCATTTCATCATGCCGGCGGGCTTCCAGTCCTCCCGCGAGATCGCGCATTACGCCGAGGTCTTCCGCCTTGCCGACCGGGCCCGCCTGCTGGCCCGGCCCGATCTGGCGGAGGCGCGGATGCGCACGCTTCTGGCGCTGCACGGGATCGACGGGTAGCAATGCCCCCATGAAGCGCCGCCCCACCATCACCGACGTCGCTGCGCGCGCGGGCGTGTCCAAGTCCACGGTCTCCCTCGTGCTGCAGGGCAGTCCGCAGGTGCGGGCCGAGACGGCCGCACTGGTGCGCGCTGCAATGGGCGAGATGGGCTACGTCTACAATCGCGCGGCGGCGACGCTTCGGGGGTCTTCCGTGGGGCTCGTGGGCCTTGTCATCAACGACTTGCGCAATCCCTTCTTCACGGAATTCGCCGCCTCGCTGCAGATGGCGCTTGCCTCGGAGGGCTACGCCACCGTGATCTCCAACTCCGACGAGGACCCCGCACTTCAGTCGCGGCTTGTCGCCACGATGATCGAGCATGGCGTCGACGCCGTGGTGATCTGCCCGGCCCACGGCGACGGCGTGGCCACGTTCGAGCCTTTGGCCCGCGCCGCGATCCCCACGCTCCAGGTCCTGCGCCGGATGGACGCGCGCACCGACCTGTTCCCGTTCTCGAGCTTTGACTACGCCGAAGGAAGCATGGAGGCGACGCGGCACCTCATCGGCCTCGGGGCGCGCCGCATCGCCTTCGTCGGCGGGCTCGACGGTCTGTCGGTCACGCAGGAGCGCATGGCGGGGTATTCCGCCGCGCTCGCCGAGGCCGGGCTGCCCCCGTTGCGCGTCGCGGGCCCCAGTTCGCGCGCCTTCGGGCTCGACGCGGCCGCGCGGCTTGCGGCGGAGCACCCCGATTGCGACGGCGTTCTGTGCTTCAACGACCTCGTGGCGCTTGGGCTGCTGGCCGGACTGATGCGCGCCGGGGCGGCGGTGGGCGACGACATCCGGCTGGTGGGGTTCGACGACATCGAGGATTGCGCGCTGAGCTGGCCGCAACTGTCGTCGGTGTCCTGTGACATTGCCGTTTTCGCGCGGGACACCGCGGCCACGCTCCTGCGTTGGCTGAGCTCGGGCGTGAAGCCGCCGCCCGAGCGGCGGGCGCCAGTGCACCTCGTGGCCCGCGCCTCGAGCCTTGGGGGGACCAAATGACGCCGGACGCGCTGCTTCGTGCCATGTTCGACAGGGCCGTAGAGGTCGCCGACCCGATGCAGAGCCTCGCCGCGCATCTTCCGCCCCGGCCCGAGGGGCGCGTCGTCGTCATCGGTGCGGGCAAGGCGAGCGCGCGCATGGCCGAGGCGGTCGAGGCCGAATGGGGCCCCTGCGAAGGGCTGGTGATCACCCGCTACGGCTATGCGCGGCCCTGCCGCGGGATCGAGATCGTCGAGGCGGCGCACCCCGTGCCGGATGCGGCGGGCGTCGCCGCCACCGCCCGGATGCTCGCGCTTCTGGAGACCTGTGGCGACGGGGATTTCGTGCTTGCGCTCATCTCGGGCGGCGGTTCTGCGCTGCTGATCCAGCCGGCGGACGCGATCACCCTCGCCGAAAAGCAGGAGCTGACGCAGGCGCTTCTGGCGTCCGGCGCACCGATCGGCGAGATCAACGGCATCCGCAAGGAGATCTCCGCCGTGAAGGGCGGCCGTCTCGCCGCCGCGGCCTATCCCGCGCGGATGCTGGCGCTGATGATCTCGGACGTGCCGGGCGACAGGCCGGGCGACATCGCGAGCGGGCCGACCGTGGGACACCGGGGCGACGCGGCGCGCGCGCTTTCGGCGCTGAAACGCTGGGGGGTGACGCCGCAGCCGTCCATCGCCGCCTACCTCGAGGCCGGAGGCGATCCGGTCCTGCCCGACGATCCTCGCCTCTCGCGCGTCGAGAACGTCATCGTCGCGGCGCCCTCGCAGTCGCTGGCCGCCGCCGCCGCGCTGGCCGAGGCGCAGGGCTATGCCGTGGACATGCTCGGCGACGCGATCGAGGGCGAGGCGCGCGAGGTGGCCCGCGCCCATGCCGAGCGCGCGCTGAGGGCCGCCGGCCCCCGCGTGATCCTGTCGGGCGGCGAACTGACGGTCACGCGGCGGGGTCACGGCGTCGGTGGGCCGAACGCGGAGTACGCGCTTGCGCTCGCGCTTGCGCTCGACGGCGCTCAGGGCATCCATGCCATCGCCTGCGACACCGACGGCGTCGACGGCGCGGCCGAGGTCGCCGGCGCGCTGATCGGGCCCGGCACGCTGGCGCGCGCGCGGCAGGCGGGCCGCGACCCGCGCGCCGCGCTCGACGACAATGATGCGCACAATCTCTTCGAGGCGGCAGGCGCGCAGGTCGTCACCGGCCCCACGCTCACCAACGTCAACGATTTCCGCGCGATCCTGATCGTCCCACCGGAGTAGAGCCATGCTGATTCACACCGTCCTGTTCGAACCCGCCTCGCCCGAGGCCGAGGCACGCATCGTCGAGGCCTGCGGCATCCTCGCGGGCCTCGACGTGCCGGGAATGTCGGGATTCCGCCACGGCCCGAACCGCGACTTCGAGGGCAAGTCCGCGCGCTACACCTACGGTTTCTCGGTCACCTTCGAGACACGCGACGTGCATCTCGCCTACGAGGCGCATCCCGACCACGTCCGCGCCGGCGGCATCATGGTCGAGAACAGCCGGGGCGGGCATGACGGCATCTTCGTCTCCGACCTCGAGGTCTGAGGCGGCTGGCGGACACGCCGTGACCCGCCCGCCCGGGGCTGCCCGCCTGTCGGTCCTTTTCGTGGCGGACAGCGACCGGCTTGAGACCCAGAGCTGGTTTCTCGCCGCGTCGCTCGCGCAGGTCCACGAAGGCCGGGCGCACCGGATGCTCGCCTATGTCTCCGCCGCCCGGATGCCGAAGGTGTCGCGCGTCACGCGCGATCTCTATGAGGCGTGCGGCGTCGATCTGCGCCTCCTGCCCGATCCGCCTGACTGGCGCAGGCCCTATCCGCACGGGAACAAGCTGGTGGCGGCCGCCGACCTCCGCGACACGCCGCGCGCGGTGTTCCTCGACACCGACATGGTGTGCCTCGGCCCGCTTGACGCCCTCGCGGAGCTGCCGGACGACACCGTGGCCGCCGCGCCCGAGGGGGTGGCGACCTGGGGCGGCGAGGGCGACAGATGGGCGCGGGCCTATGCCCATTTCGGGCTGCCGCTCCCGCAGGAGCGAATCCGCCTTCTGCGCGGCCGCAAGCGCGAATTCGTGCCCTATTTCAACGCGGGTCTCGTCGCCTTTCCCGATACCTCCCGGACGGATGGCGCACCGCGCTTCGCCGAGCGCTGGATCGAGACGGCTGTCGATTTCGACAGGACCTGCAGCATAGGCGGCAAGCGTCCCTGGCTCGACCAGATCACCCTTCCGCTGACGCTTGCCCGGTTCGGCTACCGCACGCGGGTGCTGGACGGGACGTGGAACCACTCGCTAGCGCGGCGCAGGGACCCCGAGGCTGCGCGTGCGGCGCGGGTGCTGCACTACCACAGGTTCCGCCATCTCGCCGAGGGGCCCGCGTGGCCCGAGATCCTCGAGGGGTTCCGGGCGAGGCTTCCCGCGCGCCACCACGCCGCTGCCGAGGCCGTCCTCGCCGCCGAGGGCCTTGTGCCCGCGCGATGACGAGGGGCTTGCCGCAGGGGCGCCTCCCGTGGTGATCTTCTCGGGTGAAACCATCGCGGGAAGAGGGCGCATGAACCTTGCGTTATGGCTGGAGCGCACCGCCCGTGTGATGGGCGCGCGAAGCGCGCTGGTGCTGGGCGACCGGGAGGTTGCGGACTACGCCACCTTTGCGCGGCGCGCCGCCGGCCTTGCCGCCGCCCTGACCGGACGGGGCGTGGCCCCCGGCGACCGCGTCGGCATCTTCGCAAGGAACGTGCCGGACTACCTGACCTGCTTCTACGGCATCTGGCGCGCGGGTGCGGTGGCGGTGCCCGTCAACGCCAAGCTGCACCCAAGGGAGGCCGCGTGGATTCTCGGCGACGCGGGCGCGCGGATCTGCTTCGTGACCGACGACCTCGAGGCCGGCATCGCGCAGGCGGGTGCGCTTCATGCCCTGCGCATCGGGGACGCCGCCTTCGAGGCGATGTGCGCCGAGCCTCCCGGACCCGCCGTGCCACGCCAAGAGACCGACCTCTGCTGGCTGTTCTACACGTCCGGGACGACCGGCAAGCCCAAGGGTGTGCGGATCACGCACGGAATGGTCGCCGCGACCTCGCTCTGCTACCCGGTGGACGTCGATCCCGTCACTTGCGCCGACGCGGCCCTCTATGCCGCGCCGATGAGCCACGGCGCCGGTATCTACGCGCCCATCCATGTGCGCATGGGCGCGGCGCATGTCGTCCCGACCTCCGGCGGCTTCGACGCGGACGAGGTCCTGCAGCTGTCGCGGGCGCATGGCTCGACCTCGATGTTCATGGCGCCAACGATGATCCGCCGGCTGACCGACGCGGCCAAGGCCTCGGGGGGCAGGGGCGAGGGCATCCGCACCATCGTCTACGGCGGCGGACCCATGTACCGCGCCGACATCGAGGAGGCCGTGGACTGGTTCGGCCCGAAGTTCGTCCAGATCTACGGGCAGGGCGAATGCCCCATGGCGATCTCGGCCCTCTCGCGGGGGGAGGTCGCGGACCGCAGCCATCCGCGCTGGCGCGAGCGTCTCGCCTCGGTCGGCCGGGCGCAAAGCCTGGTCGAGGTGGCGATCGGCGACGGGGCGGGCGGCATCCTCGCACCCGGCGAGACCGGCGAGATCATGGTCCGCGGCGCTCCCGTCATGCCCGGCTACTGGAACAACCCCGAGGCGACGGCGAAGACGCTGGTCGACGGCTGGCTGATGACCGGAGACGTCGGCCGTCTGGACGCGGACGGCTACCTGACGCTCGCCGACAGGTCGAAGGACGTCATCATTTCGGGCGGCACCAACATCTACCCTCGTGAGGTGGAGGAGGTCCTGCTGACGCATCCCGGCGTGCACGAGGTCTCGGTCGTGGGGCGGCCTTCGGCGGAATGGGGCGAGGATGTCGTGGCCTTCGTGGTGCCCGCGCCCGGGTCGCGGCTGGATCCCGAGGCGCTCGATGCGCATTGCCTCGAGGCCATCGCGCGGTTCAAGCGCCCGAAGCACTACATCGCGGTGCCCGAGCTGCCCAAGAACAACTACGGCAAGGTTCTGAAGACCGAATTGCGCGAACGGCTGGAAAGGGAGGAGACATGACGGATCTTTCGGGCAAGACGGCGCTCGTCACGGGGTCGGTGCAGGGGATCGGCCTCGCCATCGCCGAGGCCTTCGCCGAGGCGGGCGCGCGGATCGCGGTCAACGGGCTCGCTGGGGATGCGCAGATCGAGGAGGTCTGCCACCATCTCCGCGACAAGGGCACGCCGCAGGCCGAGTTCTTCGACGGCGACCTGCGCGACCCCGACCGCATCGACGGGCTGATGCGTGCTGTCGCCGCGTGGTGCGAGCCGTCGGGTGGGCCGGACATCCTCGTGAACAACGCGGGCATCCAGCACACCGCGCCGCTGGCCGAGATGCCGCGCGCCGCGT
This sequence comes from Roseicyclus salinarum, assembly GCF_029624655.1. Lineage (GTDB taxonomy): Bacteria > Pseudomonadota > Alphaproteobacteria > Rhodobacterales > Rhodobacteraceae > Roseibacterium > Roseibacterium salinarum. Next base: position 8,734 of record NZ_JARRSA010000027.1, read on the forward strand.
GGGACGCGATCCTCGGCGTGAACCTGTCCGCCGCGTTCCACACCATGCAGCACGCTATGCCGGGCATGGCCGCGCGCGGCTACGGACGGGTCATCAACATCGCCTCGGTGCACGGCCTCGTGGCCTCGAGGGACAAGGCGCCCTACGTCGCCGCGAAGTTCGGGCTGGTGGGCCTCAGCCGGGTGGCGGCGCTGGAATACGCGGCCGCCGGCGACAAGGCGCGCGGCGGCGTGACGGTCAACTGCATCTGTCCCGGCTGGACCGAGACGGCGATCATCCAGCCGCAGATCGAGGCGCGCGCGGCCCTTCACGGCGGCGACCGCGACCTCGGCATCGCCGAGCTTCTGGCCGAGAAGCAGCCCAGCCTGCGCATGTCCGATCCCGCCGAGATCGCCGCCCTCGCCCTGTGGCTCTGCGCGCCCATCGCGCACAACGTCACCGGGACGGCGATCCCCATCGACGGCGGCTGGACGGCCCGGTAGGCGCGGGCCTGCGCCGCCGGAAAACGCGCGCGCCGCCGCCACAGTTTTCGGCAATTCCGGGGGCGCGCCTTGCTGCCCCGCACCCGCGCCTCTACATCGCCCAGCATGAGACGCTTCATCCCCTTCGTAAAATCCGACCCGTTGGTGGCCGTCGTCCGCCTTCAGGGCGCGATCATGGCCAATCCGAGGGGGGCGGGCCTCAACGACCAGGCCGTCGCGCCGGCGATCGAGCGCGCGTTCCGTCGCGGCAAGCCGGCCGCCGTCGCGCTGGCGATCAACTCGCCCGGCGGCAGCCCGGTGCAATCCTCGCTGATCGCGGCGCGCATCCGGCGTCTCGCTGACGAGAAGAAGGTCCCCGTGCACGCCTTCGTCGAGGATGTGGCGGCGTCCGGCGGCTACTGGCTGGCCTGCGCCGGAGACAGGATCTGGACGGACCATTCCTCGATCGTCGGCTCGATCGGCGTCATTTCAGCGGGCTTCGGCTTTCACGACGCGATCCAGAGGATCGGCGTGGAGCGGCGGGTCTATACCTCGGGCGAGTCGAAATCGATCCTCGATCCCTTCCGCCCTGAACGGGCCGAGGACGTCGTCCGCCTGAAGTCGCTTCAGGGCGACATCCACGAGGCCTTCATCGCCCATGTGAAATCGAGCCGCGGCGACCGCCTGAGCGACGACCCCGAACTGTTCACCGGGGCGTTCTGGACGGGAGCGAGGTCCGTCGAGCTCGGCCTCGCAGACGGGATCGGCCACGTCGTGCCCAAGATGAAGGAGCTGTTCGGCGAACGGACCCGCTTCGCCGTCTACGGCCCTCGCCGCAGCCTGTTCGGCCGCATCGGCGTCTCGCTGGCATCAGAAGTCGCGACCGGCCTCGAGGAGCGCGCAGCCTACGCGCGGTTCGGCCTGTCGTGATGCTCAAGATCGTCACCCTTTTCCTGGTGTTCATGGCCGTGCTCGCGATGTTCGGGCGGCTTCGCCTGCCGAGGATCGGGCGTGGAAACGGGCTGCCGAAACCGCGCCTGTGCCCCGATTGCAAGCGCTACAACCTCAAGGGCGGCCCCTGTCCGCACTGCAACGAAGGTCAAGGCTGACGCATGGCGGCAGAATTCGCTCTGGCGGGGCTTGGCCTCGTCATCCTTCTCCTCGCCGGCGACATTCTCGTGAAGGGCGCGGTGAACCTCAGCCTGCGCCTTGGCATCCCGGCGCTGATCGTCTCGCTGACCATCGTGGCCTTCGGCACCTCGGCGCCCGAGCTTCTCATCTCGATCAAGTCCATCCTCGACGGCGCTCCGGGCCTTGCGCTCGGCAACGTCGTGGGATCGAACACGGCCAACGTCCTGCTGGTGCTGGGCATCCCGGCCATGCTTTCGGGCCTTCACGCGGCCAGCGACACGCGGAGCACGTTCCTGTTCATGATCGGCGGAACCCTGGTGTTCATCGCCCTCGCCTTCGCGGGGCCGTTCACGTGGTGGCACGGGCTGATCCTGCTGGCGCTCCTGGGCGGCATCCTGTTCGACGCGGCCCGCAGCGCCAACGCGCACCGGGTCGCGGCCCACGGCGCGGCCCAGGCGGCGCCTCCGCTCGAGGACGACGCGCTGGACGAGGCCGACCCGGACATGCCGTGGTGGAAGATCGGCCTCTACGTCGCGCTGGGCCTTGCGGGCCTGCCGATCGGCGCGGACCTGCTGGTGGACAGCTCCATCGCGATCGCCTCCGCCTACGGGGTCAGCGAGACCATCATCGGCCTGACGCTGGTGGCCGTCGGAACCTCGCTGCCCGAGCTTGCGACCACGGTGATGGCCGCCATCCGAAGGCATACCGACGTCGCGCTCGGCAACGTCATCGGGTCGAACCTGTTCAACCTTCTGGGCATCATCGGCATCTCGTCCTTCGTGGGCCAGATCCCGGTCGACAGCGAGATCATGCGCTTCGATCTTTGGGTCATGCTGGCCGCCTCGCTGGCGCTGGCGCCCTTCGTGTTCCTGCGCTGGTCGATGGGGCGGCTCGTGGGCGTGATCTTTACCGCCCTCTATGCGGGCTATATCACGCTACTCCTGCTGTAGGGGAGATGGGCGGATGACGGCACTTGTGACGGGCGCGGCGAAGCGTCTTGGCCGCGCGATGGCGCTTCGGCTTGCGGAACGGGGACACGACGTCGCGGTCCACTACTCCGGAAGCGTGGACGAGGCCGAGGCGACGGCGGCCGACATCCGGGCGTTGGGGCGCAGGGCCGTGACGCTGCAGGCGGACCTCACCGTCGAGGCCGAGATGCAGGCGCTTCTGCCGCGCGCCGCCGAGGCGCTGGGATCGCCCATCACGGTCCTGGTGAACAACGCCTCGATCTTCGAGTACGACACGATCCAGAGCGCGACCCGCGACAGCTGGGACCGTCACATCGAATCCAACCTGCGCGCGCCCTTCGTCCTGACGCAGGCGCTGGCCGCGCAGATCCCGGCCGCCGCCGAGGACGAATTCGGCGAGCCCGAGGCGCAGGGTCTCGTGGTCAACATGATCGACCAGCGGGTGCGCAAGCTCACGCCCGAGTTCATGAGCTACACCATCGCCAAGATGGGGCTCTGGGCCTTCACCCGCACCGCCGCACAGGCGCTGGCGCCGAACGTGCGCGTGAACGCGATCGGTCCGGGCCCCACGCTGCAGGGCGCGCGGCAGACCGAAGTGCATTTCGCCCGCCAGCGCGCCGCGACGGTGCTTGGCCGCGGCGCGGACGCGGAAGCGATCTGCGCGGCGCTGGATTACCTCCTGACCGCGAGGGCGGTGACCGGCCAGCTCATCTGCGTGGATGGCGGTCAGCACCTGGCCTGGCAGACGCCGGATATCCTTGGGGTTGAGTAGCGACCCCCGGATACACCAAATTCCACTTCTCCACTGAGGCCGGTGAGGTAACAGAGGCGTTAACCTTCGGTAACAGTCTTGTAAAACCAGTTGGCGGGTTAAAAATAACATCATTAAAACAAGGCATTACAAAGATGCCTAAAAAGGGTGCAATCCCCAGAAGCCTGCCGAATACAAGGGAAATTTCAGGTGACCCAAGATTTCTCCGCAAGGTTATCCACATTGGTGGGGGATTGTTGCCGCCTTGATTTCGCCCACCTTGCATTGCAGCCGCGACCAGAATCGAATTGAGCACTGATCCATGCCCGAAGAGACCCAGACACACGCCGTGACAGGCCACGAGGTGATCCGGGATTACCTGCGCTCGATCGACAATTCGCCGGGCGTCTACCGGATGCTCGATAGCCAGTCGCGGGTGCTGTATGTCGGCAAGGCGCGGGCGCTCAAGAAGCGGGTGTCGTCCTACGCCAAGCCGACCGGCCACTCGCCCCGGATCGCGAGGATGATCCGCGAGACGGCCTCGATGATGTTCCTGACCACCCGGACGGAAACCGAGGCGCTCCTGCTCGAGCAGAACCTCATCAAGCAGCTGAAGCCCAAGTACAACGTGCTTCTTCGCGACGACAAGAGCTTCCCCAACATCCTCGTGAGCCGCGAGCACCCCTTTCCGCAGATCAAGAAGCATCGCGGCGCCAAGAAGGAAAAGGGCGAGTATTTCGGCCCCTTCGCCAGCGCCGGCGCGGTGAACCGGACGCTCAACCAGCTGCAGAAGGTGTTCCTGCTGCGCAACTGCACCGACGCGGTCTTCGACAGCCGCACGCGCCCCTGCCTGCTCTACCAGATCAAGCGGTGCAGCGGTCCCTGCGTCGGGCATATCAGCGAAAGCGACTACGCCGCCTCGGTGTCGGATGCGGTGCGGTTCCTCAAGGGCGACACGACCGATCTGCAGGCGCAGCTGGCGACGCAGATGGCGAAGGCCTCCGAAGAGATGGAGTTCGAGCGCGCCGCCGCGCTGCGCGACAGGATCAGGGCGCTGACCAACGTGCAGTCGGCGCAGGGCATCAACCCGCGCGGCGTGCGCGAGGCCGATGTCGTCGCGCTTCACATGGAGGGCGGGCAGGCCTGCGTTCAGGTCTTCTTCATCCGCGCCAACCAGAACTGGGGCAACAGGGATTTCTATCCGCGCATCGGTCCCGACATCGACGAGCCGGAGGTGCTGGAGGCCTTCCTCGGCCAGTTCTACGACCAGAAGGAACCGCCGAGGCAGCTTATCCTGTCCCACCAGATCGAGAACCCGGACCTCATGGCCGATGCACTCGGCCAGAAGCTGGGTCGCAAGGTCGAGATCCTCGTGCCGCAGCGAGGCGAGAAGGCCGAACTGATCGATGGCGCGCTGCGCAACGCGCGCGAAAGCCTCGCGCGGCGCCTCGCCGAGGGGCAGGCGCAGACGAAGCTGCTGGACGGCCTGGCCGAAGCCTTCGGCCTCGATGCGCCGCCGCGCCGGATCGAGGTCTACGACAACAGCCACATCCAGGGATCGAACGCGGTGGGCGCCATGGTGGTCGCAGGCGCCGATGGCTTCGTGAAGTCGCAGTATCGCAAGTTCAACATCCGTGGCGACAGCCTGACGCCGGGCGATGACTTCGGCATGATGAAGGAGGTGCTGACCCGCCGGTTCCAGCGCCTGCTGAAGGAGGACCCCGATCGCGAGGGCGAGGCCTGGCCCGACCTTTTGCTGATCGACGGCGGAGCGGGGCAGGTTTCGGCGGTGAAGGAGATCCTCGACGAGATGGGGATCGACGACGTGCCGTTCATCGGCGTGGCCAAGGGCATCGACCGCGACCTCGGCAAGGAGGAGTTCCACCGCCCCGGCGCCCCCGCCTTCGCGCTGAGGCGCAACGATCCCGTGCTCTACTTCGTCCAGCGCCTGCGCGACGAGGCGCACCGCTTCGCAATCGGCGCGCATCGCCAGAAGCGCGCGAAAGCCGTGGCCGCCACGCCGCTGGACGACATTCCGGGCGTGGGCGCGACCCGGAAACGCGCGCTCCTGACCCATTTCGGCAGCGCCAAGGCGGTGTCGCGCGCCAACCTCGCCGACCTCAAGGCGGTGGACGGCGTGAGCGAGGGCCTGGCGCAGAAGATCTACGACTACTTTCACGAGCGCGGCTGAGGGGGAAGCCTCGTCGCGGGACCGGAGGCCCCTTGCCGAGGCTGGTGCCTCCGGCGGGAGTTTTTCGCAAGGATGAAGACCGCCGCGGGTCGCGGAATGGGGAACCCGGCGGCGGACGGGCGTGTTTCCCGCAGGTGAGAGCACAACCACACAGCACCCGCCGGCACATGGCCGCGCCCGCGAGCACTTGATGGCGACGCGCCGAAAGACAGGCATTCCATCGGGACGCCACGCAAGCTACACCGGCGCCATGCGCTGGTCCCTGCCCAACATCCTGACGGTACTGCGTCTTGCGGCGGCGCCGCTCGTGGGGCTCGTGTTCCTTGTCCTGCCGCGGCCGGCGGCGGACTGGTTCGCCCTGATCCTGTTCCTCTTCGCGTCGCTGACCGACTATCTCGACGGGTGGCTCGCGCGGAAATGGGGGCAGGTCAGCCGTTTCGGCGCCATGCTGGACCCGATCGCGGACAAGGCGATGGTGGTGATCGCGCTGGCGGTGCTGCTGGGGCTGCACGGGATTTCCGACTGGACCCTCATCCCGATCACCGCGATCCTGTTCCGGGAAGTCTTCGTCTCGGGGCTGCGCGAGTTTCTCGGGGCGACGGCGAGCCTTCTGAAGGTGACGCAGCTCGCCAAGTGGAAGACCACCGTGCAGATGGTCGCGATCGCGCTCCTCTTCACATGGGGGCTGTTCGATCATTATTTCGTCATGCAGACCTTCGGCATGTCGCCGGAGATCGTGAACGGCATCCTATCGGGCGAGATCGAGGACGACGTCGGACTGGGCTGGAAATATCTTGGCCTCATCGCGGCGTCCTACGGCGGGCTGGTCCTGCTGTGGATCGCGGCGGGGCTGACGCTTGTGACGGGCTGGGACTATTTCAGGAAGGCGCTGCCTTACCTCAGGGACGGGGGCTGAAACCGACCATGAAACTCGACATTCGGTATTTCGCCTGGATCCGGGAACGCCTTGGCACCGGCCACGAGAGCGTGGAGACCGAGGCGGGCACGGTGGCCGACCTGATCGACGAGTTGCGCGCCCGCGATGAGGCCTATGCGCATGCCTTCGCGGACACGCGCGCGATCCGGGCTGCGGTCGACCAGGACCTCGTGGGGTTCGACGCCGCGCTGGCCGGCGCGCGGGAGGTCGCCTTCTTTCCGCCGATGACCGGCGGATGAGCGCGATGGAGACGGTCCGCGTCCAGGAGGCGGCCTTCGACATGGGGGCCGAGTTGAACGCCTTCGCCGCCGCGGTCGAGGGGGCGGGGGCGGTGGTCAGCTTCTCGGGCCTCACGCGCGACCTTGCCGCGGGCGGGCTCGAGGCGATGGAGATCGAACACTACCCCGGCATGACCGAGAAGGCGCTGGGCGCCATCCGGGCCGAGGCGATCGCGCGGTTCGGGCTGGCGGAGGCGATGATCCTGCACCGCCACGGGCGGCTTGCGCCGGGCGAGCCGATCATGATGGTCGCGACCGCCGCGCGGCACCGGGCTGACGCCTTCGCGGCGGCGGAGTTCCTGATGGACTACCTCAAATCGCGCGCGCCCTTCTGGAAGAAGGAAATCTCGGGCGGGGGCGCCGAATGGGTGGCCGCGCGCGACGAGGACGAAGACGCGCTTTCACGCTGGTAGGGCCTGAGCGCGCCGTCGGGGCGGTTCAGCCGTGGTTCCGGTCGGTCTGTTCGATGTAGAGGCGAAGCTCTTCCGATTCCGCCCGCGCCTCGCGCAGGCCGTCCATCGTGGCGCGCAGTTCTGCCTCCGTCTGGCTGAGCTGGCTCGTCAGTTCCGTCTCGCGCTGCTGCAGGTAGGCGATCGCCTGGTCGCGCGTCTCCTCGGCGTCGTGCAGGGCGCGTGCGAGGGCCTCCATCTCGCCGAGGTCGGCGCTCGAGACCCGGCTGAAGCGCGCCACGAGCCAATGCGCCAGCCATCCGAGGCCGAAGGCCACGAAAAGGATGATGGCGATGGCGATGATGAACTGAAGCCGATCCATGCGCCGTTACTCCTCCTCTGGCGGGGCGGCCGCGGCGGCGGCCTCCGCGATACTGTCGGGCCGGGGTTCCGGGCGAAGCGCGAAGGCTTCGGCGCGCGCCTCGGCTTGGGCTTCGGCCTCGGCGCGCGCTTCGAGCGCGTCGACCTGATCTTGCAGGCGGAACTCGATGCGGCGGTTTCGCTCGCGTCCGGCTTCGGTGCCGTTGTCGGCGATGGGCTGGCTCTCGCCATAGCCGCGCGCCGTCAGGTTCGAGACCAGCACGCCGCGCGCCAGTAGGCCGTTCAGGACCGCGTCGGCGCGGCTCTGGCTGAGGCCGAGGTTCATCTCCTCGCGGCCCTGGCTGTCGGTGTGGCCGCCGATTTCCATGGCGACGTGCATGCAGTTCGGCAGGATCTCGGCGATCTGGTCGAGGATCTCCCCGGCCTCGTCCGTGATCTCGACCGATCCGGGTTCGAACACGATCTTCCGGTCTTCCTGCACCGACTGGATCGAGGCGACGCATTCCTCGGCCGTGGGCATCGAGGCGATCGGGTCGAGTTCCTCGTCGTAGCGGATGTCGAGCTGGAAGTCGGCTCCGGCGCCGAGCGCGTCGCTCAATTGCCGCGTCAGCTCCGAGCGCAGGTCGGCGTCGCCGGTCCGCCCGCGGATCCGGAGCGTGTCCGGCTCCAGCGTCAGTTCGCCTTCGTGGAGCTGCGCCAGCGCCCTCAGGCCCGCCATGGCGCGCACCGACCAGCCCTGCGGCAGGTCGGGCACGGCGCGGGTGGCCAGATCGGTGCGCTCCCGCCCGAAGACGGCGACGGCGAAGGCCGCGACGGACTGGCCGACGGGTCCTTCGGGCAGTCGGCCGCGCAGGCGCACGCCGGTGTCCGCGTCGAGATTGGCGAAGAAGCGGGCGGGGCCGCCGGCGTCGTTCTCGGCCTCCGGAAGCACGCCCTGAAGCGTGAAGACCTCGGGAAGGGCCGCGTCCAGCTCGCCGATCACGCGGTCGAATTCGTCCTGCCCTGTGCCCTGCGCCGCGACCAGCGTGACGTAGGCGTCCGAGAAGGTGAGCGTCCCGCCGGGAAGCTCGTGCAGCGCATTCAGGCCGATCTCCACCGCCTGCGCCCAGCTGGGGCTGGGCACGCCGAGGCCGATGGGGCAGGCGATGTCGCCCTCCATGCCGGCCGCGCGGGCCGCGGCGAGGATCCTTTCATGCGCGCGGGCGGTGTCGGCGGCGCAGGCCTCGAACCTCGATCCCTCGGCGTCACGCACCGCGCGCAGCGTGAAGGGCGAGAAGACCGGCCGGGGCGCGGAGATGTCGAGCACGACCTCCACTCCGGCGGGACGCGCGGCCTGAAGGTCCGCGATCCACTCGGATTGCTGCTCGGGGCTGTCGCTGATCGCCTCCACCTCGACGCGGTCGGCGTAGACGGTGACCTTCGAGCGCGGCAGCTGCCTGAGCGCCCTCAGGCCATAGCCGAGCGCCGAGATCCATGTGTCGGGCGCCGGGTAATCGGCCGTCTCGACCATGTCCGTCACCTCGGTTCCGTCGGCGATGCTCTCGATCGCGTCGGCAATCTCGTCGCCGCCGTCCACGCCGGGCACGAGGCCGATGATCTGGATGCCGTCGCCGTTGCGCAGCATGTCGAGGGAGAAGCGCGGCGCGGCGGCAGTGTCGCGGATCTCGATCGCCGCCTCGTTGACCACGCGGTCCCCGTCGATCACCGAGCCTGCGCGCGATTCCGCCAGAAAGCGGCTCGCCTCGTCGGGGGCCGTGCCGCGAAGGAAGATCTGAAGCCCGTCCGCGTCGACCTCGGCCCAGTGGAAGCCTTCCTCCTCCAGCACCTCGCTCACCGCCTCGATCGAGCGCCGTTCGATCGTGATCGCCGCGACCACGGCGACGCCCAGCGACAGGGCGCCGGCGGCGATGAAGGACAGGATGACGGCGAAGAAGGGAGTACGGATCATGCGCGGGGTCTGTCGTCCGGGCCCGGGACGGGCTCGCGCCGGGTTAGCGCGTTGCGCCCGGGGGTTCAATCTCGGTCGGTCTCAGAGGAAGGCCGCGACGGCGAAAAACAGCGCAGGCAGAAGCCCGGTGTCGCGGTTGGACCTGAACATCCGGAGGCAGACGCCGCCGTCGTCGATGTCGAGCCGGCCAAGCTGCCAGGCCATGTGCCAGCCCATCGCCCAGACGCCCGCCAGCGCCACGGCGAGGGCAAGGACGTCGCCGCCCGGCACCAGCGCCAGCAGCACCCCCAGCGACAGGAGCGCGACCGCGGCCATCATGAAACCGCGCAGCCACGGCATCGTCGCGGCCCCGAACAGGAGCGCCGTGGACTTCACGCCGATCAGCGCGTCATCCTCCTTGTCCTGGTGGGCGTAGATCGTGTCGTAGAACAGCGTCCACGCGATGCCGCCGAGATAGAGGGCCACGGCGGGCCATCCGAGCGATCCGGTGTGGGCGGTCCACGCCAGCAGCGCGCCCCAGTTGAACGCGAGGCCGAGGAACACCTGTGGCCACCATGTGAAGCGCTTGGCGAAGGGATAGACAGCGACCGGCGCGAGCGCGAGGATGCCAAGCGCGATGGCGGCCCCGTTGAAGGTCAGGAGGATGCCGAACGCGAGCAGTGCCTGGACCACCAGCCAGCCGAAGGCGCGGCGCGGCGTGACCTGCCCGGAGGGGATCGGCCGCGACCTGGTGCGGGCCACGCCCGCGTCGATGTCGCGGTCGGTGATGTCGTTCCACGTGCAGCCCGCGCCGCGCATCAGGAAGGCGCCTATGGCGCATCCCGCCACGATCCACAGGTCGAGCGGGCGCAGGCCCGAGGGATCCGCGGCGGCGGCAAGCATGACCCCCCACCAGCAGGGCAGAAGCAGCAGCCATGTCCCGATCGGCCGGTCCGCCCGGCTGAGCCGCAGGTAGGGACGCAGGGCGGCCGGTGCGCGCGTGTCGACCCAATTGCCGGAAACGGCGTCGTAGACCTGTCCGTCGGCGGCCGGTGCCTCTGGCCTTCCCTGCGCGTCGCCCATAGGTTTCGCCTCATGTCGCGTCCCAAGATACGGCTCCATGTAGAGCATCCCCTGAGCGAAGGGCAAACGGTCGACCTGACGCGGGAGCAGGCGAACTACCTTTTCGCGGTCATGCGCCTGTCGCCCGGCGACGCCATCGCGCTGTTCAACGGGCGCGACGGGGAATGGCGCGCGGACATCACCCAGGGCAGCAAGCGCGGAGGGACGCTGACGATCGTCGAGCGGACGGCGCCGCAGATGGACCCGCCGGACCTGTGGCTTCTGTTCGCGCCGATCAAGAAGGCGCGCACGGATTTCATCGTCGAGAAGGCGGCCGAGTTGGGCGCGGCGCGCATCCTGCCGGTCCAGACCGACTACACCAATTCCGAGCGCGTTCGCCGCGACAGGCTTCAGGCCCACGCGATCGAGGCGGCTGAGCAGTGCGGCGGCACCTACGTGCCCCCCGTGGAGGAGTTGCAGCCGCTTTCGGCGCTACTGGACGCATGGCCCGAGGGGCGGCGCCTCGTGTTCGCCGACGAGACGCTGGCAGGGTCGAGGCAGGCGCTTGCCGCCGCGTCCGACGCGTCGGGATGGGCGATCCTGATCGGGCCGGAAGGCGGCTTCTCCGAGGCCGAGCGCGAGCGCCTGCGTGCGCTGCCCTTCGTGACGTCCGTTTCCCTCGGCCCGCGCGTCCTGCGCGCAGACACCGCCGCCGTCGCGGCCATGGCGCTCTGGCAGGCCGAAAGGGGGGATTGGCGGTGAGACGCGCGAGCGCCTGCGACCGGGAGGCGATCGAGGCCTTCCTTCGCCGGGATCCGGCGCACGCGATGTTCCCGCTGTCGAACCTGTTGCGCCACGGACTGGGCGAGGGGCCGGGACGCGCGATGAACCGCGGCGCGCTTCGGGGTGTTCTGGGCGTCACCGGCGACGGGATGATCCTGCCGGTCTGCCCCGCGACCGCCCCGCAGGAGATGGCGCGCGCGCTCGCCGGACGGCGGATGATCGGCATCATGGGCGCCGGACCGCAGGTGCGCCCCCTCGCGGCGCTTCTGGGGCTGGACGGGGCGGACAGGGCGCTGGACGAGGACGAGGCGCAATTCGTGCTCGACCTTGACGATCTGGTCGTTCCGGGCGGTCCCGGGCGGCTGGTGCCGCTGGCCGATCTCGACGCCGAGACCCGCGTCGCGTGGCGACGGGACTACTGTATCGAGACGCTCGGCACCCCGCCCGAACGCGCTGCGGCCACGGCCGAGGCCGACGTGGCGCACTACCTCTCGGAAGGGTCGCACCGGGCGCTGATCGACGGTGGCATGCCCTTGGCCATGACCGGTTTCAACGCGCGCCTGCCCGACATCGTGCAGGTCGGCGCGGTCTACACGCCACCCGCCCTGCGCAATCGCGGCCACGCCCGGCGGGCCGTCGCCCTGCACCTTGCCGAGGCGCGGGATGCGGGCGTGCGGCGCGCCACGCTCTTCACGTCGGGGCCGGCGGCCATTCGCGCCTACGAAGCGCTCGGATTTCGCCGCTCGGGGACCTGGACGGTCATCCTTCCGGCCCGGCCCGAGGTGATCCATGGCTGAGTTCCTCCGCCCCGAGGCCACCGCCGCGCTGCGCCGCTGGCGCGAGGTGCTTCTGGTGCTGGCCGTCGTCGCCGCGGGCCTCTGGATCGCGCTGCGGCCCGGACCCGTCGTGCAGGGGTTCGGCTGGCTTCTTGCCGCCCTCGGCGCGTTCATGCTGGTGCCCGCCATCCGCCGCGCCCGCTTCGCCGCGTCGGGCGACGCGCCCGGCGTCGTTCAGGTGGACGAGCGGCGGATCCTCTACATGGGTCCGACGCATGGCGGCGCGGTCGCGCTCGACGAGCTGGAGCACCTGTCGCTGCGCCGGACCGAGGACGGCCGCGCGGCATGGGTGCTGGTGGAGGGCGGCACGCTCCTGGTGATCCCGGTCGAGGCGCGTGGGGCCGAGGCGCTGTTCGATGCGTTCACGGCGCTGCCGGGCCTTTCCGCGAACGCGATCCTCGCCGCGCGTGAAGGCACGGCGCGCGGCACCACGCGACTGTGGACGCGCGCACAGAACCTTGCCCTGAACAAGCCTTGACACGCCAGAAGCTCCGGGCCACCTCTGCGCTCCGAACCCTCGTCAGCAGCGCCCGGAGCCCCGCATGTCCATTCCCCAGTCCGGCGGTGGCCCGATCGAGCGGCCCGAACAACTTGCCGAATACCTCGAAGCGGGCTGCAAGCCGCCCGAGGATTGGCGCATCGGGACCGAGCACGAGAAGTTCGGCTACACGAAGGACACGCTGCGTCCCTTGCCCTATGACGGCCAGCGGTCAATCAAGGCGGTTCTCGAGGGGCTTCGGGAGCGCTTCGGCTGGACGCCGGTGCTGGAGGGCGGCAACATCATCGGCCTCGAGAAGGACGGCGCCAACGTCAGTCTCGAACCCGGTGGCCAGCTCGAGCTGTCAGGCGCGCCGCTGGAGACCATCCACCAGACCTGCGACGAGGTGAACGAGCACCTGCGCGAGGTCCGCGAGGTCGCCGACGCGATCGGCGTGGGCTTCATCGGCCTCGGCGCCGCGCCGATCTGGCACCACGAGGACATGCCGATGATGCCCAAGGGGCGCTACCGGCTGATGACCGACTACATGGACCGGGTCGGAACGCTCGGGAAGACGATGATGTACCGCACCTGCACGGTGCAGGTGAACCTCGACTTCGCCTCGGAGGCCGACATGGTCCAAAAGCTGCGCGTGGCCTTCGCGCTGCAGCCGGTGGCGACCGCGCTCTTCGCCAATTCTCCGTTCATCGACGGCGCGCCCAACGGCCACAAGTCGTGGCGCAGCCGCGTCTGGCGCGACCTCGACCCCGACCGGACCGGGATGCTGCCCTTCGTGTTCGAGGAGGGCATGGGGTTCCAGCGGTGGGTGGACTACGCGCTCGATGTGCCGATGTATTTCGTCTACCGCGACGGCAGATACATCGACGCCCTCGGCCAGTCCTTCCGCGACTTCCTGAAGGGCAGGCTTCCCGCGCTGCCGGGCGAGGTGCCGACGCTCAGCGACTGGGCCGATCACCTGACCACGATCTTCCCCGAGGCGCGGATCAAGAAGTTCATAGAGATGCGCGGCGCCGATGGCGGGCCGTGGCGGCGGCTTTGCGCGCTGCCCGCGTTCTGGGTGGGGTTGACCTACGACCAGTCCGCGCTCGACGCCGCTTGGGACCTCGTGAAGGGCTGGGATGACGAAACGCGCGAGGAGCTTCGTGTCGCGGCCTCGGTCCACGCGCTCGACGCGCGCGTCGGCACGATCGACATGCGCACGCTCGCCCGAGACGTCGTCGCCATCGCCGAGGAAGGCCTGCGCGCGCGGGCGCGTCCCGGCGCGGGCGGCCTCATCCCGGACGAGACGCATTTCCTTGCTGCGCTGAAGGACAGCGTCGATACGGGCAAGGTGCCCGCCGACGAATTGCTGGAGCATTACCGCACCGACTGGGCGGGCGACCTCAGCCGCATCTACTCGGAATACAGCTACTGAGGGGCCTCAGGTCCGGCGCACGGACTTGTTGCGCTCGATCGCGGGCAGCACGCGCGCGCGGTAGTAATCCTCGAACTCGGACTTGCGCTGCTGGGCGACCTGTCGGCCAAGGTCGTCTTCCTCGGCCTTGATGCGCGCCTTCTTGTGCGCCTGCCTCTGCCGGCCCTCGACGGGATCGGGCCCGAAGCGGTTCTCGCCGCGTGTGCCCGGCAGGCAGAGCACCACGATGAACCATATCGAACAGAGCGCCGGCACGGCCGTGGCGGCGAGGGCCATCGTCTCGGCTGTGTCCTGCGATGCGCTGCGCGACGCCAGCGTCACGAGCCCCAAGACCGCGAGGAAGCCCAGGATCAGGGGCTTGAACATCCACCACCCCCTGCGTCCGGTGTCGTGGAGACGGCGCACCGTCACCGCGAGGTAGGGGATCCAGTAAAGGAACAGGGTCGCCACGAGGTAGACGGCCGAATAGCGCCGGAACAGCGCCTCGTAGTCCTTGATCATCGCCTGAAGCGCGGGCCCGTCTCCGGTGGCAACCTGCGGCTGGGTGAGGACCCAGAAGATCGCCGCGCCCTGCAGAAGCAGCGCCACCACGAAAGTGAAAAGCACGAACCACCAGTATTCCGCGCGCCGCGCGCGGCCCGAGAAGTCGAACATGTTCCGGTAGACCGACCCGACGGCGCCGAACATTCCCATGATGACCGCCCACCCCCTCGCCGATGGATGTTGCCGTTTCGCCGGGGATACGGGGTGAAAATGGCCGGAGAATGGCATCTTGGGGACATGGCGCGGGTCCGGCCCGCGCGGGTCAGGTCTTGCGGCCGATCCTCGGCTCGGTGCCGGCCCTGAGGCGCGCGATGTTCTCGCGGTGACGCCAGACGATCAGGGCGGCAAGAAGCGTACAGAGGACGGCCAGTTCCGGATGCCCCAGAAGCCGGGCCCATACCGGCGACAGGACCGCCGCGACCAGTGCCGCGAGCGACGAGAAGCGGCCGACGCCCGCCACGACGAGCCATGTGGCGCCTGCCGCAAGGCCGAGCGGCCACCAGAGCGCGAAGAGCGTGCCGAAGAACGTCGCCACGCCCTTGCCGCCCCGGAAGCGGAGGTAGACCGGGAAGCAGTGCCCGAAGAACGCCGCGAACGCCGCGATCTGCGCCGCGTCCTCTCCGCCCACGAGGGCCCGCGCGAGAAGGACGGCGATGCCGCCCTTGCCCGCGTCCAGGATCAGCGTCAGCGCGGCGGCCGTCTTGTTGCCCGTGCGCAGGACGTTCGTCGCGCCGATGTTGCCCGATCCGATCTTGCGCAGATCCCCCAGCCCGAAGGCCCGCGCCATCACGATCCCGAAGGGCACCGACCCCAGAAGGTAGGCCAGGAGGGCCACCAGCGAAAGCGTGGCGGCGCCGCTGTCGAATGCTGGCATCATGCCGAGGCTCCGGTCCTGTCGAAGACGCGCACGCCCCCGACCCATGTTCCCGCGACGCGCCCCTGCAGGAGCGCGCCGTCGAAGGGCGTGTTCTTGGATTTCGACCTGAGCGTGCTCCGGTCGAGGCGGAACGGCGCCTCGGGGTCGAACAGGACAAGGTCCGCCGGCGCGCCCTGCGCGAGCCGCCCGCCCGGAAGCCCGAAGCGCCGCGCCGGGTTCAGCGCGAGGGCGGCGAAAAGCTGCGGCAAGTCCAGCGCGCCCGCATGGTAGAGCCGCATCGCCGCGGGCAGCAGCGTCTCGAGGCCCACCGCGCCGCTGGCCGCGGCCTCGAAGGGAAGGCGCTTGGATTCCTCGTCCTGCGGCGTGTGCATCGAGCAGATCACGTCGATCGTGCCGTCCGCCACGGCCTCGACCATGGCGAGCCTGTCGTCCTCGGACCTGAGCGGGGGCTTGAGCTTGAAGAAGGTGCGGAAGTCGCCCACGTCGAGCTCGTTCAGGGTCAGGTGGTGGATCGACACGCCGGCGGTCACGTCGAGGCCCGCCGCCTTCGCGCGCCGCAGGGCGGGCAGCGCGGCGGCGGTCGAGAGCTGATCGGCGTGGTAGCGCACGCCCGTCATCTCCACCAGCGCGAGGTCGCGCTCAAGGCCCATGCGCTCGGCCATCGGCGGCGACGAAGGCAGCCCCTTGAGCGCGGCGAACTTGCCCGAGGTCGCGGCCGCGCCGCGGCTCAGCCCCGGATCCTGCGGGTGGCCGAGGATCAGCGCGCCGAGCCCGCGGGCATAGGTCATGCAGCGCGACAGGACGCGCGTGTCCCCGGTCACGGCGTCGCCGTCCGAGAACGCCACCGCGCCCGCATCCAGAAGGAACCCGATCTCGGTCATCTCGTGGCCCTGCCGGCCCTTCGTCAGGGCGGCCATCGGGCGCACGCGGACCGGCGTCTCCTCGAGTGCGCGCCGTGTGACGAATTCAAGCACCTCGGGCGTGTCGATCGGCGTCAGCGTGTCGGGCCGGGTGATCATCGTGGTGACGCCGCCCGCCGCCGCGGCAAGGCCCGCGGTGCGCAGGCTTTCCTTGTGGCGCTCGCCCGGCTCGCCAACCTTGACGCCCACGTCCACGATCCCCGGCGCAAGGCACAGCCCGCCGCAATCCGTGCCGCCCTGGCGCGGGCCGGTGCCGGTCTCGGCGATCAGGCCGCCTTCGATCCTGACCCAGCCCCGGGTTTCCGTTCCGGCCTCAGGGTCGATCAGAAGGGCGTTGTGCAGAAGGGCGTTCGTCATGCAGGCCTCCGTCCGCGCGCATCGTCGATGCCCGCGATGACCGCACCGGGGTCGGCCTGGTATTTCAGAAGATGCTTGTCGCCCGAAACCGTCACGACCTGCACCGCCGAGAACAGGCCGCGCACGGCGTCCACGTTCTCCAGCGCGACCGCCCGTGCGCCGGGGCCCAGAAGCCGCCGGTCCGTCAGCCACCACTCCATCCGGATCTCGTCCGAGGCGAGGTAGAAGGCTCGCACCGCGATGGCGAAAAGCCCGCCGACGGCTCCGGTCCAGACATGCGGATTGCCGAGCGCCCAGAGGATCGCCATCCCCGCCGCCATCGCGACCGCGGCGATCCAGGCGTGTTCGCGCCAATAGGTGGCGCGGTCGCCCCTGAACGTGGCGAGCCGCCGCTCGCCCGGTTTGAGCGCGGTCGCCGGCGTGAACACGGTTCGGGTCGACGTGACGTCCATCAGCCGTCCAGCAGGATGTAGAGCAGGACGAAGATCGCGATGAAGATCGCGAATTTCGCCCATTGCGGGATCCCCTTTCCCGAGCCGCCCGCGCGTTCGGGCGGGAAGCGGTCGGGCCCCGGGGCGGGATAGGGCGTGACATCGGCCCGCGGCAGGTCCGCGTCGTGATCGGGCAGCGCGAGAGAGAGCGTCGCGATCCTCGTGAGTTCCGCGCCGGGGTGGAAGACGCCGGTGAACGCGGTGTCGGGCACCAGCAGGACCGACCCGTCCAGCGCGTCGAGGCGCGCTGCCGTCGCGGTGTCGATCAGGGGCACGGGATCGAAGGCCATCGTGACGTATTGCGACAGTCGCGTCCCGTCGAGTTCCTTCAGCGGAAACAGCTCGATCCTGTCGGTGTCCAGCGTCTCGACGCCCAGCCATCGGCGCAGGTCCGGCAGCTCGGGCGCTTCGCCCTTCGCGCGCGAGAGGTGGGTGTGGCGCAGGTCGCTGTCGCCGTTCACGGCAAAGATGTGGAGGGTCTTCGCGCTCATGCCATGATCCCCCTGCGATCGGCGGCGTCCGCCCGCGCCGCGCGAAGGTTCGCGGCAAGAAGGTCCATCGCGGCCATGCGCACGGCGACGCCCATCTCCACCTGCTCCTGGATGACCGAGCGGTTGATGTCGTCGGCCAGCGTGCCGTCGATCTCCACGCCGCGGTTCATCGGGCCGGGGTGCATCACGATGGCGTCGTCCTTCGCCGCGCGCAGCTTGGCGGCGTCCAGCCCGAAGCGGTGGTAGTATTCCCGCTCGGACGGGATGAAGGCGCCGTCCATGCGCTCCTTCTGCAGCCGCAGCATCATCACCACGTCGCAATCCTTCAGGCCCTGTTCCATGTCCTCGAACACCTCCACGCCCCAGTCGGCCGCCGCCGCAGGCATCAGCGTCGGCGGGCCGATCAGCCTCAGACGGTTTTCCAACTTGCCCAGAAGGTGAATGTTCGACCGCGCCACGCGGGAATGAGCGATGTCGCCGCAGATCGCGATGGTCAGCCGGTGCAGCCGCCCCTTCTCGCGCCGGATGGTCAACGCGTCGAGAAGCGCCTGCGTGGGATGCTCGTGCCGTCCGTCGCCCGCGTTCAGGACCGCGCAGTTCACCTTCTGCGCCAGAAGGTCCACCGCGCCGGAATGGGGGTGCCGGACCACCAGGATGTCTGGGTGCATCGCGTTCAGGGTCATCGCCGTGTCGATCAGCGTCTCGCCCTTCTTCAGGCTCGAGGCCTGCATCGCCATGTTCATCACGTCCGCGCCCAGCCGCTTGCCCGCGATCTCGAAACTCGCCTGCGTGCGGGTCGAAGCCTCGAAGAACATGTTGATCTGGGTCAGCCCCTCGAGGACGCGGCCATGCACGCGGTCGCCGCGCTCGGCGTCGGCATAGCGGTCGGCGAGGTCGAGGATCGCGTGGATCTCCTCGGGGTGCAGGGGCTCGATGCCCAGAAGGTGCTGCTGCCGGAAGCTCATGGCATGATCCCGTTGTCCGCCTCGCCGCTTATAGGCGCGGGCGGCGCGTCGCGGCAAGGTCGGGAGGGCGATGACGGACCGTCCCGTCGCAAGGAGCGCCGCAGGGCCGCAAGCCCCCTTCCGCTCGCGCCCGCGCGGCCCTACCTTTGCCGGCATGGATGCAACGGAGTCGCACGACGCGCTGGCGCAACTCGCCTGGCAGGTGGAACTTGGCGCGGACGAGGCGATCCTCGACGCGCCGGTCAACCGCTTCGACCTGCCCGAGACCGCGCGGAAGGCGCCCGCACCTGCCGCGCCCGCACCTGCCGCGCCCGCGCCCGCGGTGCCCGGCCCTGCCGCCCCTGCGGTGGTGGCCCCGGCGGCGGCCGTGGTGGACGAGAAGGCCGTGGCGGACGCCGCGACGGCGCTCGCCCGCGACACCGCCGCCGCCGCCGGCAGCCTGCAGGACCTGCAGGCTTCCCTTGCCGCGTTCGAGGGATGCGAGCTGCGCCACGGCGCGCGCAATCTCGTGTTCTCCGACGGCGACGCGCGCGCGCGGGTCATGGTCGTGGGCGAGGCGCCCGGCCGCGACGAGGACCTGCAGGGCAAACCCTTCGTGGGTCGCGCGGGGCAGCTTCTGGACGCGATGTTCGCCGCCATCGGCCTTTCGCGCCACGCCGAGACGCCCGAGGCCGCGCTTTACATCACCAACATGCTGCCGTGGCGTCCGCCGCAGAACCGCGATCCGACCCCCGAGGAGATCGCCATCCTTCTGCCCTTCGTGCGTCGCCATGTCGAGCTTGCCGATCCCGAGGTTCTCGTGCTGATGGGCAACTGGGCCTGCCAGGGCCTTCTGGGCCGGCGCGGCATCATGCGCATGCGCGGCACATGGGATGAGGCGGTGGGCCGCCCCGCGCTGCCGATGTTCCATCCCGCGTTCCTGCTGCGCCAGCCCGCCGAGAAGGCGCGCGCGTGGGAGGACCTCCTGTCGCTGAAGGCCCGCCTGAGGGGAACCGCATGAGCCGCATCGACGAAAGCCGCCCGTTCAAGCCTGTCCGCATCGCGATCCTGGCGGTTTCCGACACGCGCGGGCTGTCCGAGGACAAGTCCGGCGCCGTCCTCGTCGAGCGCCTGACCGAGGCGGGGCACATCCTCGCCGCGCGCCACATCCTGCCCGACGAGCGCGCACAGATCGCCGATCAGCTGCGCGCCTGGGTGGCAGATCCGGGCATCGACGTGATCCTGACGACCGGCGGCACCGGACTGACGGGCCGCGACGTGACGGTCGAGGCGCACCGCGATGTCTACGAAAAGGAGATCGAGGCCTTCGCCACGGTCTTCACCATGGTGTCGATGCAGAAGATCGGCACCTCGGCGGTGCAGTCGCGCGCCACGGGCGGCGTGGCCAACGGCACCTACCTCTTCGCGCTGCCGGGATCTTCGGGGGCGTGCCGGGACGCGTGGGACGAGATCCTGAAATGGCAGCTCGACTATCGGCACCGGCCCTGCAACTTCGTCGAGATACTGCCCCGGCTGGACGAGCACCTGCGCCGGAAATGACGCTTTCGTGCGCCTGACGCGGCCACGCCTCAACCGGACGGCGGCGGCGTCTGCGACCGCCTCGGGCCCGTGCTGCCGACGACGCTCACGACCGTGCCGGGCGTCGGGATGGTGGTCGTGCTTCCGGTGTTGGGTCAGGACGCTGCCCCGCAGGCCGCTCGTGGCCCTCTCCGCGCTCAGCCGGACTGCCTGAGCGCTCAGCCCCTGCAGCCGTCCAGTTCCACGACCATGCGCGAGCCGATCACCGTGATGCGAAGGTCGCCACGGTTCAGCGCGAAGGGCCCGTGGTCAGACGGCACGACATCGGCCACGGCGGTCATCGTCCCGCCATCGCGCCGGCTCGCGGCCTCGGACACCCAGATCTGCGGGTCGCGATGCTCCAGCACCAGCGTTTCGTCGCTGCCGGTCGGCGGCACGTCCGCCGTCACCGTCACGCGCAATCCGTCCGAGATGGGCTCGACCGAACAGCGCGCGTCCCCCGCCCCGGCCTCGGTCGCGGTGAGCGGCCGGTTCGACAGGGCGCGGCCGATGGCCCGGTCCCGCTCGCGATCCGGCAGAAGTTCACCCTCGATGTCGAGGCTGATCGGAAGGCAGATGTCGAGGCAGACCCCCATGTCGAGCCTGCCCTCCAGACGGTGCGCGCCGCCGTCCGACAGGGCGAACTCGACCGGCAGAACGACGTCGTCGCGGTATCCGATCGACCTGAGTCCGTTGGTGAAGAAGATTTCGGGCGCGGGCCAGTGGATCGCCATGCCCTCGATCCCCTCAGCCGAGCGCAGGCGCAGGACCGTGGGAACGCCGCCGTCGCCCGGCGCGCGCCAGTAGGTCTTCCACCCGGGCGCGAGCGTGATGCGGATGCCGGCCATGTGCCGCCCGTCCTCCATCCGCCAGCCCTCGATGAGCGACACCTGCACGACCTCGTCCACGCTTCGGCCCGCGAACTCGGCCGACGCCGGCGCGGGCGGAAAGCAGGCAGCGGCCGCGACGAGCGACGCGAAACCGAGTGTGTGCAGGGCCCTGAGCATGGATCGGGGGTAGACAGTCGCAGATGAAATGAAAAGTCACGTTTTGGGGAACCCGTGCGCCATCACGGGCGGGTTGATTGAAATCCGCAACAGCCCCATGCTCGGGCGATGCAGACGCCGTCCGCCCCCGAAGAGCTGACTGGAAAGCTCCTGATCGCCATGCCCGGCATGGGCGACCCGCGCTTCGCGGGCGCCGTGGTGTTCCTGTGCGCCCATTCGCCCGAAGGCGCGATGGGCCTCATCGTCAACAAGCGCATGGACGAGGTGACGTTCTCGGAGTTGCTGGAGCAGCTCGAGATCGCAAGCCCCGGCGCCGTGCGCGACGTGCCGGTCTGCTACGGCGGGCCGGTGGAGATGCGGCGGGGCTTCGTCCTGCACTCGTCGGACTATGCGGCGCACGGCGATGACGGGCTGGTGGTCGACCCGCGTTTTTCCATGACGGCGACGCTCGACGTCCTCGAGGACATCGCGAACGCGCGCGGGCCGCGACAGGCGTTGCTCGCGCTCGGCTATGCCGGCTGGGGGCCGGGCCAGGTCGAGGCCGAGATCGCGCAGAACGGCTGGCTGACCGCCGAGGCGTCGCCCGAACTCGTCTTTGCCGCGTCGATGGAAGGCAAGTGGGAGGCGGCGCTCAAGTCGCTCGGCATTCACCCCCTGATGCTCTCGTCCGAAGCGGGCCACGCCTGAGGCCGTTCAGGCCTCGGGAACGGCGGCGCGGCGCAGCCGGTCGTTGATCGCGCGCCCGAGCCCGGTGTCGGGAACCTTGGCGACGCGGATCGCTTGCGCCTGCGTCCGGCGCGCCATCGCGTCCGCCTCGTGCAGGACCGAGAACAGCCGCGCGGCCGCCTCCACGAGGTCGCCGGACGGGGACAGCGACAGGTCCGCATCGCCGGGGCCGAACCCGATCGTGACCTCGCCGGGCTGCGGCGTTCCGCCAAGGACGAGGCGTACGCCGGGGGCGTAGTGCCGTTCCATCTGGCCCGGCGCCTCGATCCGGCCCGGCGTCAGGTCCGCCGTCAGGGGGCCGGCCACTGCCTCCACCGCCTCGCGGGGGATGCCGCCTTCGCGCAGCAGGCGCACGCCGGCTTCGCCGGGTGCGAGGATGGTCGATTCGACGCCGACGGGGCAGGGGCCCGCGTCCAGCACCGCGTCCACCGCCGCCCCGAGGCCCTCGAGGACATGCGCCGCCTCGGTCGCGCTGATCCGTCCCGAGGGGTTCGCCGACGGCGCGGCGACGGGGCGCCCCAACTTCTCCAGAACCGCGCGCATGACCGGATGGGCCGGCACCCGCACTGCGACGGTCGCAAGTCCCGCCGTGACCAGCGGCGAAAGCCCGGCATCGGGCCGGAGCGGCAGCGCCAGCGTCAGGGGCCCCGGCCAGAAGGCGTCGGCCAGCGTCCGGGCGGCGCCGGTCATGACGGCGATGCGCCCCACGGCCTCGACGTCGGGCACATGCACGATCAGCGGATTGAAGCTGGGCCGTCCCTTCGCCTCGAAGATCCGGGCCACCGCGCGACCGTTCGCGGCGTCGGCGGCGAGGCCGTAGACCGTCTCGGTCGGGACGGCCACGAGCCCGCCCGCCGCGAGGATCGACGCGGCGCGCGCGATGCCTTGCGCGTCGGGGGAAAGAAGCTCTGGACTTGACGCGGACATCCGTGACGTAACGTTGAGGTTGATCCGGACCCGCGCGCGACCCTAGCTCTCGCGGGCGACAGGAGGACTGGCGCGGGCCAGGGCGGGCGTAGCGCGATTTCGACGCGCCTGCAAACCCGGACCGCCCAGAGACGAGGGAGTTTGCCATGCCATACCGCGCGCCGGTTTCCGAGATAATGTTCTGCCTCGAGAAGATCGTGGGCTTCGACAGGGTCGCCGCGACCGACCGTTTCGCCGAGGCCACGCCCGAGACCGTGGCCGCGATGCTGACCGAGGCCGGCCGCATCTGCGAGGACGTGCTGGCCCCGCTGAACCGCGCGGGCGACCTGCACCCCGCCCGGCTGGAGAACGGCGTCGTGCGGACCCCGCCCGGCTATGCCGAGGGCTGGAGGGCGATCTCCGAGGCGGGATTCGTGGCCCTTGCGGCCGACCCCGCGCATGGCGGTCTGGGAATGCCGATGGCGGTGACGAGCGCGGTCAACGAGATGATCGCCTCGGCCTGCCTCGCGCTGCAGCTTGCGCCGCTGATGAGCCAGGGCCAGATCGAGGCGCTGGAGCATCACGCGAGCGACGGCTTGAAGGCCGTGTACCTGCCGAAGCTGGTTTCCGGCGAATGGAACGCCACGATGAACCTGACCGAGCCGCAGGCGGGCTCGGATGTCGGCGCGCTGCGGACGCGGGCCGAGCCGCGGGGCGACGGCACCTACGCGATCACCGGGCAGAAGATCTACATCTCGTGGGGCGACAACGACTTCACCGAGAACACGGTGCACCTCGTGCTCGCCCGCCTGCCGGACGCGCCGCAGGGAACGCGGGGCATCAGCCTTTTCCTCGTGCCGAAGCGCCTGCCCGACGAGAACGGCGAGGCGGGCGTGGCGAACGGCCTCCGGGTCGTGTCGCTGGAGCACAAGCTGGGCCTGCACGGCAGCCCGACCTGCGTGATGGACTACGACGGCGCCACGGGCTGGCTGGTGGGCCCGGAGGGCGGCGGCATGGCCGCGATGTTCACCATGATGAACAACGCCCGCCTCGGCGTCGGCGTCCACGCGCTCGCCGTGGGCGAAGCCGCCTTCCAGCATGCGCTGGCCCATGCGGCCGACCGCGTGCAGGGCCGCCCGATGGTGGCCGGGGGGACCGGCACGATCCTCGACCACGCCGACGTGCGCCGGATGCTGACGGGCACGAAAGCCGAGGTCTTCGCCGCCCGCGCCATGGCGCTCGACCTCGCGGTGTCGATCGACATGGCGAAGGCCACGGACGACGCCGCATGGAAGGCGCGCGCGGCCTTCCTGACGCCCATCGTCAAGAACTACGGCAGCGAGACCGGCATGGCCGCCGCCGACACCGGCATCCAGGTGCATGGCGGAATGGGCTTCGTGGAAGAAACGGGCGCTGCGCAATACGCCCGCGACGTGCGCGTGACGGCCATCTACGAAGGCACCAACGGCATCCAGGGGATGGACCTCGTTGGGCGCAAGCTGTCGGACGGCGGTGCCGCGGCTTTCGCGCTGCTCGACGAGGTGGCCGAGACGGCGGAGCGGGCGGGGAGCGACGCGCTCGCCGCCGCGGCCTCGGCGCTGCGCGGGGCGACCGAGCGGATGCTGGCGCTGGAGCCGAACGACCGGTTCGCGGGCTCGGTGCCCTTCACCCGCGCCTTTGCGCTGACGCTGGGCGGGCACTACCACCTGCGCGCCGCCCTGGCCGAGCCCGACAGCCCGCGCACACGCCTCGCGCAGAGCTTCCTCGCCCGGCAGATGGCCGCCGTTCCGGGGCTGCTGGCGGAGGCCGTGCAGGGGGCAGGCGACCTCTATGCGCTGTCGCCCGACGATCTCGCGGCGTGATCGTCTACCCGCACGAGACCCACCCCGAGCCGGGGGCGGCGGTCGAGGTCGCCCCCGACATCCTGTGGCTGCGCCTGCCGCTGCCGATGGCGCTTGATCACGTCAACGTCTACGCGCTGCGCGATGCCGACGGCTGGACCCTGATCGACACCGGCCTGAACGCGCGCCGCTGCCGCACGGCGTGGGAGGCGGCGACGGCCGGCGCGCTTGCGGGGGCGCCCGTCGTGCGCGTTCTCGTCACGCATCACCATCCCGATCACGTCGGCCTCGCGGGCTGGTTCCAGGACCGCGGCGCGGAACTTCTGATGACGCGCACCGCGTGGCTGTTCGCGCGGATGCTGACCCTCGACGCTCAGGACCGTGCGACGCCGGAACAGGTCGCGTTCTGGCAGGGCGCAGGCATGGCGCCCGACATCCTCGAGAAACGGAGGGAGGAGCGTCCCTTCAATTTTGCCGACATGGTCGCGCCGATGCCTCTGGGCTTCACCCGGATCGACGAGGGGCAACGCCTGCGCCTCGGAGGGCGCGACTGGATCGTCCGCCTCGGCCACGGCCATGCGCCGGACCACGCGACGCTCTGGTGCGAGGACGGCGACCTCGTGATCGGGGGCGACCAGCTTCTGCCCTCGATCTCGCCGAACCTCGGCGTCTACGCGACAGAACCGATGGCCGACCCGGTCGCGGACTGGATCGGCGCCTGCCTGAAGCTCCGGCCCCACGCGACCGAGGCCCAGCTGGTCCTGCCGGGCCACAAGCTGCCGTTCACCGGGCTGCCCGACAGGCTGCGGCAGATGATCGAGAACCACGAAAGCGCGCTCGACAGGCTGCGGGCACATCTGGCGGAGGCCCCGCGCACGGCTGCGGAATGCTTCGCCCCGCTGTTCCGGCGGAGGATCGACGAGGGCACCTACGGCCTCGCGCTGGTCGAGGCTGTGGCGCACCTGAACCACCTGCTGCACCTTGGCGAGGTCACGCGTGAACGGCGCGCGGACGGCGCTTGGCTGTGGTCGCCGGCGGTGTCCTCCCCCTGACACCGCGCCGCACCCGGAAGGTCGCCGCGGGGCTGACAGGCATGGCCAAATCGGCTATCGCAAGGGCGAAACGCCAGCACAGCCCGAGGGAACGACCATGGCCGAAAACGACTACAAGCCCGGTGAGATGGACATCAGCGAGCAGGAAAAGACGTTCGCGGGTTTCATCCGCTGGGCGATCAACATCGCGATCGTGTGCATCGTGATCGTCCTCTTCCTGGCCATCTTCGCGAGATGACCTCCCGGCCGGCGCGCGCGCTGACGCCGCGGGCCCTGGGCCGTGTCGTGGTGCTGGGCATGGTGCTCGGGCTTGCCGCCTGCGGCAGCGCGGAATCGGTCTGGGCCCCGGACGAGGTCGTGGCCCAGTCGCGCTACATCCCCGAAGGTCCGTCGCGCGTCACGCTGATCACCGTCATCTCCAACCGGGACGGGTCGGGCGGTCATTCGGCGCTCCTGATCGACGGCCCCGAGAGGGTGCTGTTCGACCCGGCCGGAAGCTGGCGCCACCCCCTCGCCCCCGAGCGCAACGACGTCCTCTACGGGATGACGCCGCAGCTCTATGATTTCTACATCGACTACCACGCGCGCGAGACCTACCACGTCGTCGAGCAGGAACTGGACGTGACGCCGCTTCAGGCCGCGACGCTGATCGAGGCGGTCGAGGCCTACGGCCCGGTGCCCCGCGCCCAGTGCTCGGTGTCGATCTCGTCCATCCTCGCGTCGGCTGACGGGTTCGAGCCCGTTTCGCGCAACTGGTTCCCGACGCGCACCATGGCCGCGTTCGGCGAGATCCCCGGCGTGCGCGCGTCGACCACCTACGACGACGACTCGGACGACAACTACGAGATGCTCAACGCGCAGGCCGCCGCGCAGGCGCGGATGGAGCGCGTGCGCGCGCAGCTGGAGTGATCCCGCGGGTCCCCTGCCGGGGCGCCTGAAACGAAAAACCCCCGAGGCTCGGCCGCGGGGGTGTTCCGTTCACCTTGCGGGAGATCCCGCAACAGGCTCGCTTGTCGAAAAGGGGCTTCAGAGAAGACCTTCGCGCTGCGCCTTCTTGCGCGCCAGCTTGCGGGCACGGCGAATGGCCTCGGCCTTCTCGCGCGCTTTCTTCTCCGAGGGTTTCTCGTAATGCTGCTTGAGCTTCATCTCACGAAAAACGCCTTCCCGCTGAAGTTTCTTCTTCAGCGCGCGGAGCGCCTGATCGACATTGTTGTCGCGAACACTGACCTGCATGTGGTTGTCACCACCTTTCTAGGTTGAAGTTGCGTAGCATTGCAGGAGGTGGCCCTATAGCAAAGGGCCCCTACGTTGTCCAGACAACCGCACCACAGCCGCAAGGAGCCGTGACATGACCCAGACCGCGACGGAAACCGGGATCGCGGACGCCGACCGCATCCTCGACGCCGCCCTGATGCACGTCCCCTTCGACGGCTGGTCCGAGGCGGCGTTTCGCGCCGCGGCGGCGGATGCCGACGTGGAGCTTTCGGCGGCGAGGGCGCTCTTTCCGCGCGGCGCCGTCGACCTCGCCATGGCCTTCCACCGCCGCGGCGACCGCGAGATGGCCGAGACGCTCCGCGCAGAGGACCTGTCGGGAATGCGCTTCCGGGCCAAGGTCGCCCACGCGGTGCGCCTGCGCCTCGACCTCGCCGAGCCGCACAAGGAGGCGGTGCGCCGCGGCACGACCCTCTTTGCGCTTCCGATGCACGCGCCCGACGGCGCGAGGGCCCTGTGGGAGACGGCGGACGCGATCTGGACCGCGCTCGGCGACACGTCCGACGACCTGAACTGGTACACCAAGCGCGCGACGCTTTCGGGCGTCTACTCGGCGACCGTTCTCTACTGGCTGGGCGACCAGTCGGCGGGGCACGCGGCGACGTGGTCCTTCCTCGACCGGCGCATCGACGACGTCATGCGCTTCGAGACCCTGAAGAAGCAGGTCCGCGAGAATCGCTTCCTCAAGCCGTTCATGGCCGGCCCAGACTGGATCGCGAAGCGCGTGCGCGCGCCCTCGGGCACCGCGCCGGCCGACCTTCCCGGACGCTGGCGGTCCTGACGCCGGGCCGGGTGCGACTGCGGCCGGGGCGCCGGGCACGGGTCCGCGCCCCTTGCCCCGCGGCGCACGAACGGCCATCCCTTGTGCCTGACGGCAAGGATACGGAGACAAGGCGATGACCGGCACGATGCGCGCGATCGAGATCACCGAACCCGGCGGCCCCGAGGTGCTGAAGCCCGCAACCCGCCCCGTTCCCGAGCCGATGGCCGGGCAGATCCTCATCGCCATCGATCATGCCGGCGTGAACCGCCCCGACGCGCTGCAACGTGCAGGCAACTACGCGCCGCCGCCCGGCGCCTCGGACCTGCCGGGGCTGGAGGCTTCGGGCACCGTGGCGCGGGTTGGCCCCGGCGTCACCCGCTGGAAGGAAGGCGACGCGGTCTGCGCGCTTCTGCCTGGCGGCGGCTACGCGGACTACGCCGTCACGCATCAGGATCATGCGCTTCCCGTGCCAGCCGGCCTGGGAATGCGCGAGGCGGCTGCGCTTTGCGAAACCTTCTTTACCGTCTGGTCCAACGTCTTCATGC
Organism: Roseicyclus salinarum; assembly: GCF_029624655.1. Taxonomy (GTDB): domain Bacteria; phylum Pseudomonadota; class Alphaproteobacteria; order Rhodobacterales; family Rhodobacteraceae; genus Roseibacterium; species Roseibacterium salinarum. Next base: position 37,055 of record NZ_JARRSA010000027.1, read on the forward strand.
GCGGCAAGCTGAAGGCCGGCGAGCGTTTTCTCGTCCATGGCGGATCGTCGGGCATCGGCACGACCGCGATCCAGCTTGCCCGGCACTTCGGCGCACGGGTCTTCGCCTCCGCGGGCTCCGACGACAAGTGCCGCGCCTGCGCCGAACTGGGCGCGGAGCGCGCGATGAACTACCGAGAGGAGGATTTCGTCGAGATCCTGCGCGCAGAGGGCGGCGCGGACCTGATCCTCGACATGGTCGGCGGCGACTATCTTCCGCGCAACGTGAAGGCGCTCGCCGATGACGGGCGGCTGGTGCAGATCGCCTTCCTGCAGGGGCCCAAGGTCGAGCTGAACTTCGCGCAGGTCATGGTCCGGCGGCTGACGATCACCGGTTCGACGCTTCGCCCGCAGTCGGACGCGGCCAAGGCCGACATCGCCGCAGAGCTCGCCGAACACGTCTGGCCCCTGCTCGAGGCCGGCCGGATCGCGCCCGTGATGGACCGGGTCTTCGCGCTGGAGGAGGCCGCGGCCGCGCACGCCCGGATGGAAAGCTCGGCCCATATCGGCAAGATCGTGCTGCGCGTGTCCTGAGGTGCGCCCGCCGGCCCTTCGCGGACATGCCCGCCCCTTGCCCGACTGTCACAAGGACGTCACGCAAGCGCCTTAGCTCCCGCAGTGTGGGACCGATGCGCCGACTCGCGCGGCATCGGTCCACGCCAGCAATATCAAGCCAGGGAGCTCCGACATGAAAGATGTCGACACCACGAAGATGTCCGCCGACGACTGGGACGAACTGAATTTCCCCCGTCCCGAAGTGCAGGAATTCGACCGCGTGGTCGAACGCGCGATCTCGCGCCGCGGCTTCCTCGGTGGCGTTCTCGCCTTCGGATCGGGCGCGGCCGTCATGGGCACGTCGTTCCTGAAGGGCACCACCGCCGTCGCGCAGCAGATGTCGCGCTTCGCCTTCGAGCAGCTCGCCCCGCAGACCGACGGCACAGTCCACGTCCCCGAGGGCTACAGCTGGAACGTCCTCGTGCGCTGGGGCGACCCGCTCTTTTCCGACGCCGAGGGCGCCTTCGATCCGCAGAACGCCGTCTCCGTCGAGATGTCGGACCGCGTCTTCGGCGAGAACACCGACGGCATGGAGCTGTTCAACGTCGACGGCCACGAGGTCCTCGTCGTCAACAGCGAATACACCAACCGCGACATCAACCTGCCGCACACCGATGGCGGCACGCCCGGCTCGCTCGATGACGTGCGCATCCTGCAGAATTTCCAGGGCGTCTCGGTCATGGAGATCGCCGAAGGCGAGGCCGGCTGGTCCGTCGTGGTCGACAGCCCCTTCAACCGCCGCATCACGCATCTGACGGACATGACCTTCGACGGCCCCGCCGCCGGTCACGACCTTCTCAAGACGGACGCGGACCCGACGGGCATGGCCTCGATGGGGACGTTCAACAACTGCGGTTCGGGCCGGACGCCGTGGGGCACCTACCTGACCTGCGAAGAGAACTTCAACGGCTACTTCGGCGCGACCGGCGACATGCCGTCGGACGAGGTCGTCGCGGCCGGCTACCGGCGCTATGGCATCGGCGCCGACGGCTGGGGCTACGACTATCACAAGTGGGACGCGCGCTTCGACGTGACGATGAACCCCAACGAGCCGCACCGCGCCGGCTGGATCGTCGAGATCGATCCGGCGAACCCGGAGGCCACCCCGGTCAAGCACACCGCGCTCGGCCGCTTCAAGCACGAGAACGCGGCCTATGCGCTGGCGCCCGACGGCCGCGTGGTCGTCTACATGGGCGACGACGAGCGGGGCGAGTTCATGTATCGCTGGGTCAGCCGCGACGTCTACGTTCCGGGTGGCGACACCTCCACGCTGCTCAGCGAGGGCACGCTGTCGGTCGCCGTCTTCGAGGACGACATGACCGGCCGCTGGGTCGCGCTGACCCCCGAGGCGACCGGCATGGACGCGGCGTCGATCGCCGTCTTCACGCGGACCGCCGGATCGGCCGTGGGTGCCACGACGATGGACCGCCCCGAGTGGATCGCCGTCAACCCGACCGCCACCGAGGCCTATTGCTGCCTGACCAACAACTCGCGCCGCGGCGTGACGACGGATGACGGCAGCGTGCGCAGCAACGCAGGTGGCGACCCGATGACGGTAAACGCGGTCAACCCGCGCGAGGCCAACGAGTTCGGCCAGATCGTGCGCTGGCGGCCCGAGGGTGGCGACCATGCCGCGGACGGCTTCTCGTGGGATCTCTACGTCATGGCGGGCAACCCCGAGGTCCATGCGGACGGCCCCTATGCGGGGACCGCGAACATCAACGCGGGCAACCTGTTCAATTCGCCCGACGGGATGCAGATCGATACTTCGGGCCTGATCTGGATCCAGACCGACGGCGACGACTCGAACGAGGGCGAGTTTGCCGGCATGGGCAACAACCAGATGCTCGCGGGCGACCCCGCGACGGGCGAGATCCGCCGCTTCCTGACAGGGCCCAAGGGCTCGGAGGTGACGGGCCTCACCTGGTCGTCGGACCGCCGCACCATGTTCGTCGGCATCCAGCATCCCGACGCGCCGTTCCCCGACGGCGAGGGCGCGCTGCCGCGCTCGGCAATCGTCGCGGTGAAGCGGGACGACAACGCCCTCGTCGGCTGAGCGGTTGTTCGTAGCGAGTACGGGGGCGGCGTTCCGGCGCCGCCCCCCTTTTCGTTCACTTGGTCCTTGACGCGGGGGGGCCGCGTCGCTACCTGCCATTCACGTCCTATGCGCCCTGCCGCGTGAGCAGGCCCCGGCGTCGTGCCGGCATCATGCGCAAGGACGACAGATTTCCCGACATCACGCGAGGGGAGAACGGCCGCCGCAGGCGCGCGCCCTCCTTTGGTGCGCCCCGGCCCGGCCCCCGCCTGTCCCGCCGATTTCCGGCGGGGCCTTTGCATGGCCGCCGAAAATGGTGGCCGAAAGGACAAGATGACTGATTTTCAAAGCCTTGGCGTTCCTGCCGACATGGTCGACCGCCTTGCTTCCGCGGGTCTGAAGACCCCGACCCCGATCCAGGAGCGCGCGATCCCCGCGGCGCTGGGCGGACGTGACGTTCTCGGCCTCGCACAGACCGGCACCGGCAAGACGGTGGCTTTCGGCGTGCCGCTGATGCTGGCGCTGGCCGACCGGCAGGGGCGACCGGCCCACAAGGCCCCGCGCGGCCTGATCCTCGCACCGACGCGGGAGCTGGCGAAACAGATCGCCACGGCCCTCGACCCTCTCAAGGGCACGGGCAAGCTGTCGGTGGTTCTGGTGGTCGGCGGCGCATCGCTGAACGCGCAGGCGGGACGCCTCGCGCGTGGAGCGGACCTCGTGGTCGCCACGCCCGGCCGCCTGATGGATCTGATGGAGCGGCGCGCGATCGACCTCGCGCAGGTCCGCCAGCTGGTGCTGGACGAGGCCGACCAGATGCTCGACCTCGGCTTCATCCACGCGCTGCGCAAGATCGCCACGGTGCTGCCGAAGGACCGGCGCACGATGCTGTTCTCGGCCACCATGCCCAAGACGATGGAACAGCTCGCCGCAAGCTTCCTGCGCGATCCCCTGCGCATCGAGGTGACGCCGCCCGGACGCGCGGTCGACAAGATCGTGCAGTCGGTGCACTTCGTGACCAAGGACGAGAAGACCGGACGCCTCATCGGCCTGCTCGACGGCCACCGCCAGGAGCGGGCCATCGTCTTCGGACGCACCAAGCACGGCTCGGAGAAGCTGGCCAAGAAGCTGGAGGCCGAGGGGTTCGCCGTCGCCTCGATCCACGGCAACAAGAGCCAGGGCCAGCGCGACCGCGCGATCAGCGCCTTCCGCGAAGGCAAGGTGCGGGTTCTCGTGGCGACGGACGTCGCGGCGCGGGGCATCGACATCCCCGACGTGAAGCACGTCTACAACTACGATCTGCCGAACGTCCCCGAGATCTACGTCCACCGGATCGGGCGCACGGCGCGCGCGGGCGCGGACGGGGCGGCCATCGCCTTCTGCACGCCCGAGGAAATGGGCGAGCTGCGCGACATCCAGAAGGTCACGGGCCTGTCGATCCCCGTGGGTCACGGCACCCCGTGGGAGCGTCATGACGCGCCCCGCAAGGCCGGTGGACGCGGTGGCGCGGCCAAGCCCGCACACCCCCCGCGCCGCCGCCGTTCGCAGCGCCGCTCGAAGGCCGCCTGACGCGATGATGACATCACATCCATGCGCATTGGCATGGATTTGATGCAATAACGGGGAATTCCCCGCCGCTTTTGCATGGAATAGGCCGGGAGCAGGTCACACGCGCTCCCAAGGAGGCCCGACATGCAAGCGCCCACCCTTCCCATGTTCCGCCTCGCGGGGCTTTTCTATCTCGTGATCATCGTCTTCGGCATCTCGTCGGAGGTGCTGTTGCGCGGTCCCATCCTTGCGGCCGGCGACGCGGAGGCGGTGGCCGCCTCGATCGCCGCCGCCCCCGGCCCCTTGCGCCTGTCCATCGTGGCCGATGCCGTCATGGCGATGTGCGACGCGGCCCTCGCCGTCCTTCTGTTCCTGATCCTGCGGCCGCTCGGCGCGGGCCTTGCGCTGGCCGCGATGGTCTTTCGCCTGATGCAGGGCGCGGTGATCGCGGCGAGCCTGATGTTCCTTCTGGCCGCCCTCCGGCCCGATTTCGCGCCGGCAGCCCGCGCCCTGATCGAGATGCACGGGGTGGGCTACGACCTTGGCCTCGCCTTCTTCGGCGTGAACTCGGTGCTGACGGGGATGCTGCTGTGCCGGCTTGGCGGGGCCGCGCGGGTGATCGCGGCCGGCATCGCGATGTCGGGCCTCGTCTACCTCACGGGAAGCGCGCTGCGCCTTGCGGATCCTGCGCTCGCGGCCGCCTTCGCGCCGGCCTACGCGCTGCCGGTTCTTGCGGAAAGCGCGTTCTGTCTGTGGCTTCTGTTCGCGGGGGCGGGCGCGCGGCGGCTGCTGGCACCGGTCCCGAGCGCCTAGCGGCCGGGAAACATCGCCCAACCCGCGGCATAGCGGGTGGCGCCGGTCACGGCGCAGGCCGCTGCGAAGACCAGCGCGATGACGGGAAACGCCTGCGGGAACAGGCAGAAGGCGGCGAAGACGGCGATCGTCTCGGCGCCTTCGGTCAATCCGCCGAGATAGTGGATCCCCTTGGAGGGATAGGCCGTGGCCGCGATCCCGCGCCGCTCGGCGATGATGGCGAAGGCGAGGAACGAGGTTCCCGTCAGCACGAAACTCGCGATCAGGACCGCGCCGGGCAGCGCATTCGCCGCGGGGTCGGCGAGAACGAAGCCCAGCGGAAACGCCGCGTAGAACACGAAGTCGAGCGCGATGTCGAGGAACGCGCCCCGGTCCGTGGGCTGGGTCAGCCGGGCCACCGCGCCGTCCAGCCCGTCCGCCAGCCGGTTCAGCACCAGACCCGCAAGGGCGAGCCAGTAAAGCCCCAGCGCGGCCGCCCCGGCCGCGAGAAGGCCGACGCCGAGCCCTGCGAGCGTCACATGGTCGGCGCGGACGCCAATCTGTGCCAGAAGCTCGGCCGGCGGCTGCATCAGCCGTCGCTGCAGCGGGAGGATGGCGGCGTCGATCATCGGTTCGGGATCAGTCCTCGATTTCGCGCAGCAGATCTAGCACGCCCCCGAGATCGGGCAGTTCACGAAACCGAGGCTGCCCCTCGGGCGCGGCGGCATGTTCGATCTCCCACGTCAGGCCGTGCGGCACGAAGACGCCCCATGCCCCCGCCTCGATCGCGGGGATCACGTCCGAGCGCATCGAATTGCCGACCATCATCGCGCGGGCAGGTCCGTCGCCGTGCGCCGCGAAGGCCCGCGCATAGACGCCCGGCGTCTTGTCCGAGACGATCTCGACCGCGTCGAACACCTCGCCGAGGCCCGATTGGGCCAGCTTCCGCTCCTGGTCCAGCAGGTCCCCCTTGGTGATCAGCACCAGCGTATGGCTTTCGGCAAGCCTGCGCACGGTCTCCTCGGCCTGCGGCAGAAGCTCGATGGGGTGGGCCAGCATCTCCTGGCCCGCCAGGAGGATCTCGGAGATGACGCTGGCCGGCACGCGCCCTTCCGTCACCTCGATGGCCGTCTCGATCATCGAGAGCATGAAGCCCTTGATGCCGAAACCGTAATGCCCGAGATTGCGCCGCTCGGCCTCGAGGAGGCGCGTCGCGAGGTGACCCGCGTCCGTGTAGGACGACAGCAGGCTGGCGAACCGGTCCTGTGTCATGCGGTAGAAGGTCTCGTTCTGCCACAGCGTGTCGTCGGCGTCGAAACCGATGGTCGTGACCTGGGTTGTCATCCGGGGCGCCGCCCTCTTTTCTGAATCGCTCAGTGGCATATATATTGCCGCCAAGCGACAGACCACGCAGACGAACGGACCGCCGATGCGCACGGACGAATGGACGATGATGGCGGACAAGCCCACCGACCCTCCCGGGAACGAGGGCGACACCAATGTCATCACCAAGACGAAGCCAAAGACGCAGCGCCCGCCGATGTACAAGGTGCTGCTCCTCAACGACGACTACACGCCGATGGAATTCGTCGTGCACGTTCTCGAGCGGTTCTTCGGGGTCAGCCACTCGCAGGCCGTCGAGATCATGCTGACGGTGCACAAGAAGGGTGTGGCGGTCGTCGGCGTCTTCTCCTACGAGATCGCCGAGACCAAGGTCGCGCAGGTGATGGATTTCGCGCGGCGCAACCAGCATCCCCTGCAATGCACGATGGAGAAGGAGGACTGAGTTTCGGTTCTCCGCCCGCACCATGACCCCTGACAGATGGACCCTCGCGCTGGAGAACGGCGCGCTCGCCCCCGCCGGGGGCCGGCTTCTGGCGCTCATGCCGAGGGGGGAGGCAGACCTCGCCGCCTTCGCCGGTGCCGACATCACCGCCGTACAGGGCTTCCGGCCCGACCACGACAGGCTTCAGTCGCGCGGCTTCGATGTCGTGCCGGAGCTTGAAGATGCCGCGCCCGGCTTCGACGCAGCACTCGTCCAGATCGTCAAGTCCCGCGTCCGCACCCTCGCGGCCGTGGCAGAGGCGCTGTCGCTGCTGAAGCCCGGCGGGCTCCTGATGGTCGACGGCGCGAAGGAGGAGGGCATCGAGGCGATCCTGAAGGCGGTGCGGGCGCTGCTGCCGGTCGACGAGGTCTATTCCAAGGCCCACGGCAAGCTGTTCTGGCTGCACCGGCCCGAGGAGTTGCCCGGCGAACTGGCGGAGTGGATCGCGCTGCCCGAGACGATCGCGGCGGGCTACGTCACGGCCCCCGGCGGCTTTTCCGCCGATGCGCCCGACCGGGGCTCGGAAATCCTCGTGGCGCTCGCCCCCGCGCTCAAGGGCCGCGTCGCCGACCTCGGCGCCGGCTGGGGCTACGTCGCGGGCGAGGTTCTGGCCGAGCAGGAGGGGATCGAGTACCTCGACCTCATCGAGGCGGACCACGCCATGCTGGAGGCCGCCCGCGCCAACGTCGACGATCCCCGCGCCGCGTTCCACTGGGCCGACGCCACGCGCTTCGAGCCGTCCGAACCCTACGACGCGATCCTGTGCAACCCGCCGTTCCACACGGGCCGCCGCGCCGATCCCGACCTCGGCCGCGCCTTCATCGCGGCGGCGACGCGGATGCTGTCGCCCTCCGGCAAATTCATCATGGTCGCCAACCGCCATCTGCCCTATGAGGCGGCCCTCAAGGAGGCGTTCGCCACCGGCCGGCAGATCGGCGAGCTCGAGGGCTACAAGCTCTACGAGGCGTCCAAGCCACGGCGCGCGTCCGGACGGACATCCGGGGGACGGAAACGATGACACTTTCGATCCAGGGCAAGACCGCGATCATCACCGGCGCCGCGAACGGCGTCGGCCTGGCCATCGCGCGCCATTTCGTCGATCGCGGCGCGAACGTGATGTTCGCCGACCGCGACGAGGCGCGCCTTGCCGACGAGTGCGGCGAGATCGAGGACGACAAGGGGCAGGTGCGCTACTTCGCCGGCGACCTGCGCGAGCGGCTGACGGTGGCGAACCTTCTTTCCGCGACGCTCGACGCCTTCGACCGGATCGACGTGCTGGTGAACGCCAGCAGGCAGATCCTGCCGACCGACCCGCTGGACCCGTCCGACGGCTCGGTCGCGGCGCTTCTCGAGCAGAACATGTTCGCCGCCCTCCGCCTCAGCCAGGCCGTCGCCAACCGCATGATCGCCCAGGCCGAGGCCGAGGGCGCCGAGGAAGGGCCCGTAGGCTCCATCGTCAACATCTCGTCCATCGCCGCGCGGCGGACGCATCCCGACCTCATGGGCTACTCCATTTCGTGCGCCGCCCTCGACCAGGCGACCCGCAGCCTCGCCGTGGCGCTCGCACCGCACCGCATCCGGGTCAACGGCGTGGCCTTCGGGTCGGTCATGTCGACGAGCCTGAAGGAAAGCCTGAACGAGACCGAGGGCCTCCGGCAGGAGATCCGGCAATGCACTCCGCTCGGCCGGATCGCCAGCGCCCGCGAGGTGACGGCGGCTGTCCAGTTCCTCGCCTCTGACGGCGCGGGGTTCGTGACAGGTGAGGTGCTGACAGTGGATGGCGGCCGGACGCTTCTGGACAACGTCAGCATCGCCGCGCACTAGCGCCATCCGGCGACGCGCTCGGCCGGTCCTTGCGCTTGGTGGGGAATTGGCGGACCGACATTCGTCCGCGCGGTGCCGATGACGATGCCACGATCAACCGGGCAGGGGCGCCCTTGTGGATGGTTCGGCGCCCGAAGGCTCGCGACGCGGGAGAGGCGCGGCGAGGCCCCCCGGAGCATGCCGGGGAAGCCTCAGGGACCCGACGCCTCAGCGGCGGCGGTCGTCGTCGTCATCCTCGTCGTCGTCGCTGTCGGGCAGGTTGAAGAGGCTGTCCGCATCGACGGTGCGCTGCGGCTTGTCGTCCTCAACGTCATTGTCCTCGCTGTCGCTGAGCGAGAACGTCTCGAGCCCGGAAATCGACGAGGGCACCCTCGGCTCGGTATCCATCCCGAGGCTCTGCTCGGTCGAGACGAGCTTGCGGCGCTCGTCGTCGGACATGACCTCGCCGTCGCGGGCCCGCTTGGCGTTGGCTTTCTGGACGGCAGCGTCCAGTTCGCCCTGCTTGCACAGGCCGAGCGCGACAGGGTCGATCGGCTGGATGTTGGAGATGTTCCAGTGCGTGCGCTCGCGGATCGACTGGATCGTGGGCTTGGTCGTGCCGACCAGCTTCGAGATCTGGCTGTCGGTCAGCTCGGGGTGGAACTTCACCAGCCACAGGATGGAGGCCGGCCGGTCCTGCCGCTTGGACAGGGGCGTGTAGCGCGGTCCGCGCCGCTTCTCCTCGCCGACGGCGGCGGGATTGTGCTTGAGCTTCAGCTTGTGCAGTGGATCGGCCTCGGCGGCGTCGATCTCTTCCTGGGTGAGCTGGTTGTTGACGATCGGATCGAAACCCTTGACGCCCGCGGCCACGTCGCCGTCCGCGATGCCCTGCACCTCCAGTTCGTGAAGGCCGCAGAAATCGCCGATCTGCTTGAAGCTCAGCGTGGTGTTGTCGACGAGCCAGACGGCGGTGGCCTTGGCCATGATCGGTTTGTTCATGTCTGTCGCCTCCTTGGACGCGGGTATACGAGTGACGGGCCGTCGGAGCGGCTGCGGGTCTGTCCCGCCGGTCCTCGATTTCGGGGAAATCGCACCGTATATAGGCACGGTCGCATCGGGAGGGAAGGGGAAATGCGTCAGGCATGGATGGCGTTGGCGCTTGCGCTTTCGCTGTGGCCCGGAGCCTCCGGCGCCGAGGGAGAACCCGCGGGCACGTTCGACTACTACGTCCTGGCGCTCAGCTGGACGCCGACATGGTGCGCTCTGGAAGGCGACGCGCGCGACAGCCCGCAATGCGATGCGGGCCGGGGCTTCGGGTTCACGCTGCACGGCCTCTGGCCCCAGTTCGAGGATGGATGGCCAAGCTGGTGCCCGACCGCGCGGCAGCCGCCGTCGCGCGCCGCAACGGCCGCGATGGCCGATATCATGGGCACGTCGGGCCTTGCCTGGCACCAGTGGCGCAAGCATGGTGTCTGCTCGGGGCTGTCTTCGGCGGACTACTTCGACCTGTCGCGCCGCGCCTACGAGCGCGTCCGGCGCCCCGAGGTCCTGCGCCGTCTCGACCGCGAGGTGCGGCTTCCCGCCCGCGTGGTCGAGGAGGCCTTCCTCGAGGCGAACCCTGAACTCGGGGCCGACATGCTGACGGTGACATGCCGTCAGGGCCGGCTGCAGGAGGTCCGCCTGTGCCTCACCCGCAATCTCGAGCCGAGGACCTGCGGCGCGGACGTGGTGCGCGACTGCACCATGGAGGAGGCGCTCTTCAGCCCGATGCGGTGACACCCGGCGGCGGCTGGCAGGATTGCGTATTTGAAGAAAGATGAAGACGAAGCGCTTTCATCTTTCCCGAAATACGCACTTCGGGAGCGCGGTCGGACCCGACGCGCCGGCCCCGGTCGCTCCGGGGAGCGTCACGAGCGGAACACGAAGTAGATGTAGGGGGCCACGGGCGCCGTCTCGGGGAGGGCGCCGAAGGTCTCCTCGAGCGCCTCGAAGACGGGCGCGTAGCGGTCGAGGGTGCCCTTTTCGGTGCCGAGAAGCCCGTCGAGCGCGTTTCGCAGGCGCCGCAGCGGCGTCACGTCCTCCTGCGGCTGGTCGATCGGGTAGCACTCGGCATAGCCGATCTCGTATCCCAGGTGCGTCAGCGCCGAGATGTCGAAGACGCGGTCCTCGCCGGTTCCCTCGCCCCGCGCGCCTCGCAGGACCTGGCGCGTCGCGCCCTCCAGGCGCATCTGCGCCAGCTGGCTCAGGCCCTTTCGCGCGGCCTTGCGCCCGAGAAAGCCGCCTCCGCCGCCGTTCTCGTCGCCATTCGCGACGCCGCCCCCCTGCGCCTCGAAGCGCCGGATGAGGTCCATGACGAAGGCGTTCCAGATCTTGCCCTGCAGGCAGGGTTCGAGGAATATCGCCACCCCGCCCGGCTTCAGCCAGCGGCGCACGTTGGCCAGAAGGTCCTGCGGGTCGCTTTCGCGGGCCAGCGCGCCGCGTCCGAGCACGAGATCGAGCGCGCCCATCTCGATGCCGAGGCCCCCGGTGCCGCTGTCGAGCACGAGCGCCGCGCCGCCTTCGGTGATCTCGGCCAGGTGCGCCAGAGCCGTCGTGGAGGTCTCGGTCGCGTAGAGCCGCCGGACCCGCTCGTCATGCGCGAGGCCCCAGGTCCAGGCTCCGCCAGCCGCCCCGATCTCGAGGACCTCGCCGAGGTTCTTCCGCCCGAGCACCTGCCCGAGGATGATGTCGAGATCTCGGTAGTGCCCGATGCGCGCCGCTTCGGTTGGAAAGAAGGCGCGGGCGATGCCCTCGGGCGCGCCCGGGGCGGGCGGGACCTCGCCATAGGCCGGGTTGAGCGCGTGGACGCCGTTCTCGGAGGCCACGACGTGGCCGCAGCGCCGGCATTCCAGCCCGTCTTCGGTCAGCCAGAGCTGGTTCTCGGTGCATCCGGGGCAGAGGAGCGCCGTGTATCCGGGAGCGATCGGCATGGTTCAGAGCGCCTTTCTGGCCTTGAGGGCGGCCGAGATCGTGCCGTCGTCGAGATAGTCGAGTTCGCCGCCGATGGGCACGCCCTGCGCCAGCGAGGTGATGGAGACGCCGGTGCCTTCCAGCGCGTCGGCGATGTAGTGGGCCGTGGTCTGGCCGTCGACAGTCGCGTTGAGCGCGAGGATGACCTCGCGCACGCCCTCGCCGGCGATGCGGTCGACCAGGCGGGGAATGTGCAGGTCCTCGGGTCCGACGTCGTCAAGCGCCGAGAGGGTGCCGCCCAGCACGTGGTAGCGTCCCGCGAAGGCATGGCCGCGTTCCATCGCCCAGAGGTCGGCCACATCCTCGACCACGCAGATCTGCCCGTTCCTGCGTTCCTCGTCGGCGCAGATCGGGCAGAGGTCGGCGGTGCCGACGTTGCCGCAGTTGAAGCAGGTGCGCGCGGTTTCCGCGACCTTCGCCATCGTCTCGGCGAGCGGCGACATCAGCGTGCCGCGCTTCTTGAGCAGGTGCAGCACCGCGCGCCGGGCCGATCGGGGCCCAAGGCCCGGCAGGCGGGACAAGATCTCGATCAGCGCCTCGATGTCGCGGGGCGCGCCGTCATGGGACGGGGGAGGGGCCAAGGAGTTACCTCAGAACGGCAGCTTCATGCCCGCGGGCAGGCCCAGTTCCTCGGTGATCTTCGCCAGTTCCTCCTGGCTTCTTTCCTGCGCCTTCGACTGCGCATCCTTGATCGCGGCGAGGATCAGGTCCTCGACGACTTCCTTGTCGTCCTGGTTGAAGATCGACGGGTCGATGTCGAGGCCGGTCAGCTCGCCCTGGGCCGTCGCCGTGGCCTTCACCAGGCCCGCGCCGGACATGCCGGTGACAGTGATGCTGCCTAGGCCTTCCTGAAGCTCGGCGACCTTCGCCTGCATCTCCTGCGCCTGTTTCATGAGCTTGGACATGTCGCCCAGCCCGCCCAATCCTTTCAGCATGTCGGTCTTCCCCCTTTTCGGTTTCGTTTCAGATACGCGCCGTGCGCGCATGTAACAAGGCGTTGCGGCGCGCGCGGGGCGCGATGCGGCGCCGCGCCGCTCATGGGCGTCAGTCGTCCTCGAAGGGATCCCAGTCGTCGGGCGTGTCGTCGGCCGCGTCATCGGGGTCGGGCAGGCAGGGCAGCGCCTCGGCTTCGGCCTCGCGGGCCAGCTCGTCGCGGGTGCGGATGCCGGTGATCCGCGCCTCGGGGAAGGCGGCCGTCACCGCCTGCAGCAGGGGGTGACGCGCGACGCTCCGCTCCAGCGCGCGGCGCGCCTCCTCCTCGCGCTCGGCCTCGGTGGGCGCGCCGCCGGAGCCGACCGTGATCGCCCAGCGGGCGCCCGTTGCGGTCTGCAGCATGCGGCCCAGCCGGGGCAGCAGGTCGCGCGGGGCGTTCCCGGTCGGCTCGACCTCGATCCGGCCGGGGGCGTAGGACACAAGCCGCAGGCAGGACTTCACCTCGATCAGGAGCTTGATGTCGCGCGCGCCTTCCACCAGCGCCACGACGCTGTCCCAGGTCGGATAGCGCGCGAGATCGGGGCCGGGCGCGCGGGCGAGCGCGGCCTGCGGTCCGCCGCCGCCG